>NZ_JBDNGD010000187.1:0-6508 GCF_041689495.1 Halomonas sp. | reverse complement strand
GGTGGCTGCTTCGGCGGTGCTGTCGCTGTTGGTCAGCGGCTGGGTCACGCTGTTCGTGGCGACCTACTTTGTCATCAATATCTTCTACTCCTGGCACCTCAAGCACGTCGTGATCCTCGACGTGTTCCTGATCGCCTCCGGTTTCATGCTGCGCATCCTGGCCGGCACGGTGGGCCTGGGCATTGCGCCGTCTGCGTGGCTGCTGCTGTGCGGTATGATGGTCACGCTGTTCCTGGGCTTTACCAAGCGACGCGCCGAGCTGCTGATGCTGGAGACCACCGAAGGTGCCAACAATGGCCTGACACGGCGCGTGCTCGATGACTACAGCCCCGAGATGCTTGAGCAGTTCATCTCCATCACCGCCGCCTGTACGGTGATAGCGTATGGTCTCTATACGGTCTCCCCTGAGACGATTGCCCTGCATGGGAGTAATGGTCTGATCTACACCTTGCCTTTCGTGGTGTATGGCATCTTTCGCTACCTCTATCTGCTGCATCATCTGGCCAAGGGCAACGATACCGCCAAGGATCTGGTGCAGGATCGCCATCTGTTGGTGACGGTGGCGGCCTGGGTGATCACCACCCTGTGGGTGCTCACATGACCTCTGCAGTGAATCACCTGGAGGGGTGGCGACTGCGGGCGCTGATCCTCTCCATCGTGGTGGCGACCGCCGGCTACCTGGCGTTTTCCCTGTGGGGCGGCTGGGAGGAGGTGGTTGCCGCCTTCGTACAGATCGGCCTGGTGGGTACGCTGATCGCTCTGAGCCTGTCGCTGGTGAATTACGGGCTGCGCTTCGGGCGCTGGCAGCTCTACCTGTCGCAGCTGGGCCATGCCGTGGCCTGGCCGCCGAGCCTGCGCATCTATCTCAGTGGCTTTGCCTTGACCACCACGCCCGGCAAGGCGGGGGAAGCCTTCCGTGGTGTGCTGCTCAAGCAGCACGGCGTCCCTTTCCCAGCGACCTTCGCCGCCTTCATCAGTGAGCGGCTCTCCGATCTTGTCGCCATCGTGCTGCTCACCCTGGTGGGATTGGCCCAGTACCCCCAGGCGCGGGGCATCGTGCTCGCTGGCGTGCTGGGGATCGTGGTGGTGCTGGTCTGTCTGTCGAGTCAGACGCTGCTGGACAAGCTGCACGACTGGGCCTCGGCCCGTCAGGGCAAACTGATGGCCCTGGTCGCCCATGCCAGCGAGATGCTGGGAGGCGCGCGTCGCTGCCATCGTCCCGGCCTGCTGGGCATCGCCACCGTGATCAGCGTGGTCGCCTGGGGTGCCGAGGCACTGGCCTTTTACTGGATGCTGGGCTGGCTCGGCGCCGACATCTCGCTGTCGTTCGCCATCTTCGTCTATGCGCTGTCGATGCTGGCCGGGGCGTTGAGCTTCCTGCCGGGTGGCCTGGGCGGCGCCGAGGCGGTGATGGTCTCGCTGCTGGTCCTCAAGGGCATGACCATGCCCGCCGCCATCGCGGCGACGGTATTCATCCGCCTGGCCACGCTGTGGTTTGCCGTGGTCATCGGCCTGGCGGCCCTGATCCGCAGCCGCCACGGTGAGATGCCGTCGGAGGACGCCGCATGACCGCCCCGTGCTCCTGGAACCGTCTGCCGCGCGTGACACCCGACGCGGTCCATGCGCTCACCCAGCGCACGGCCGGTGTGCCGGACAGCCTGCCAAGGCCGCTGCTGGCCTACGGCAACGGGCGCAGCTATGGCGATGTGTGCCTGACCGAGCAGGGCACGCTGCTGCTGACCCGAGGGCTCGACCGTTTTATCGAGTTCGACCCACAGCGGGGCATCTTGCGCTGCGAGTCCGGGGTGACCCTGGCCGAGATTCTCGCCCTGGTGGTGCCCCGAGGCTGGTTCCTGCCCAGTACGCCGGGGACGCGCCTGGCCACCGTGGGCGGTGCCGTGGCCAACGACGTGCATGGCAAGAACCATCATGCCGTGGGCAGCTTCGGCCATCATGTTCGCGCTCTGGAACTGTGGCGCAGCGATGGCAGCGTCATTGAGTGCCGGCCCGAGGACGACAGCGGCTGGTTCTCGGCGACCGTCGGCGGTCTGGGGCTGACCGGGCTGATGCGCTGGGTCGAGCTTCAGCTGATGCCGATCCAGAACCCCTGGATGTGGGTCGAGTCGCAGCGCTTCACCAATCTGGACGAGTTCTGGACGCTCAATCGACGCGCCGAGGCCCGCTGGCCCTACACCGTGGCCTGGATCGACTGCCTGGCCAAGGGCAACGCCCAGGGCCGGGGCATCCTGCTCGCGGGTCAGCACGCGGCGACGCAGACGGAGCTGCCGACGTTCAAGGAAGGCGGCAAGCGCATCCCTATCGACCCGCCGTTCTCGCTGGTCAACGGCCTGAGCCTGCGCGCCTTCAATACCCTCTACTACCGGCAGCCGCTGAAGCCGCAGGGGGCATTGACCCACTATGTGCCGTACTTCTACCCGCTGGATGCCATCCAGGACTGGAATCGCATCTATGGGCGGCGTGGCTTCTACCAGTACCAGTGCGTGATCCCGCCCCGCGAGGCCGAGGCCGCCACCGCGGCGCTGCTCGATACCATCGCCAGGCGCGGGGAAGGCTCGTTTCTTGCCGTGCTCAAGACCTTCGGGGACAAGACGTCGCTGGGCATGCTGTCGTTCCCGCGCCCCGGAACCACCCTGGCTCTGGACTTCCCCAATAGGGGTGACAAGACCCTGCGCCTTCTCGAGGAGTTGGATGCCATCGTGCGTGAAGCCGGTGGCACTCTCTATCCCGGCAAGGACGCCCGTATGCCGGCGAGCCTGTTTCAGTCCGGCTATCCCCAATGGGAAGCCTTCAGCGACTACGTCGATCCTGGCTTTTCTTCCCGATTCTGGCAGCGTGTGACCTCATGAACTCCCTCAAGCGTGTGATTCTCTTCGGTGCGACCTCCGCCATTGCCGAGCAAACCGCCCGGCAGCTGGTCGCTCAAGGCGCCTCCCTCTACTGCGTGGGGCGCAACCGCGACAAGCTCATGGCCCTCATCGACGACCTGACGGTGCGGGCCAGCGACCACCAGCGCATCGACGGCAGCGTGGCCGACCTGACCGACAGCCACCAGCATGCCCACCTCATCGATGCCGCCGAGCACCTGCTGGGCGGCATCGACGGCGTACTGATCGCCCACGGCACCCTGCCGGACCAGCAGGCCTGTCAGGCGGATGTCGCCAAGACCCGCCAGGAGATCGAGACCAATGCCCTGAGCGTCATCAGCCTGCTGACCCTGCTCGCCAATCGCCTCGAGCAACAGCAGCACGGGGTGATCGCCGTGATCAGCTCGGTGGCCGGCGATCGAGGGCGGCAGAGCAACTACGTCTATGGCGCCGCCAAGGGCATGGTCACCCTCTTTCTTCAGGGCCTGCGTAATCGCCTGGCCAAGGCCAACGTGGACGTGGTGACCATCAAGCCCGGTTTCGTGGATACCCCCATGACCGCCGGCCTCGATAAGTCAGGGCCGCTGTGGGCCAAGCCCGAGCAGATTGCCAAGGGCATCATCAAGGCCATGCAGAAGGGCAAGGGCGAGGTGTACCTGCCGTGGTTCTGGTGGGGCATCATGCTGATCATCAAGCATATCCCCGAATCGATCTTCAAACGGATGTCGCTATGAGCCAGGATACCGACAGCCCGGACACTCGTCCCGTCGCATTTTTCGACTTCGACGGCACGCTGACGACCGGCGACACCCTGATGCCGTTCCTCAAGTTCGTTGTTGGCACGCCGACCTACTACGCCAAGCTGGCCTTGGTCAGCCCGGTGCTGGCCGCCTACTTCGCCAAGCTGCTGCGCAACGATATTGCCAAGCAGATCGTGCTCAAGCAGTACCTGGCCGGCTACCACATCGATGAACTCTTCGAACTGGGGAATCGCTTCAGCGAAGAAGTGATTCCCACCATGTTGCGGCCCGAGGGCATGGAGCGCCTCAGGTGGCACCAGGAACAGGGGCATGAGTGCGTGCTGGTCAGTGCCTCGATGGACGTATACCTGAACGCTTGGGCAAAGCGAGAGCTTTTCTCGGATGTGATCTGCACAGCGCTCGAAAGGGATGCCGGTGGTCATGTGTCAGGGAAATTTCGAGGTAAAAACTGTCATGGGAAGGAAAAGCTAAGACGGGTCCTTGCGTGGCGAGATGGTCGTAGTCCGGTAGAAACGTTTGCGTATGGTGATACCGCAGCGGATATTCCCTTAGTTACCTTGGTTGATAGGGGTTATCTCTGGCAAAGTAGAGACAAAAAATTTATCTCTGTTTGAGGGAAGACTGTGAAAAATATTTCAGATTATTTTACATACTTTCTAGTGGGTGCAGGGATACTTTTATCCATGGTAGGAGTTTTCTACCAATACTCCTATTGGTGGGACGAGCTGTACTCTGTTGTGGCAGCAAATCTTAGCATGGGAGATATGTTTAATGTATACATTCTCTCTGATGTTCACCCGCCATTATACCAGGTTATTCTAAATTTATGGGTTGGCCTGTTCGGTTCTGATGAGCGTGTAACTAGGTTGCTAAGTCTTGTATTTTCTATAGCTTCACTGTCTGCTATATGGTTTTGGGCTAAGAATGAGGTTGGAGGAATAAGTTTTAAAGCAACTATTATATTCTTTGCGACAAGCTCTCTATTTGCATTTTATGCTCAAGAGACAAGGTCATATTCCATGATGCTTATGCTTTCATCATTCCTGACTATCTCATACCTTAAAAGCTGGCATAAAGATAGTTTAATTAAGTTCTTTGTATTAATCTTCCTTTCCATTTCTTTAACCCTGACTCATTACTTTGGTTTTATCTATGCTGGGCTGATACTTATTTTTTCACTTTACGACGTTAGGAAAGATGTTAAAAGATCGTTAACTATTGTTTTTTCAGGAATATCTTGCCTTATATGGCCTTTTTTCCATTTCCTGAAAGGAGGAATTGGTGAAAAGACAGGGGAAAATTTTTGGATAAAGTCTGAAGGAATTCAATCAACAATTTATCAGCTTTCTTCAGGTATGACTCCCCAATTAAATTACTTGTCAAAGGCTTTCCCAGAGCCATATAAAGAGTATGTTGTTGCTTTGATTTTTGTTTCCTTGCTTGCTGCAGTGACTCTTTTTGCGAGGAAAGGAGAGGATCGAGACTTTGAAAATTCTGAAAAACTAAAAAATGTTTGGATTAGTTGCACTGCTTTGTTGGTGGCTTTTGTCATTATAATAGCGGCTATTGATTATCATTCGCCAATTTCTACCAGAAGGAATTATATTGTAGTTCTCCCTATTTTTTCTATACTTCTTGGCCTTGCGGCGCAAGGTCTAAAAATCTCTGGGTTAAGATTTGTCTTTCTTCTGATTTTTATTGGTGGCGTTGGAAACTTGGCCGCAACTTTTATTCAGGTAAAATCAAAGGTCTCTCCTATGCAAAACCATGCTGAAGCTATTGCTTTTGTGGAGAAAAATTCAAGGCCAGAAGGTAATATATATTACTTGGCGAGAAACTCCTCAATGCCGGAAATTCAGAAAATGATGGCTGAGTTTTATTTTAATAGCGGTGAGGTCGACATGAAGCCAATTTATTTTGATGGTATCTTGGGAGCAGAAGAGCCTTTTTATATCATAATGCAGCATCAGAATCATGACCTAGATGAAGTGATTGAAGACTTTGAAAGAATAGGCTTGAGCGTAGAGTATTTTGCCCCTCAGGATAACCAGAGTGTAGCTGTAATTTATAGTAAATAAACTGGTCTTTTTCTTTACACTCGGCGCCCTGGAGGGCAGGGCGCCCTATGGGGCTGGTTTTACGTAAAGAAATCGCGTTAACCATTCTACGTACAGGAAGTGAAGGGTCGAAGCGCTTTATCCTAGGCCTGTCGCCGGAAAAGCCGCGAATCTAAGTCCGCTAGCGGAGAAGCTGAAGATGCTCATCGACGCCCATTGCCATCTGGATTTCCCCGATTTCGATACCGACCGCGAGGTGGTGATCGAGCGGGCGAGGGCGGAGGGTGTACATCATTTCGTGGTGCCGGGCACGACTCGGCAACGATGGTCGAATGTGCTGGCACTCGGTGAGCGCGATGACGTCAGCGTTTGCCTGGGGCTGCATCCCTACTTCATGGATGCGCACGGCGAAGACGATCTGGATGCCCTGGCGCAGGCCCTGGACGCGCATCCAGAGGTCGTGGCGGTGGGTGAGTGCGGCATCGATGGCCGCTTCTCCGAGACCCTGGACGCCCAGTGGCGACTCTTCGATGCCCAACTGCGTCTCGCCAAGGCACTCGGACTTCCCGTGGTGATCCACTGTGTACGCGCGAATGATAAGGTCGCCAAGCGATTGCGTCAGCTCGACCCGCCGGCAGGCGGGCTGATCCATGCCTTCGCGGGCTCTCCCGAGCAGGCCAGGGCCTTCCTCGAGCTCGGCTTCACGCTCGGGCTGGGCGGAGCGGTGACCCATCAGCGGGCCAAACGGTTGCATCGTACCGTGGCGTCGTTGCCCGAGGATGGCTATGTGCTGGAAACCGACAGC
>NZ_JBDNGD010000186.1:0-3304 GCF_041689495.1 Halomonas sp. | reverse complement strand
CCCCTGACCACCGCGGCCTCCACCAGGATCCACAATCCCAGCAGATAAAGCGTGATCACGAAGTGACCGATCAACCGGAGTGCCGTGTACTCGTAACCCGAGACGATAAGCCCCAGCAGGATGAGGGGGGCCGAGGCGAAGATCAGGCCCAGCAAGAGGCGGAAGAGCTTGATGCCGAAGAATGGCGTATGGGCCAGGATCAGCCGCGCCTGGATCAGGCTCATGGCAAGCAGACCACCCAGCAGCAATCCGAGAGCCAATGGCCGGGTCTCGAGGCTGATCTCTCCGTCACGCGCCAGGATGGCGATGGACAGCACCGGCACGAGCGCCAGGCCGAACCACTTCAACAAACCGCGGAGGCGTCTCACATAGGCCGCTGGCCAATGGAAATGCCGGGTCGCCACTCCGTCAGCCACCAGCAGTCGCCGTGACCAGGCGACCACCGCCCAGGCCAGGGCCAGGTGCCAGAGGGTCTTGCCCAGTCCCGCGGCACTCGCCTGAGCCTCGGCGACAAGCACAGCACCGATGCCTGCCAACACCAGGGGACCCGGCAGGGCCAGCAATAGATTGAGGGCGATCGCGACGGGCGTATGTGCCTGGGAGTCACTGTGCAGGCGGCCGATCTGGTCATGCAGGACAATCAGCCTCGCCTTGATTCGCCGGCGCACCCCCAGCAGCAATCCTGCCGCCAACAGCAAGGGCAAGCCCCAGAGCACCTCCTGAGCGGGCAGGCGCCAGTTGCGCGGCAGAATCAGCCGCCATTCCCCTTCTTGCCACTCGAGCATGAACAGCGAAGGCAACTGTCCTAACCAGGCAAGATCCAGGGGACGACGATTCGCCACCCAGAAGCGTTGCTCGTCGATGGTGGCTCGCAATTCACGCGAGTTCGCGAGCATCTGCTCCTGATTGAGCTGAAGTTCGATGGCACTGCTCAGCAGGTTGCCATAGGTCTGCTCGAGTTGGTCGACCAATTCCCGACGAGATTGATAGAGGCGTTGCAGAGATTCGACCAGGGCCGGCGTGATATCCACATCCGCATCATTCAGGCGTTGTCTCGCTAGTCGCTCACCCTGGCGCAGATCATCACGCTGACGCGCCAGGTCGAACTGGCGAAGACGCAGATCGGCAATCTCGTCCTTGAGGTCCTGGCGTGTCTTGCAATCGCGTGCTGGTCGCCAGCTCACGCTGGTGATAACGCAGCTTCACGTCCGCCAGATGGCGAGACACCCGCAGCTGCAACAACTGCGGATTGTCATCGGCTACCCCTCTTGCCTCCAGTTCGTCCAGGGCGAGACGACTCTGCTCGGCGGTCTGCATGGCCTCGGCGATGGCCCGCTGGGCGCGCTTTGGTGAGGTCTTGGCGGCCAGTAACTGGGCATTGACCTGGCGAGTCGCTCCTGCAGTTGCTGCAGCTCCAGTACCGCTTCCTGTTGACGCATCTCGAGCTCTTCGAGCGTCAGTTCATCCAGGTCGGTGGCGGAAAAGTTGAGATCCGCCTCTTCCTCGTCAAGGAGTTCACGTTCCAGCCTCAGGAGTTGCGTGGGGGCCTTTTCGACGCTTTCGTTGAGGGCCACCAGCCGATCCTCGAACTCCAGATAGGCCTGGAGATCGGCGAGCACCACTTCCAATGCCTCGATATCGCGAAGAGCCGCATCCGTCTGCGTCACCCCCTCCTCGGGTTGCAACTCGGCGAGACGCTGTTCGATATCCGAGCGCTCGGGCAAAGGGGTTTGCGCCATGGCACCATCAGCCAGGCCTATCACCAGCCACAACAAGACCCAGGGAATCACCCAGTGGGGAATGCTGACGACGCGTCCTGACAATGCGCGTACAATGAAGACCATGCTGTCCACCATATCCCTGGCGTTTCCGACCGAAGTGGCCACCTGTTGATTCTCGGCTTCCCGACAGGGCATGGCAATGCATGACGATGTGAATCCGTTTGACTTGCGCCAGCCACGTGGTAAACAGCATTTTATCCTTGCATGTCCTCGAGTGTCGTCATGATCACAATGCGTTCCATCACCCTTACTGCCTCGGTAGTGATCCTGTTCGGTCAGGCTAGCCAATCATTCGCAGAGGCTACCGCAGCGGAGCGGGCCGCCATCAAGGCGCGTCTCCAGGCATTGCAAGCGGAAATGAGGTCTCTGGAACAGACGCTGGAAGCGCTTCCCGCAGACGCCAACGGCGATGCCGAGATCATTGACGACTCGCCCGCCTCGGCGGGTGACCAGGTCCTCGAGGAAATCGCCGAGCGACGCCTGCTCGAGAGGGAGTCCACACGCAATCCCCTGTCGATTACCGCCTATCGTCAAAACTACCTCTTCCCGGTCAGTTACTCCCCGAAGCCGAACCGTGAGGCCTTCCGCGATATCACCGAGACTACCGGCCCGGATGACTTCGAGGCCAAGTTCCAGTTCAGCGTCAAGGTCAATCTGATCGAAGGGCTGTTCGGCGACCATGGCGATCTGTTTTTCGCCTATACCCAGCGTGGCTGGTGGCAGGCCTACAACACCGAGGCCTCCTCGCCGTTTCGCGAAACCAACTTCGAACCCGAAGTCTTCATCAACTTCGATAATGCCTGGCAGTTCCTCGGCTGGACCAATACCCGCAATCGCCTGGCTTTGAACCATCTGTCCAATGGACGCTCGGACCCGCTGTCGCGAAGCTGGAACCGCGTGTATCTCGATAGCAACTTCCAGCGCGGGGACTGGGCCTTCAGCCTCGCCCCCCACTGGCGGATACCCGAATCCGGGAGCGAGGACGACAATCCCGATATCGAGCGCTTTATGGGATACGGGGATGTCACCATCGCCAAGCGGCTGGGCGACAATGAACTCAGCCTGCTGTGGCGTGGCAATCCCAGCGCCGGCAACATGGGCACACAGGTGGACTATTCCTGGCCCTTGTTCAACAGCAATATTCGCGGACATGTGCAGTACTACTACGGTTACGGCGAAAGCATGGTCGACTACGACCATCGCCAGAACCGCCTCAGCCTGGGCTTCAGCCTCAATCCACTGTTCTCCGGCGGCAGCCTTATCCGCTGAGCCAAGGGAGCAGCAGAAGTCGCCAGGAAATCGGATTGAACTCGTTCCGATGGCTGTTATGCTGAAGCCGTCATTCACCGTCAGAGGAAGACCACAATGGCTACCCGTAAAAAATCCGACACTCAGGAATCCAGCCAACAGATCAAGGAAGATCTGCACCACTTGACGCAGACCATCGAGGAACTGGTCAACGCCACCGCCGATGACTCTCGCAGCAATATCAAGGAATTACGCCAGCGAGCCGAGACACGACT
>NZ_JBDNGD010000185.1:0-10829 GCF_041689495.1 Halomonas sp. | reverse complement strand
AAAAATTCATCAGTAGTCGACTCAGCGGCGTGGTTCATCGTGGTGGATGAAGTCACCCTCCAGGGGGGCGTCGTGACTCCCTTCCCTGGTGCGGCCATGTTGCTGCCGGAATGACGTGTCCCCTTTACCGGCCTGTTGCCAATCCGCATCCGGCCCCGAGCCGGGCCGCGATCGACCACTTTCCCCGTGAATGCCCTGCAGGCGCACCCCGAGCCAGGCCAGCAACCGACCGAGCCGGCGACGGGCATCGGGTATCAGACAGATGAAGCCCAGGGCGTCGGAAAGAAACCCCGGCGCCATGAGCAGGGCACCACCGAAAATCAGGGCGGCCCCGGTGAGTAGCTCGCTGGAGGGGATCTCTCCCCGCTCCATACGCTCCCGGGCCCGGGCGAAGGTGGCGACGCCTTCGCGACGAATCATGTGCAGACCGATGAAACCGGTGGCCAGTACCAGGGCGAGGGTAATGAGCAAGCCGATCTGGCTTCCCACCGAGAAGAGCAGGACGAAATCCAGCAGCGCGAACAGGGTAAAGGCAAGAAGAAACGGCATGATGGCTCCAGGGTGACGGTTCCAATCTTGTTGGGGGCGGGGTGCGAAAAATCAACCGGCGGGGACGGTGTCGATCAGGACTCGACGGATTTTCATTTGCCATGAGAAATGTTGCAGTGCAACAATAGAGGTAAATCATCCCCGGACGTCACCTCGATCGGTGCCCGGCTCGCCCCGGACCTGTACCTGCATCGGCGAGCCTTGCGTCCCCTTGAATTGGAGAAGCGAACATGGAACTCAAGGATTCGGTAATCGCCATCACGGGCGGAGGCCAAGGGCTCGGCCTGGCGATGGCACACATGCTGGGCGACCGTGGTGCCACCGTGGCGCTGCTGGATGTCGATGGCGATGCCTTGGACAAGGCGGTGAACGGACTTCATGACTCGGGTATCGAGGCACGCGGCTTTTTCGTCGATGTGGCCGATGATGCCTCGGTCAAGAAGGCCTTCGCCGATATCGCCTCGTCACTGGGGCCCGTCAGGGGCCTGGTCAACAATGCCGGTATCGTGCGCGACGCCCTGATGGTCAAGGCCGAGGACGGCAAGGTGGTGAAGACCATGTCCGTCGAGCAGTGGCAGCAGGTCATCGACGTCAACCTCACGGGTGTCTTCCTGTGTGGACGCGAGGCGGCCTGCCAGATGATCGAATCGGGCAAGGAAGGCGTCATCGTCAATATCTCCAGTATCTCCCGCGCGGGTAACATGGGGCAGAGCAACTACTCGGCGGCCAAGGCCGGCGTGGTGGCACTGACCACCACCTGGGCGGCAGAGCTGGCCCGTTATGGTATTCGTGTCGGTGCAGTGGCGCCGGGCTTCATCGAGACCGAGATGACCGCCTCGATGCGTGAGGACATGCTCGACAAGCTGACCAGCGGTATTCCCTTGCGTCGGCTCGGCCAGCCGGATGACATCGCCGAGAGCGTTGCCTTCATCATGGAGAACCGCTATTTCACCGGTCGTGTCATCGAGTGTGACGGTGGTCTGCGTCTCTGACACATGGCATAGGCTGATGAACGTGACGACACCGCCGGCAGCGAAGGCAGCCGGCGGTGTCCTGTCTATCTGTTACATTTCCGAAACGTGATAAGGCGTCGTCAGAATTCCACTTGATCGCGCAAGCCGTCGACGGTGGCATCGCCGATGCCGCTGACTCTCGTCAGGTCGTCCGCGCTCTCGAAGCTGCCATTGTCGTCACGTTCCCCGATGATGGCCTCCGCGAGGACGGGCCCGATACCCGGCAGCTCGGCGAGCAACTCCGCGTTGGCGGTATTGACGTTGATGGGTGCCAGATCCTGACCGACGGCGGCCAGGGGGGACAGCATGAGCATCATGCTGAACACCAGGGCGGCGAGGGATCCTTGTGTGATTGCTTTCATGTCGCATCTCCTTATTTTCGAAGGCTTGGACCAGACGCTGAGCGCCTGCTCTTACTAAACCTAGTCTTGAGTAAAGGGTTTCTGGTGTAGTCCAGGTCCTACAGCTTCTGTAGGAAATCTCCATCAACTCTCGAGTACCTGGACGGGCAACCTTGTGGAAAAAACAACCTGCTGGCGCGTCATCCTTTTCTGACGTCTTCCGTCGCGGCCGGCTGATATACTGCCAGCGATTTGCTATCCACCCGGATGACGTCACTGGAGACCGGTCTGTGCCTCTCGATTCACCGTTGATCATTGCCCTCGATTACCCTTCCCTGGATACCGCCCTGTGCATGGCGGATCAGCTCGATCCGGCTCGATGTCGGGTCAAGGTGGGCAAGGAACTCTTTACCCGCAGCGGCCCCGAGGTCCTGGATGCCCTGCATGGAAGGGGGTTCGACGTCTTCCTGGACCTCAAATTCCACGACATTCCCAATACCGTGGCGGGCGCCGTGCAAGCGGCGGCCGAACAGGGCGTCTGGATGGTCAATGTCCATGCGGGTGGGGGGCGTCGCATGATGGCGGCGGCCCGGGACCGTCTTGATGCCCATGGTTACAGCACCCGGCTGATTGCCGTCACGGTATTGACCAGCATGGGGAATGACGATCTCGCCGAGGTGGGCGTCGATGCCTCGGCTGGGGAGCAGGTCGAGCGTCTGGCATTGCTGGCCCGCGACAGCGGCATGGACGGGGTGGTCTGTTCGGCGGGGGAGTCGTCCCGGTTACGCGACCTGTGCGGAGCGGACTTTCTCAAGGTCACCCCGGGGATTCGTCCGGCGTTCGCCGCCGCCGAGGATCAGCGTCGCGTCATGACACCACGTGACGCCATGGTATCGGGGAGCACGCATCTGGTGGTGGGGCGGCCGGTGACCCGGGCCGAGAATCCCATGGCGGTGCTGGCCGCTATCGAGGCGGAACTGGCCGAGAGCTGAGACCTGGCTAATCGCCTTCGATACCGGTGATCGGTTTGGTGGTTCCCCAACTGCGGCATTGCGGGCAGAGCCAATGCAGCGGGTCGCCGGAAAAACCGCAGCGGCGGCAGCGATGCTGTGGCAAGGCGTGAAGCAGGGTATGAGTATGGCGCTTGAGTAGATCGAGCCGTTCGGGGGTGGCGCCCTGGCCATCATGCCGATAGAGCTCCATCAGGCAGTCGACCTTGCCCAGGCTGGGATGCCGCTCCAGGTGCTCACTGACCAGGGCGCTGGCCGCCTGACTCCCGTCCTGCTGGCGAAGGGTATCGGTGAGCATCAAGACCACGCTGGTGTAGGGGGCTCGGTCGACCAGTTCCTGGAGACAACGGATCAACCCGGGTTCGTTATCGAGCAGGCGGTAGGCCCGCTCCAGGGACGCCAGAATCGTCGGCGTGTAGGCAGGATCCTGATCGGGAATGCGCTTGAGGATCCCGATCTCCTTCTTGTAGTGGCCGGTGTCGTGTTCGAGTTCTGCCAGAAGCAGGTTGGCACGAACGCAGCCAGGGTCCGTGGACAACGCCCGGCGAAGGTGCTTTCGGGCGAGCCCGGGGCTCGCTTCATGGCGCTCCTGCTCGGCCAGTTCACATAGCCAGTGGGCGGCGGCTCGGCGAATGTCCTCGTCCTGATCCGCCAGCTGTGGCAATGCCACCTCGAGCGCACCGTTCCACTCGCCCTCCCTTTCCAGCAGATCGACCAGCAATCGCTTGGCGGAATATTGGCATTCGGCATCCCGGGAATCGCGTATCAGGCCCTGGAGCAGGCGCTCGGCACGGTCCAGGAGACCCAGTCGGAAGAAATCACGGGCGAGTTCGAGCTGGACGCGTTCACTCTGTGTCACGCTCAGGGTCGGGCGGGCCAGCAGGTTCTGGTGGATCTTCACGGCGCGGTCGGCTTCACCACGCAAGCGAAAGAGATTACCCAGGGTGATATGGGTATCGATGGTCTCGCTGTTGACTTCCAGGGCGGCGACGAAGGTCTCGATCGCGCGATCCTGCTGGTCATTGAGGAGGTAGTTGAGACCGACGAAGTAGTCCCGCGAGAGGCTTGAGGCGGTGCCGGGATCATCGGATCTTCTGCGCTGGCGGCGGCCCAGCCACCAGCCGGTGGCGACCGCTGCCAGTAACAGGAGCAGCAGCAGAGGATCGGGCATTCAGGGGAGTTCCTTCATCTCCTGGACTCTCAGCCGATCGAGTTCCTTGCGCTGTTGCTGGTTGTGTCGCTGGGCGCTGGTCAGCTGGGTGCGCAGGCGCAGGTAGACGCCGATCATGGCCACCATGCCGAGCAGGACCCCGGCGGCCAGGGAGGCAAGCAGCCAGACGGATAACGAGGCGGCGGGAAGTTCGATCCAGATCAGGTTGAGCGGCAAGGTCTGTTGGTTATTGACGGCGAACAGGATGCCGACCAGCAGGACCGACAGCAGGATGATGGCCAGGATCAGGCCTTTGAGCCAACGCATGGGCCTGTTTCCTCTATTGGGTACCGGAGTGACGACACGGTGAAGATCCGATTGAACGGTCAATATCCAAGGGCACGGCTGGCATCTACCTGTTCGCGTAGTTCCTTGCCGGGTTTGAAGTGTGGCACGAATTTGCCGTCGAGTGCGACTGGCTCGCCGGTCTTGGGGTTGCGACCGACGCGAGCCTCGCGGTAGTGCAGTGAGAAGCTGCCGAATCCTCGAATCTCCACTCGTCCTCCTTCCGAGAGGGTGTCGGTGATGTCATCGAGGATCATCCTGACTGCCGCTTCGACATCCTTGTGGGATAACTCGGGCTGTCGCATCGCTATCTGCTCAATCAACTCGGACTTGGTCATCGGCTGTCTCCATGCGTTCATGCCTGGGGCCTGAGTCTTGCCGGCACGGTTATTTCTCTAGAGCATACTGCTGTTTCCCTAGAGCATACTGGGCAACTCTCGATAAAACAACGAACTACACTCTCAATAGTGATAAGCAATAGTGATAAGTCGCCGGCGCGGCAAGGTACGGCTGCCGTTGGGGGAGTCCTCGGGTATACTTCGTCGTACATTCATACTGATTCACGAGGTCGACGTTGAGCGAAGATTCTTCCAAGGACGCTGCCCAGCGCAAGCGTCTCTACTGGCACTCTAGGCGAGGCATGTGGGAACTTGACCTGCTGCTGATTCCCTTTCTCGAGCAATGCTATGACGCCCTGGACGAAGGGGACCAGGCTATCTACAGGCGGCTGATCGATCAGGAAGACCAGGACCTGTTCGCCTGGTTGATGCGCCGGGATACTCCGGATGATCCGGCCTTGCGCCGCCTCGTGAAGTTGATCGTGGATTATGCCGAGAACGCCGACAACGCTGTCCATCGTCCCGTCTAGGCTCGCCATGGTCGTCCATCTGCTGCTGGCCATGGGGGTGGTTGGGCTGGCGTTTGGCTTCGCTGGTCTCCTGGTCGGCCTGATATCGGCCATGCTTATGGGAGGTTTGCTCGTCCTGGTGGCTGCCGGTCGACCTCGGGGAGATTTGTGGGTCATTCATCGGGCTACCGGAGAGGGCGACTGGGCCTGGCGAGACGATGCCGAGTCCCCGTGGCGTTCGGTCAACCTGGAATGCGACTACCTGGGTCCCTGGCTGGTGGGCCTCAGGCTCGATGGTCGTCGCCTCTGGTTATGGCCCGACAGCAGCGACAAGGCTTCCTTGCGCGCCTTGCGACGCGAGCTTCTCAGTCTTTCTTGAATCCCGGTAAATGGATCCGCGATGCCGTGGGCCTGGCCTGGGCATGGTGGGGACAGTCCGGATTGTAGTGCAGGCCTCGAGATTCCCGACGATTACTGGCGCAAAAGATGCTGAGCCTTGCGAGGCGCAGGGCATGCCAGAGACTCGCCAGGGCTACCGTGGGGGAAGCCTGTCGCACCTTCGGGCCAAGGTCGTCGACGAGGCGGTCGAGGATGTCGGCGGCTTCGGCCAGTCCCTGGTCGTGTCGCACGATCGCCACCCGGGTACTCATCGCCTGGCGAATGGTGGCAAGGTTCCCGGAGATCGTCTCCGCTGAAAGCGGCTGACGGCCCCAGTCGACCGGCACCAGCGCCGCCGTCGAGGCCGGGGCTGCCTTGGCCAGTCGACGGGCACAGCTCCTGGCGAAGACCAGGCATTCCAGCAGTGAATTACTGGCCATGCGGTTGGCGCCGTGGAGTCCGGTGCAGGCGACCTCGCCGATGGCGAAGAGCCGGGCCACGGTCGATGCGCCATTCAGGTCGCTGGTTACGCCGCCGCAGCTGTAATGGGCCGCCGGGACGACGGGTATCGGGGTGCGGGTGATATCCAGGTCGCGCGACTGGCAGTGGGCTTGGATGGTGGGAAAATGCTGGCGGATGACCGCTTCGCCGAGGTGACGGATATCCAGGCTGACATGGTCGCTGCCGGTGCGCTGCATTTCGGCATCGATGGCTCGGGCGACGATATCTCGGGGGGCCAGTTCGGCGCGGGGATCGATCCCCGGCATGAAGCGCTCCCCCCGGGCATTGATCAGAAGGCCCCCTTCGCCGCGAACCGCCTCGCTGATCAGGAAGGGCGGGCCCTCGGGGTCGTAGAGGCAGGTGGGATGGAATTGCTGGAATTCCAGGTTCATCAGTTCTGCCCCGAGTTCGGCGGCCATCATCATGCCTTCACCGCTGGCGGGCCTCGGGCTGGTGGTGTGTCGGTAGAGACCGCTGGCGCCTCCAGTAGAGAGTACGGTGTCCCCGGCGAGCAGTTCATGCAGCTGACCCCGGGTATCGAGACAACGCGCGCCTCGGCAAACGCCGTCGGCGTCGTTGATCAGGCCGATAGCGGAGAGGTCCCCTCGAATCGTGATGTCGGGATGGGCCTTGGCATGGGCCATCAGCGTATCCATCACGGCGCGTCCGGTGGCATCGTCGACGTGGATGATGCGGCGAGCGCCGTGGCCACCTTCGCGGGTCAGATGGTAGGGATAGCTGGCCCCGGGGTTGGTGTCTCGCGTGAAGGGAACCCCGAGTGAGATCAGCCAGTCGATGGCCGAAGGTCCCTGCTCCACGGTGAAGCGCACGGCTGCCTCGTCGCAGAGGCCATCTCCCGCCACCAGGGTATCGGCAATATGGGCGTCGATGTCGTCATCGGGAGAGAGTACCGCGGCGATGCCACCCTGGGCCCAGCGGCTGGCACCCAGGTCGTCGCTGGCCGGCCGCAGCAGAGTCACGCCACGGTTGTCGGCGATTTCCAGGGCAAGGGTAAGGCCGGCCACGCCGCCACCGATGATGAGAATCTCATGTTCGCTGCGGATAGGGAGATCTGTAGGCACGGGTATCCTCGGCGGCACCACGTGGGTGAAGTCCTGGCTCGAGGCGGGGGAAGCTGAAAGAGGTGAAGCCTGGGCGGGGTGGTGCCCGGAACCGGACTCGAACCGGTACGGTGTTGCCACCGAGGGATTTTAAGTCCCTTGCGTCTACCAATTTCGCCATCCGGGCGTCTGAGGGTCGAGCAGGAAATCGGGGGGAAGTGGAGGCTGGAGTCGGAATCGAACCGGCGTACACGGAGTTGCAGTCCGCTGCATAACCACTCTGCCATCCAGCCTCGTCGAGTTTTTCGGTGGAAAATCTGGAGCGGGAAACGAGATTCGAACTCGCGACCCTCGCCTTGGCAAGGCGATGCTCTACCACTGAGCTATTCCCGCTCGACTCGACAGCGAATTATACGGATAAGTCGGTGACTGTCAAACGCTTTTCCCCGAGCTCCGTCACATGGAACGGCTCAGGTGAGGCCAGGCGGAACGCAGGTAGAGGATCATCGACCAGAGCGTCAGGCCGGCGGCCACATAGAGGGTGATGACCCCTAGATAGGCCAGGTAAGTACCGGGTTCAAAGGCCAGCAGGACCAGCAGGGCGACCATCTGCAGAGTGGTCTTCACCTTGCCGATCCAGGACACGGCGACCTGACCTCGTTTGCCCATTTCGGCCATCCATTCGCGCAGGGCGGAAATCACGATTTCGCGACCGATGATGACCAGGGCAGGGAGTGTCAGCCAGATGGCCTCGTAACGCTCGATCAGCAACGCCAGGGCCACGGCAACCATCAGCTTGTCTGCCACCGGGTCGAGGAAGGCGCCGAAGGGCGTGGCCTGGTCCCAGAGGCGAGCCAGGTAACCGTCCAGCCAGTCGGTGATCGAGGCCAGGGCAAAGAGGGCGGCCGCCAGTGGCATGCTCCAGGCAAAGGGCAGGTAGAAGAGAACCACCAGCAAGGGGATGAAGATGATGCGTGCCAGGGTGAGCAGGTTGGGGATGTTCATCGCGAAATGCTGTCCTTGCCATGGGATAGGGCCTTCAATAGGCACTATTCTATCCAGCTTGGGCGCCGTCATCCATGCAGGGCACGATGAATCGCGTCGGCAAGGGTGTCGCTGATACCGGGAACCCTGGCCAGTTCATCGCGGCTGGCCTGCCGAATGCCCTGGATGCCGCCGAAGAATCGCAGCAGCTCGCGCCGCCGGCGCGGGCCCACCCCGGGGATCTCCTGAAGAGTCGAGGTACGACGTGTCTTGTCACGCTTTGCGCGGTGGCCGGCGATGGCGAAACGATGGGATTCGTCGCGGATATGCTGGATGAGATGCAGGGCCGGCGAGTTGCCGTCCAGGTCGAGGGCGTTGTCGGCGGTCTCGACGAAGAGGGTTTCCAGCCCGGCCTTGCGCGTGCTGCCCTTGGCGACACCCAGCAGCATGACGCCCTGGACATCCAGGGTGTCGAAGACCTCCCGGGCCATGTTGAGCTGGCCCTTGCCGCCGTCGACGATCAGCACGTCCGGGCGTTCGCCTTCTCCTTCGGCGAAGCGGCGAAAACGCCGAGTGAGGACCTGGTGCATGGCGGCATAGTCGTCACCGGCGGCGACACCCTCGATGTTGAAGCGTCGATAGTCGGACTTGCGCGGACCATTCTCGTCGAACACCACGCAGGAAGCGATGGTCGCCTCCCCCTGGCTGTGGCTGATGTCGTAACATTCCAGGCGATGTGGCGGCATTTCTAGCCCCAGGAGGTCACGCAGGGCCTCGAAACGCCGGGAAAGCTGGGTCTGGTTGGCCAGTTGGCCGGCCAACTGCTGTTCGGCATTGGTGCGGGCGAGCTCCAGCCATTGGGCCCGGTGGCCGCGTACCCGAGAGGTCAGGCGGATGCGACGGCCGGGCTGCTCGCTCAGCGCCTCGGCGATCAAGTCGTTGTCCGGGAGTGGATGGCCGGTGATCACCTCGTCAGGGATCTCCCTGGCCTGGCCGAGGTAGTACTGGCTGACGAAATCACCGAGCAGCATATCCGGCGGCAGGTCCAGGCCATTGCTCGGTGAGTAGTGGCGGGCCCCGAGCAGCCGACCCTGTCTGATGCTGAGCACCGAGATGCACAGGGTCCCCGGTCGGCTCGCCAGGGCCAGAACGTCGGCGTCACCACCGGCGGTGTCGACGAACTGGCGTTGCTGGAGCTGGCGCAGATGCTGAACCTGATCGCGCAGTCTGGCCGCCTCCTCGAAGTCGAGAGCCTGGCTGGCGGTTTCCATGTCGCGGGTCAGTTCCCGGGTAACCACTTCACTCTTGCCTTCCAGACATTGCACGGCATGCTCCAGGTCCCGCCGGTACTCCTCCTCATCGATGTAGCCCACGCAGGGAGCGCTGCAACGGTGTATCTGGTATTGCAGGCAGGGCCGGCTGCGGTGGGCGAAGACGCTGTCCTCGCAGTTGCGGATGCGAAAGATCTTCTGCATCAGGGAGAGGCTCTCGCGGACTGCGCCGCTGCTGGGGTACGGGCCCAGGTAGCGGCCACCGTCGCGTCGCGTGCGGGCGCGCTTGTATTCCAGGGCCGGGAAGGGGTGACGGTCGGTGACGAAGACGAAGGGGTATGACTTGTCATCGCGCAGCAGGATGTTGTAAGGCGGGCGCAGTTCCTTGATCAGGGTCTGTTCCAGCAGCAGGGCCTCGATCTCGCTGTTGGTGACCGTGACCTGGATGTCGGCGATCCTGCCGACCAGTGCCTGGGTCTTGGTATTCAGGGCGCCGCGAAAGTAACTCGCCAGGCGTGCCTTGAGTCGCCTGGCCTTGCCGACATAGAGGGTCTCGCCCTGGTCATCGAGCATGCGGTAGATGCCGGGTGACTCGGTGACGGTATCCAGGAAGCGGCGGGGATCGAAACTCATGGGCGCCTTTGCGGTGTCTCCTGGCATTATTCGATGCTGGCGAAGCCGTCGACAAGGCCGTAGCGAAGCCCCATGTGGGTGAGCTCCACATCGGAATGCACGCCGAGTTTCTCGAAGATGCGGTATCGGTAAGTGTTGACCGTCTTGGGGCTGAGGAAAAGGCGGTCGGAAATGTCAGCAACCTTCTGGCAGTTGACGATCATGATCGCTACCTGCAGCTCCCGGTGGGAAAGTTGGTCGAAGGGATTTTCCTGACCATCGATCCGCGAGAGGACAAGCCGTTGGGCGATCTCGGGGCTGATATAGCGCTGTCCGGCGAAGACGCTGCGTATGGCCGCGACCATCTCGTCATGCTGAGACCCCTTGCTGATGAAGCCGGAGGCCCCGGCATCCAGCAGGCGTTGAACAAAGGCCTCCTCGAGGAAGGCCGTCAGCACCAGGACGCGCGGATCATCCATGCCTCGGGTGATCTTGCGTGTCGCCTCGAGGCCGCCGATACCCGGCATGCGGATATCCATCAGCACGATATCGGGCTGCAGCCGGCGGGTCTGGAACACCGCTGACTCGCCATCGGCGACTTCACCCACCACGGTGATGCCTTCCTCGGCGTTGAGCAGATGGGCGATGCTGGTCCTTACCAGATGGTGATCATCGGCGACAAGAACTCGAATCAAGGCGATTGCCTCCCCAGCTTGGAGTTGGCTCATCAACGGGGGCGCGTCTACGTTTTTGACATGACGCTTTTT
>NZ_JBDNGD010000184.1:0-3929 GCF_041689495.1 Halomonas sp. | reverse complement strand
GGCTATCTGATGGAGATTTCCCCGGATGCCCACCGACCGGCCTACAGCGGCTACTTCAATGCCCTGGTCGCACCGGCCGCGCTGCTGCCGCTGGCCGGTGCGGTGGTCGCCGAACTGCTTTCTTACGCCGCCGTCTTCGCCATGAGCGCCCTGGCCGCCCTGGCACAGGGGTTCCTGGTGCGCCGCTTGCGTCACTTCCCTTCGGAGGAACTCCCCCGATGAACATTCGATGGCGACGCTGGCTCGCGAGATCGTGGTGGTTGTCTCGGCTCCACTATCGGCTGCGTGGCATCCCGTTGACGGGGCCGCCGACAGACGAGGTCTGGTACTTCGCCTTCGGCGCCAACATGCACGACAGCGCCTTTCGCGAGCGCCGCGGCATGCGCCCGCTCGACTGGCGCCCCGGGCGGGTGGCGGGCTACCGGCTGCGCTTCAACCTGGAGGGGCGCCCCAAAGGCAGAGCGGCGCCGGCCAATATCGCACCCGACCCCCAGGCCGAGGTCTGGGGCGTGCTCTACAAAATCACCCGCCGAGACCTGTTGCGGCTCGATGCCACGGAAGGCGTCCCCGGTCGCCGGTACCGGCCGATCTGGCTCCAGGCCGAGGATATCGAGGGCCAACCCAGGGTGGCGGTGACCTATCTCGCCGAAGGCAAGGAACAGGATGGCCACCCTTCTCTCCGCTATCTGGCGCTGCTAAGAGAGGGCGCGCGGGCCCATGGATTACCGGCGCACTGGTTGCGCATGTTGGACGACGTCCGGCCGGCGGAATGAGTGAGACCGATGACACCAGATCCACAGGCGACCCACGCGACAAGGCGATGATGCCGACGAGGGCCGTACGGCGGTGGCTCGAGTGCGACCGCTGCTGCGCCGGCTCGACCGGTACCACTCACCTGGATTCATGGAATAAGAGGTGGCCGGAGACGCTAGCCTCCTTTATCTTGGCTGGGGACCCAAACCAAGGAGATCGAGCATGTTGAGACAAGCCACCGGCGGAACCACCGAGATGGAAATCACCGGCGCAGCGAAGCAATCGCCGGCTGGGGCCCATCGATCAACCCAATGCCGCCTTGTCTTGCTGTCACTCTTCCTGCTGCCGGGGGCGGTGTTGGCGCAAGGGTTCGATGCACTGATCGAGGAGGGGCAGCCACGACTAGGCGACGTGGAAACTCAGCCGAGTCTAGGCAACGACCACGTGAGCGCAGGGACCCAGGTGGCCCAGGATCAAGACTTTCCCCTCTCCGGCCCCCACGCGTCCAAGCCGATGGTTTCCGGCTTCTACACGGAACCGCAGCCCAAGGGCGAACTTCTCCACGCCCTCGAGCATGGCCAGGTGGTGGTCTACTACGACGAGCCCGGGTTCAAGGGGCTCAGCATGCTCAAGCGGTGGAGCAAGGACCGGGCCAATGATTGGACAGGGCTGATCGCGGTTCCCCATGAGGGACTGGGCGACGGCCTGGTATTGACGGCCTGGCGCCGGCGACTGGACCTGCCGGCATTCGATGAAGCGGCCCTCGCCGCCTTCATCGATGCCTACAGCGGCCGGGGACCGGAGAATCCCGTGCGCTGACGGGGACATTCGCGGACACGGGGCTCAAGGCTCGCGTTTCAGCCCGTGTCCGCTCAGCTGGCGCTGCCACTCCTCGGCCTCGGCGTGCAGGTAGCGCGCCGTGGTATCGAGCCGCGAATGGCGGGCACTCCTCGCGAGGTAACGCAGCTCCACGCCGCTCTGCACCTGGTGGGTGATGGCGGTATGGGCGCCAGCAGTTGTGCCCAAGCGGGGGGGGGGCCGGCGGTCGAGTCGAGTGGTTCATCCGGCATCCGGTTCAAGGCCGCTACGGCAACGAAAGCGCGGCTCCTCGCTTACCGCTGCGATCAGGTGGTCTGCTTGGCCTCGCGGGTCATCCGACGCTCGAAGCGCCTGACGATGCCGCCCAGGCGGGTGGCAGCCTCGACACAGGCCGGGTCACCCGTCAGGTGGACGTGCTCCACCAGGCGGCTGTAGGTCATCTGGATCCGCTCGAGCGTGTACTCGTCGGCCTGGGGCTCGGGGTCCGGCTCGACGAGCGAGAGGTGCTCCACGCCCGCGTCCTCGGGAGAGATCTCCGGGGAAGGCGGCGCCACGGCACGCCACACCATGAAGGGATGCAGCCGACGGATCGCCTCCCTGGCCCAGGCGCCATCGTCCTGGTCCTCCCCCTGGATCGAATAGATCGGGCTCGCTCCGGCCTGGCAGTCGATCACCAGGCGGTGGCCGAAAAGGTGCAGGAGGTCCCGGATGTAGTCGAGGCTGCGTTTGAAGATCTCAGGGGCCTGCGGCATTGCTTCACCTACGATGCGTGGAGATTGAAGCCGGTCATGGTACCAAGGATTAGAGGGAAGGGGATGAGCTGCGAGCCGAAAGCCATCCACTCCTACTAGCTGTTGGCTATCCTTGAGCCGACGCACCCAGAACAACCAGCTCCAAGCCTGGATTCAAGCATTTACGCTCTAGGATCGTCACTTAAGGAAACGCTGCACAAATCCCGCCGCTGCTGCCTGACAACCGTCAGCGGGGTAGAATATGGTCTTCCTGCCACCGTCTGACAGAGCTACCCGATGAAGCAGATCTCGTTTACCCAGGCTGAGCACCAGAACAAAAGGTCACCCGTCGGGAGCGATTCCTGGCCCAGATGGATGCTCTGGTGCCATGGCAACGACTGATCGAGGCGCTGTCGCCGTCCTACTTCCCCAACGCGGCGGGCAAGCGGGGCCGGCCACCCATCGGCCTGGCGCGCATGCTGCGGATCTACTTCCTGCAGCAGTGGTATGCCCTCGCCGACGAGGCGCTCGAAGATGCTATCTACGACAGCCAGGCCATGCGCGACTTCATCGGTATCGACCTGGCCATCGAGAGGGTTCCCGATGCCACCACGCTGCTGCGTTTCCGCCACCTGCTGGAGAAACATGCCCTGACCCAACGGATCTTCGAGGAGATCAACGCCAGTCTGGCCGAGCAAGGCATGTTCATGCGTGAAGGCACCATCGTCGACGCCGGGGGCTGCTTCGCCTGAAAAGGGGGTTCAGACCGAACCGGTGGGCACCAGCAGGTCGCGGGTTTCGCCCATGAAACGCGCAGGTTGGCCAGAAGAAAGGGACCGACCGGGGCAGGCCCCCGATCGGTCCCTCTGTCGCCAGGATGTCAGGGTGTCAGCTCATTCGGGCTGGGACACCATGATGGGCTCGCCCTTGGGGCCCATCTGGAAGACGATGAAGCTGGTGCCATCGCTGCTCAGGGTCCTGGCGACCATCGGGCGATCGGGGGTTTCGTAGAAGGCCTCACCGGCGGATATGCTCCTGGGGTCCTCTCCCTCGACATCGACCTTGATGCTGCCCTCGGTCACGTAGACGAAGACGTGTCCCGGGTGAATATGGCGGTCGGTGACCCAGTCTTCGCCCACATCGAAGCGCACGATGTTGGCCTCCATCTCCTCCTGGCCCTTGAGTGTCGACTGCAGGATCTGGGTTGTCTCGCCGGCGGCGAGCAGGGGCGTTAGGGCCAGGGCGGCGACCAGGGCCGAGGCGGTGCCCATGGCAGTCCGGTGTGAATTCATGATGTCCTCCCTCCACCTGAGGTGGCGGTCTGATACGGGGTTGCCGTCTTGGGAGCCTCGGCCGTTCGCGCCTGTCGACTGCCGACCAGAAGATCCCCCACCGGCACCTGTCACTGTAGTCCCGGCCCCCTGTGTGTCAACCACTGACCCAGGCGGTCTGACGCCTGATGACAACCCGGTCAGAGCTTAGATCGCCTGTCAGGTGGTCCAAAGGATGGGGTCCACTTCGGTGGTTCGAAGCTATAGGGGTATCGGGACACGTGACATGCAGCATGTCCCTCTGATGTCCCGCCGCCAACACGCATCGTTGAGCTATCGGGACACGAGGGACAGG
>NZ_JBDNGD010000183.1:0-7993 GCF_041689495.1 Halomonas sp. | reverse complement strand
GTGAGCGGGCGGCTCTCCACCGAGTTGGTGACCACCAGGGGCCACAGGAAGTTGTTCCAGTGGTGGCTGATCGACACCAGGCCGTAGGCCAGGTAGGTGGGCTTGGCCAGGGGCACATAGACCTTGAGCAGGATCGCCATCCAGCCACAGCCCTCGACCCGGGCGGCATCTTCCAGTTCACGAGGGATCGTCTTGAAGGTCTGGCGCAGGAGGAAGATGCCGAAGGCACTGGCCACATAGGGCAGGCCGATGCCGGTGATGGTGTCGACCAGCCCCAGGCCGCTGGCGATGCGGTAGTTCTCGACGATCAGCACCTCGGGAAAGACGAACAGCTGGATCAGTACCAGCATGAAGAGGATGTCCTTGCCGGGCACCGGGAAGCGGGCGAAGGCGAAGCCCGCCAGGGTACAGACCACGAACTGCGCCAGCACCACCCCGGTGACCAGGGCGAAGGTATTCAGGTAGTAGCGGGCGAAGGGCGCCTGCTCCCAGGCATCGGTGAAGTTGTCCAGGGTCAGCGGCGCCAGCAGCTCGAAGCGCACCATGAATTCCGCCGGATGGAAGGCCGCCCAGAAGGCATAAAGCAGCGGGAAGATCCAGATGATCGCCAGTAGCCAGGCGGCGATGGTCTCCAGGCTGGGCAATCGTGACGCCAGGTCGCGAGTCGGGATGGAGGCGGCGTGTAATGAAGTCATGGCCGGGTCCCTGTCGGTATCATCGACATCCTGTTCACTGGTAGTGTGTCCGGCGGTCGAGAATGGTGAACTTGACGGTCGCAACCACCGCCAGCACCAGCAGAATCACCACCGTGATGGTGGCCGCATAGGTGCGGTCGAAGAACGAGAAGGCGTTCTCGTACACATAGTAGAGCAGCAAGTTGGTGGCGTTATTGGGCCCGCCCTTGGTCAGGATGAAGAGGTGATCCACCACCCGCACGGCATTGATCAGCGCATTGATCAACACGAACAGGGTCGTCGGCATCAGCAGCGGGAAGGTGACCCGCCAGAAGAAGCTCCAGCGGCTGGTGCCCTCCAGGTTCGAGGCCTCCTCGAGCTCCGGCGGGATGCTCTGCAGCGCCGCCAGGTAGAAGATCATGAAGAAACCTGCCTCCTTCCAGACCGTCATCACGATCACCGAGAAGAGCGCCACGCCGGGATCTCCCAGCCAGTTGACGCCGGGCAGGCCCACGGCGTCGAGCATCGCATTGAACAGGCCGATCTGCGGCGCATAGAAGAACATCCAGATATTGGCCGCGGCGATCATCGGCAGGATGGTCGGCGTGAAGTAGGCCATGCGCACGAAGCCACGTCCGGGCAGCCTGGCGTTGACGAACAGCGCCATGCCCAGCGCCAGGGCGATGGAGGTGGGGATCGTGCCCAGGGCATAGATGAGGTTGTTGCGTGCCACCTGCCAGAAGGTGTCGTCCTCGATCAGCAACGCATAGTTTTCCAGCCCGACGAAGGCCGCGGGCTCACCGCGAAATCCGGGCAGGAAGAGGCTGTTGATCAGGGTGGCGATGGTCGGCAGATAGGCGAAGGTGGCCAGCAGCAGCGCCGCCGGCAACAGCAGCAGCGCACCATAGACCTGCATGCGCCGATCGGGATTCAGGCTGGCCATGCCCGCTCCTCGCGGTCAGTGTGAATATTGCCATCGCGATGCCGTGCCACCCGGACGGGACGACGTCTCGTCCGGGTGGCCGGATCCATCAGCGTGCGTAACGCCGGAGCGCGGCATCCGCCTCGCGCTGGGCCTGGGCCAGTGCCTCGGCGGGGGTCATCTGGCCGGTCAACGCCGCCTGCACGACATTGTCCAGGGCGCGACGCACCCGGCCTCCCTGGTAGGTGGCCAGTTCGGCGGTGGCATGCTCGAGCTGGTCCCTGGCCACCGCCGCCGGCGGGAAGGTCTCGACATAGTCCTGCAGCGCCTGGGTCTCGTAGGCCGCCGGGCTCACGCCCATGTAACCGGTCTCGATGGACCAGGCCGCGGCACGCTCGGGGGCCGTCATCCAGCGGATGAAAGTCATGGCGGCCTGCTGCTCCTCCTCGGTGGTGTCCTTGAAGAGGTAGAAGTTCCCCCCGCCGGTGGGGCTGCCGCGCTGGGTGTTCATGGGCAGCATGGCCACGCCGAAATCGAAGTCCGCGGCATTGCGCACCGCAGTCAGGTTACCGGTGCTGTGCCACATCATGGCGGTGGACTGCTCGAGGAAGTTCTGGCGCAGCGTGCCCCATTCGATAGCCCCGCCGGGCATGGCCTCGTGCTCGGCGGCCAATGACACCCAGTATTCCAGCGCCTCGATGGCCGCCGGGTCGTCGAAATAGACCTCGGTACCATCCTCGCTCATCAGCCGGTGGCCGTTCTGGAAGGCGAAGGCCTGGAACATCCAGTAGGGATAGCCGGTGGAGGGCACCATCACGCCCCATTGTTCGCCGCCTGTGGCCTCGCGCACGGCGGCACCCATCTCGGCCATCTCGGTCCAGGTCTCGGGCGGGGTATCGGGGTCGAGGCCTGCCGCCTCGAAGGCATCCTTGTTCCAGTAGAGCACGATGGTCGAGCGCTGAAAGGGGATGCCGTAGGTCTGGCCGTCGAGCCGACCGTTCTCCATCAGCCCGGGATAGAAACTGTCCAGCCAGGCCTGCTGCTCTTCGGTCTCGATCAGGTCGTCGAAGGCGACGATGGCGTCCTGTTCGATCAGGTCGAAGAGATCGATGGAGAACATCACCGACAGCTGTGGCACATCACCGGCCTCGATGGCCGACATGGCGCGTACCCGGGTGTCGTCGTAGTTGCCGGCGTAGATGGCCTCGACGCTGATGTCGGGATGCTCGGCCTCGAAGCCCTCGACCAGGCCATCGACGACATCGGTCAGGGCACCGCCGACGGCGACAGGATAGTACATCGTCAGTTCGACAGGATCGTCAGCGGATTGGCCGATGGCCGGGCCGGCACTCAACAGGCCGGCGGCGGCCAACAGGCTGAAACGCAGGGAAAGTCGGGGATTCATAGCATGGCTCCTGGGTCAGGGATGGTTATCCGAGAGTCGGTTCGACGAGAAAAGGGCACGCGAGGCGGCCTTGCGGACACCGCCGATGCCCTCGAGGGCCTCCTCTGCCGCGACGGGGAAACGCGATAGATCATCGCGGCGCTTCCCGTCGGCGTCGAAGAGATGGGACTTGTCCAGCGGCCACGACAGGCGGCAGGGTGATCCCGGTGTCACCACCGGCTTGCCGGCGAGGCGGGCCCGCAGGACCTGGCTGCCGACGGCCAGGCGCAGGATGGTGTCGGCGCCCAGGTACTCCTCGTCGAGCACCTCGGCCGGTACCCCCGAGGCCCCTTCCGGCGACACCCGGATCTCCTCGGGTCGTACCCCCAGCAGGCCGCCGACCGCCGCATGCTCGGCTACTCGGACGCGGGGCTCGTCCTCGATGATGGCGCCATCGGCGCCGGCTGCCAGGCGCACCAGGTTCATCGCCGGGCTGCCGATGAAGCTCGCCGCGAAGGCCGAGGCGGGCCGATCATAAAGGGCATCGGGCGTGTCGTCCTGCACGATGCGACCGTCCTGCATCAGGATCACCCGGTCGCCCATGCTCATGGCTTCCACCTGATCGTGGGTGACATAGATCACCGTCATGCCGAGACGCTCCTGGAGCGACTTGATCTCGCGCCGCATCTCGCTGCGCAGCCGGGCATCGAGATTGGAGAGCGGCTCGTCCATCAGGCAGATGGGATGCTCCGAGATGATAGCCCTGGCCAGCGCCACCCGCTGACGCTGACCACCGGAGAGCTGGGCGGGCTTGCGGTCCAGATAGGCCTGTAGATCGACCAGCCTAGCGACCCTCTCGAGGCGTTCCCGGCGCTCGGGCTTGGGGACCTTGCGGCTGCGCAGGCCGAAGACGATGTTGTCGGCAACGCTCAGGTGGGGGAAAAGTGCATAGGACTGGAAGACCATGCTGATGCCACGATCGCCGGGGGGGAGGTACGTCACGTCGCGCTCACCGATGTGGATTGATCCGCTGGTGGTCTGTTCGAGACCAGCGACCATGCGCAGAGTGGTCGACTTGCCGCAGCCGGAGGGGCCGAGCAGGATCACGAACTGGCCGGGCGAGACATCGAAGGATATCCCGTCCACCGCGGGAGTGTCCTCCCAGCGCTTGGTGACCGTCTCGAGACGGATGCGCTTGTCGTCGTGCTCGTCGTTGGCGTGCATGACCCATCCGTTGCCGGGAATCGTGTCCGGGCATGGCGACGACATGTCGTCATTACCCTCTCAGCAGAGCCTAGCTGGTGTTGGGCAACCTTGTGGCCACTCTTACCGAAAAGGATGACAGGACAATGACACCGGGATGACGATCGGATGGCCATCGAGGGCCCGGGACGCATGCTAGAATGCGTCTTCCACTCCCGATCAGGAAACCACCTGCCATGGCCCTCGACGACCTGATCGGCAAGCGCGAGACCATCCTCAACGACCCGGATGGCGACGCCATGTACGGGCTCGACGTGCTGATCCACCCGGATTATCGCGGTTACCGCCTGGGACGGCGCCTCCACGAGGCACGCAAGGAGCTGTGCCGGTCGCTCAACCTGCGGGCAATCCTGGCCGGGGGCCGTATTCCCCAGTACCACGAGCACGCCCACGAACTCTCGCCCGCCGAGTACCTGGACAAGGTGGCCCGCGAGGAGATCCATGATCCCATCCCCTCCTTCCAGCTGGCCAACGACTTCCAGGTCAAGCGCCTGTTGCGCAAGTACCTGCCGGAGGACGAGAAATCCAAGGGCTATGCCACCCTGCTGGAGTGGAACAACATCCTCTTCGAGCCGGCCGAACGGGTGCTGGAGAATCGCCCCACCCAGGTTCGCGTGGGTGCCGTGCAGTGGCAGATGCGCGAGTTTGAATCCGTCGAGGCAGTCCTCCAGCAGGTGGAGTACTTCGTCGACGCCCTCTCGGATTACCAGAGCGACTTCGCCGTCTTCCCGGAACTCTTCAATGCCCCGCTGATGGGCCTGCAGGATCGCACCGCCCAGAAGGACCAGCAGGCCGCCATCCGTTTCCTGGCCGGCTTTACCGATCAGTTCAAGACAGAACTGTCGCGCATGGCCATCTCCTACAACATCAATATCATCGCCGGCTCGATGATCGAAGTCGGCGAGGACGACCGCCTCTACAACATCGCCTACCTCTGCCATCGCGACGGCGAGATCGAGCGCCAGGCCAAGCTGCATATCACTCCTCAGGACCGCCGCCAGGACCTCTTCGATCTACGCTGGCGCGACTGGTCCTGGAAGTCTGGGAGCCGGCCTTCCGGGGCCAATCTTGAAGAGAACTGAGCCGATGCTGGATCGGCTACGCCAGTGGCGAGAGGCTCGCTTCGCCGACCGCCACCCCTTTCCCGAGGCCGACTGGACTGAGGCGCGCTCGCGCCTGCCGCTGCTCGCTGCTGTGGGTGACAGCGACGGCGAACGCCTGGGACATCGCGCCTGGCGCTTCCTGCATGCCAAGCGGCTGAGTCTGCACCCCGACCTCGTCGAGTCGACCCTCTTCGATCTCCCGGCGCAGCTGGCCCTGGCTGCCCAGGCCTGCCTGCTGACCCTGGGCTGGAGCGACAGCGACCACCGGGAGGCCTTCGATGGCGTTCACGAGATCCTGATCCTGCCGGAGGCCTTCCAACGGCGTGTCGAGGAAATGGACGAGGCCGGAGTGATGCACGAATACGTTGATGAGCGCGCCGGGGAGACCTCCCATCAGGGCCCGGTGGTGGTGGCCTGGCCCGACCTCATGGCCAGTGGCGGGCTCGATGGCTTCAATGTGGTGATCCACGAGTTCGCCCACAAGCTCGACCTGGGCAACTCCCTGGACGTGGATGGCTTCCCGCCGCTGCCAGGGGACATCGACTCCCGGGACTGGCACCGCATCTTCATGGGCGTCTGGAATGACCTCCAGCAACGGCTCGAGCGCGGCGAGGACACCCCCATTGACGACTACGCCGCCAGCCACCCCGGGGAGTGCTTCGCGGTCTGCTGCGAGGCCTTCTTCAGCGACCCCGAGAGGCTCCACCGGGCCTATCCGGCCCTCTATGGGCTACTATCACACTATTTCCAGCAGGATCCTCTGGCTCGCCTGGCCAGTAGCGGGTGCTAGCGTCCCGAAGGAGCCGACTCAGGACGCGGCCGGCTTGAAGTGTCGCCTATGCCTTTCGAGTCGCGGGATTCACATGGGATCATCACCATGATCGATCAGCTCGTGTCACAACTCACCGCCATCTCGGCCCAGCATTGGCTGCTGGCGTACCTACTGGTCGGGCTCCTCGCCCTGGCCGAGGCGCTTCCGGTGGTCGGCATCATCGTGCCCGGCTCGGTGTTGATCGTGGGTATCAGCGCCCTGGTGCCCTCTGGCGCGCTCAGCATGTGGCCACTGATCATCGCCGCTATCGCCGGCGCCGTGATCGGGGATGGGCTCTCGTTCTGGCTAGGTCGGCGCTTCGGAGATGACCTGGTCGCGCTATGGCCATTGCGCCGTTACCCCCGGCTCGTTTCTCAGGCTGAAGGGATTTTTTACCGCCATGGCGGTAAAGGCGTCTTCCTGGCACGGTTCATTCAGGGACCGAGAGCCTTCATCCCGCTGGTCGCCGGCATGTCCGGCATGCCGCCGATCCGTTTTTACGCCTTCAACATCGCCTCGGCATTGATCTGGGCGACGAGCCATGTCGTCGCCGGGGTAGCACTCGGTGCCTCGCTGCATCTCGTCGCGCAGATAGCAGGACGATTGGCCCTGTTCCTGGTTCTGATGGCCCTGCTCATCTGGGTCGTGGTATGGCTGACCCGCCATATCCTTCTCGGCTCGGGACTCCGCGGGCTGATGCTACTTCAGAACCGGCTGATTCTCTGGAGTGCCGAGGAGGATACCCGGCCAAGGCGCCTGATACGGGGGCTTCTGCAACCCGAGCGTTCCGAAACCCGCGCCCTCCTGGTGGGTGCCGCGGTTCTCGTCGGCTCCCTCTGGCTGTTCCTGGGGATTCTCGAGGATATCGTCACCGGTGATCCGCTCGTCCAGGCCAACCAGGCGGTGTTTCATTTCCTGCAGAGCCTTCGCACCACCTGGGGCGATCACCTGATGCTGGCCGTCACCGAGTTGGGTGACAGTTTCGTCGTCACGATACTGACGGTGGTCATGCTGGGTTGGCTGCTCTGGTGTCGCGCCTGGCAGGCGTCGGGCTACTGGATCGCCGCGATCGTCGGTGCCTCGCTCTTTACCCCGCTCATCAAGTGGGCCGTTCACTGGCCGCGTCCCACGGACTTGTACACCGGCTGGGAGGCGTTTTCGTTCCCCAGTGGTCACGCCACTATCAATGCCGTCCTCTACGGGTTCCTGGGCTTTCTCATCGCCCGTGAATTGAGCCCGCGTAGGCGCGTGTGGGCGATCTCCAGTGTCAGTGTCCCGGTCACGCTGATTGCGTTCTCGCGCCTCTACCTGGGGGCGCACTGGCTGGCCGACGTCATCGCCGGCATCGCCGTCGCCACGGCCTGGATCACACTGCTGGCCGTCAGTTACACACGCCACCGGCCCCGCTCACTCGATCCAGGAGGCCTGGTGGGGATTGCCCTGATCACTCTGGCCTTGGCTTGGCCCTTTCACATCTACCGTCAGTTCGCCGACGACCAGGCGCGCTATATGCCGCAACCAGAACAGCAGCAGCTGTCACTGAGGGACTGGCGTGACCACGCTTACCTTCAATTGCCCGACAGGCGTATCGATCTGGGTGGTGACACAGCGCCGCTACCAACTTCTCGGGTTGGTGCCCATGGAACGGGCCCTGCCCACCATCAATGCCGCCAGAGACCAGTTGGCGGAGAGCCTTGGTGAAGGGGGCATGATCAAGCGACCCGTGCATCCCCCAGGCGAGTGGGATGGTCGCCTCATCTTGGCCTGGGAGACGTCGGGATGACGCGGTGATGTCATGTCAGCCCCAAGCGCTGAAGCGTGTCGTATCGCAAGCGC
>NZ_JBDNGD010000182.1:0-15255 GCF_041689495.1 Halomonas sp. | reverse complement strand
CTGTATGGTGCCATGGAACTGGCGCCCCTGATGAACCTGGCCGACGAGATCGTCGACATCGTGGATACCGGGAACACCCTGCGTGCCAATGGCATGGAGCCGCGAGAGTTGATCGCGAGGATCAGTACCCGCCTGGTGGTCAACAAGGCCGCCATGACCATGAAGCACGACCGCATCATGCCCCTGATCGAGCAACTCGGGTCGGCCGTGGTCGCTCGCCGGGAAGACCGCCGGGCAAATGCCTAGCCATCACCCCCGGTGACTCGACCATGTCCGAGTGACCTGAATGAAAAACGACCCCTCAGCGGAGCCTCGACACCCGTGACAGAGATTCTTGCTTCCTTCGCCATTTCCCGCCTGTCGACCGCGGATGATGATTTCGATTCCCGCCTCCAGTCCCTGTTGGCCTGGGAGGGGGTATCCGGAGCAGATCTGCAGCACCGGGTCGATGAGATACTCGAGGCGGTGAAGACCCGGGGTGATGCCGCGGTCATCGAGACCACCAATCGCTTCGATCGCCTCTCCGTTTCCAGCATGACGGAGCTCACCCTGCCCCCGGCTCGTCTGGAAGCGGCCTATGACGGGCTGCCCGCCGAGCAGCGCGACGCTTTGACTCATGCCGCCGAGCGCATTCGCATTTATCACGAACACCAGAAGCCCGAATCCTGGCACTACACCGACGCCGACGGCACGCTACTCGGCCAGCAGATTACCGCGCTCGATCGCGCCGGCATCTACGTGCCCGGTGGCAAGGCGGCTTATCCGTCCTCGGTATTGATGAACGCCATTCCCGCCCATGTTGCCGGGGTGCGTGAGATCGTCATGGTGGTACCGACCCCCGACGGCGTACTCAACGAACTGGTACTCGCCGCTGCGCACCTGGCCGGAGTCGATCATGTCTTTACCATCGGCGGCGCCCAGGCAGTAGCCGCGCTGGCTTACGGGACCGAGACGGTGCCACGCGTCGACAAGATCGTCGGCCCCGGCAACATTTACGTGGCCACCGCCAAACGTGCGGTATTCGGTCAGGTCGGCATCGACATGATCGCCGGCCCTTCCGAGATTCTGGTGGTCTCGGATGGCGGTACCGATCCCGAGTGGCTGGCCATGGACCTGTTCTCTCAGGCCGAGCATGACGAGGATGCCCAGTCGATCCTGATCAGTTGGGATGCAGAGCACGTAAAGGCAGTCGAGGCGGCTATCGAGCGGCTGCTGCCGAGCATGGAACGCGAGCCGATCATCCGTTCTTCACTGGCTGCGCGTGGTGCGCTGATCGTTTGCCGGGATCGAGCTGAAGCGATCACCCTGATCAATCGCATCGCACCCGAGCATCTGGAGCTGTCGATGGCCGATCCCGAGTCGCTGCTGCCCGAGATTCGCCATGCCGGGGCAATTTTTATGGGTCGTTACACCGCCGAAGCGCTGGGTGACTATTGTGCCGGCCCCAATCACGTGTTGCCGACATCGGGTACGGCGCGTTTCTCCTCGCCATTGGGCGTCTACGATTTCCAGAAGCGCTCGTCGTTGATTCAATGCTCGGCCGAGGGTGCCTCGATGTTGGGGCGCACTGCGTCGGTGCTGGCACGAGGCGAGTCGCTGACGGCCCATGCGCGCTCGGCGGAGAATCGCATTATCGGTAAGTGAGCCGGCGAGTGAGCTGAATGGCTTTCATGGGTACTTGTCAGTTTTTGGAGGAATCAGCTTCCTGGAGGTGTAGGGATCGGGCGCTCACCGATCGTAATCTCGACAGTCAACGCTTCGCCGTCACGCACGATCTTGACCGGCAGGGTGCTGCCGGGTTCGATATCGGCGATATCGGCCATGGCCACACGCGGATCGAGGATCGGTTTGCCGTCGATGGACAGCAACACGTCGCCGGGGCGCAGGCCCGCCTGATCGCCAGGGCCGCCTCGTGCTACATTGGCGATGACCACGCCTTGGGCCGCGTTGAGGCCGAACGACGCCGCCAGGTCCGATGTGATCTCCTGAACTTCGACACCCAGCCAGCCACGAATTACCCGACCATGCACGATGATCTCATTGAGTATCTCGCGGGCCAGATTGGTCGGTATTGCGAAACCGATGCCATTGGAGCCCCCCGAGCGCGAGAAGATCGCGGTATTGACGCCGAGCAGTGCGCCCTTGGCGTTGACCAGCGCCCCCCCTGAATTGCCGGGGTTGATGGCGGCATCGGTCTGGATGAAATCCTCGTAGGGTGATAGTCCCAGATGATTGCGTCCCTTGGCGCTGACGATACCCATGGTCACCGTCTGGCCGACGCCGAATGGATTGCCGATGGCGAGTGCGATATCACCCACTTTGGCGTCCTGCGATTGGGCAAAGCTGATCACCGGCAGGTTGTCGAGATCGATCTTGAGCACTGCCAGATCGCTCTCAGGGTCAGTGCCGACGACCTCGGCCAACGCTTCGCGGCCATCGCGCAATGCCACTTGAATCTGATCGGCACCGCGAATGACATGATGGTTGGTCAGTACATAACCCTCGGCACTGACGATGACCCCCGAGCCCAGGCTGGAAAGCATGCGCTGACGGCGCGGCGTCTCGTCGCCGAAGAATTGGCGAAAGAAAGGGTCGGACATCAGAGGGTGTTGCTCACGTTCGACCACGCGCGATGAATAGACATTGATTACCGCCGGCGCGGCTCGATCCACGGCGTCGGCATAGCTGACTGGACCACCCGGGCGCGGCATCGGCGTCGCCTCGCGTAGTTCTGGTGCCGGGCGCACGATGCTGTCGTTATCGGCTCCGGTGGTGTCTTGCGCGCTATCGCTGGCGTGTTGTGAGAGTGCGTCGGGAGCTGCCGGTTGTGGCGTGCCGAGTAATTGAGGAAACTGGTTGAGCAGCACAATGGCCAGCAGCACACCGCAGATGACGGGCCAAACTAGCGGCATCAAAAAGCGTCGCATGAGGCGATCCTTGTCAAGGTCTGTCGAAGCCACGCTCCTCGAAGCGCATGGAGGCCATCGTTACAATGGTCGGCAATTGTAGCATTGCCAAATGACGACTGCCCGGAGGCGACAATGATAACCCGTGACCAACTGGTGCATGCCTGCGACGCTCGATTGCAGCCCGAACGCTTCAAGGATTACACCGTCAATGGCTTGCAAGTAGCCGGACGCGATCAGGTCGGTAAGGTGATGAGTGGCGTCACCGCCTGCCAAGCATTGCTCGACGAAGCCGTTGCTTGGGGCGCCGATCTGGTATTGGTTCATCATGGCTATTTCTGGAAAAACGAGCCGATAGCGATCACCGGAATGAAGCAGCGTCGGCTGCGCACCCTGCTGGTCAACGATATCAACCTGCTGGCCTATCACCTGCCGCTGGATGCCCACCCGCAGCTGGGCAACAACGCCGAGCTCGCCCGACGTTGCGAGTTCCGCGTCACCGGCTGCGCAGATGGCGAATTCGGTGAAGGTCTCCTGTGGCTCGGCGAACCACCCGCAGGACTCGGCGCGGCGGCCCTGGCCAGCCATGTGGGCCGTTGCCTGGGGCGTGACCCCCTGCTGGTGGAAGCGCCGGGGGGCGGCGAGATCCGGCGTGTCGCCTGGTGTACGGGGGGCGCCCAGGACATGATCACGGCCGCCCGGGAGGCCGGGGCCGAGGCATTCATATCCGGAGAGATCTCGGAGCGCACCACGCACATGGCGCGGGAATTGGGCATCCATTACCTGGCAGCGGGCCACCATGCCACCGAACGCTACGCGGTCCAGGCACTGGGGGAGTGGCTGGAGCAGAGTTTCGGCATCGCACATCGTTTCGTGGATATCGACAATCCGGCCTGAAGAGCGGGACTGTCCTCCCCGGAGACGAAAGTCAGTAGCGGGGCGGCTGCGGAAGTTCCTTGTCTTCCTTCAGTCCAAACTCCTCGGAAAGGGTCCCGCCGCTGCCATCGGCATAGTCGCGGGGAGCCTTCAACTGCGGGGATGCCGTTGCCTCTTCGATACCGGCGGTCGGGGCGGCCAGCCCGGGCGTCTGATGGGGTAGGCTATTGAGGCGCTCGGCGCCCTTCTCGAGATGCTGCATCAGGGTGTCACTGTCTCTCCGCAGGCTTTCGGCCAGTCCGGCGAGTTCACTGAAATGATCGTCGACGCCGCTCTTGAGCGAGGCGAGCTCACGCTCACGTTCGGCAAGTAGCCGGCGCAGCTTCTGTGTTCTCCTGGCACCTGCATTGAGCAGATGATGCCCCAAGGCACCGATCCCGATGCCAGCGAGTAGACTGGCGATGGCCAGCATCCAGTTGATCTTGCTTTCGTCCACGTCCATCTCCCTGCGGCCTTTGATGCCTGGTGCGGCGATGCTGCCGATGTCCCGCGGGCCATTATAGGACTCAGATCGATGCTCCGGTCAATGCGAGGCTGACGATGCAGGCCGGAGACCAGCTGCGTATAATACTCCTCACATCAACCTTGCTAGCGGGTGACAGATAGTCATGACGGCATCAGCCACCGAGTCGGCGCAGCATGAGAGAGGCCGGTCCGCAAACCCCGTGTCGCGATATCGTGCCGATCTCGAGCGCCCTGACTTTCATCATGATGCGTCCCAGGAGAAGGCCGTCGGCCACCTCCAGCGACTGCATGATGAGCTCCTGGCTCGCCCCCGGACAGCCCCGCGGGCCAGGGCCGAGGCCAATGGCCTCAAGTCACGCATGGCGAGCCTCTTCGGTCGCCGCCGAGAACCCGCCGACCCCGTGCTTCCGGACGTTCAGGGTCTTTATCTGTGGGGTGGGGTCGGCCGGGGGAAGACCTATCTGGTCGATGCCTTCTATGAAACCCTGCCGTTCCCCGAGAAGATGCGTACTCATTTTCACCGTTTCATGCAACGAGTGCATAACGAGCTCGACCATTACCGGGGCGAGAAGAATCCATTGACGCTGGTGGCGGCCAAGTTCGCCTCCGAGGCGCGTGTGATCTGCTTCGATGAGTTCTTCGTCAAGGACATCACCGATGCGATGATCCTGGCCAACCTGCTCGAGGCACTGTTCGAGAGGGGGGTGGTGCTTGTGGCGACATCGAACATCGTCCCCGATGACCTCTACAAGGATGGCCTGCAGCGTGAGCGTTTCATGCCGGCCATCGATTTGCTCAACCGTCACTGCCGAGTGGTCAATATCGATTCGGGTATCGACTATCGATTGCGTGCCCTGGAAAAGGCCGAAATCTTCCATTCGCCCCTGGACGAAGCGGCCGAAAGGGAACTCGCCTGCAGTTTCCGGGATATCAGCGGTCATGAGGGGGAAGAAAGGGCGCCCATCGAGATCAATCATCGGGTATTGCACGCCCGTCGCTTGCACGATGACGTCGTCTGGTTCGACTTCGTCGAATTGTGTGATGGCCCCCGTAGCCAGAATGACTACATCGAGTTGGCCAGGGAGTTTCACAGCGTGCTGTTGTCCAATGTCAGGCGCATGGATGGCGCGACGGACGACCAGGCCAGGCGCTTCATCAACATGGTCGACGAGTTCTATGACCGTGGCGTCAAGTTGCTGATTTCCGCGGAAGCTCCTGCCGAGCAGCTGTATCGGGGAGGGCGGCTCGACTTCGAGTTCCAGCGTACCCTGTCGCGTCTCCAGGAAATGCAGTCCCTCGAGTATCTCGGCCTGCCCCACAAACCCTGACGCGGTGCTTAACCCTGGCGAAAGAGTCGTGTAGAATGCCGACTCGCTCGACTGTTGCAGTCTCCTCTTCCGGGGCGGTGCAACCAAGAAAAATAGGGATGGTCCCATGCCGATCGATCGGCGGCAGGACTCAACATATCGATTCAGTGAGATTTCCATGAAGACGTTTACTGCTAAACCGCAGACCGTCAAGCGCGACTGGTACCTCGTCGACGCCACGGACAAGACGCTTGGCCGGTTGGCCACCGAAATTGCTCGTCGCCTGCGCGGCAAGCACAAGCCGGAATTCACCCCGCATGTCGATACCGGCGACTATATCGTCGTCGTCAATGCCGAGAAGGTGAAGGTGACCGGCAACAAGGCCAGGGACAAGACCTATTACCGCCACACCGGTTATCCGGGTGGTCTGCGCTCGATGACATTCGACAAGATGGTCGACCATGCACCCGAGCGCATTATCGAGTCCGCCGTCAAGGGCATGCTACCGAAGGGGCCCCTGGGTCGTGCCATGTATACGAAGTTGAAGGTATACGCCGGCAACACGCATCCGCATGCCGCCCAGCAGCCGCAAGAACTGAACCTCTAAGGGAGCCTTTGCCATGACACAGCAGTATTACGGTACCGGACGCCGCAAGACCTCTACCGCACGCGTCTTCCTGAAGGCGGGCACCGGCAAGATCACCGTCAACAGCCATGATCTCGATCAGTATTTCGGTCGTGTTACCGGCCGGATGGTGGTACGTCAGCCCCTGGAGCTGACCGACACTCTGGGACAGTTCGACGTCTTCGTCACCGTCAAGGGCGGCGGTGGTTCCTCCCAGGCAGGGGCCATCCGGCATGGAATTACCCGTGCCCTGATGGTGTACAACGAGGACTTGCGTCCTCAACTGCGTGAGGCGGGATACGTCACTCGCGACGCACGGCAGGTGGAGCGCAAGAAGGTCGGCCTGCGCAAGGCGCGTCGTCGTCCCCAGTTCTCGAAGCGTTAAACCAGCGCTAGTGCAATATCGACGCCTGGGTCTGTGGCCTGGGCGTTTTTGTTTGTGGCGTCAGTGAGTTGTTGTCGACTTACCACCATGGTCAGGGTCTCTCGTCCTTGTGCGAAGCGATTCGATTTCTTACCATAGTGCCAATTTTGGTATCCGTGGTCGCGGGATGCGTATCTGTCCGTGATATAACAACGGGTAAGCTGATGGGAGAAACCAGAGAATGGCAGATAACGGCGTGAACAAAGGGCGGCGCCGTTTCCTCGTGGGTGCCACCACCGTTGTGGGTGCGGTTGGTGCCGTCGGGGTTGCGGTCCCCTTTGTGGCTTCCTGGCAGCCGAGTGCCAGGGCGAGAGCGGCGGGTGCCCCCGTTCAGGCGGACGTGTCGAAGCTCGAACCCGGGCAGCGCATGACCGTCGAGTGGCGCGGCAAGCCGGTGTGGATTCTCAATCGCTCGCCGGAGATGATCGATCGCACCACATCGATCGACGCCTCGCGGCTGGCCGATCCCGAGTCCGCCGAGCCGCAGCAGCCCGCCTACGTGGACGGCCTGCTTCGCTCCATCAAGCCCGAGATCGGCGTGTTGATCGGTATCTGCACCCATCTCGGCTGCTCGCCGCTGTTCAAGCCCGAGCCCGGCAGCGTGGATGTCGAGGACTGGCCGGGGGGCTTCTTCTGCCCCTGCCACGGCTCGCGCTTCGACCTGGCTGGGCGTGTATTCGTCAACGTGCCGGCACCGACCAACCTCGAAGTGCCGCCTTACCGCTTCGACAGCGATGTGCTGATCACTGTCGGCGAAGATGAGGAGTCTGCCTGATGGGTAATCCGAACAAGGTCAAGGCGGAACGCGGCTTGATGCGCTGGGTCGATGACCGCTTCCCGGCCACCCAGATGTGGCAGGACCACATGGCGAAGTATTATGCGCCGAAGAACTTCAACTTCTGGTACTTCTTCGGCTCTCTGGCCCTGCTGGTACTGGTCAACCAGATTCTCACCGGGGTCTGGCTGACCATGAGCTACAACCCCACCGCCGAGGGCGCCTTCGCCTCGGTCGAGTACATCATGCGTGATGTCGAGTACGGCTGGCTGATCCGCTACATGCACTCCACAGGCGCGACGGCCTTCTTCGTTGTCGTCTACCTGCACATGTTCCGCGGCCTGCTCTATGGCTCCTACAAGGCGCCTCGCGAGCTGGTGTGGATCTTCGGCATGGCGATCTATCTTGCGCTCATGGCCGAAGCCTTCATGGGCTATCTCCTGCCCTGGGGCCAGATGTCCTATTGGGGTGCCCAGGTGATCATCTCGCTGTTCTCGGCGATACCGGTGATCGGCCCGGACCTTACCCAGTGGATTCGTGGTGACTTCGTGATTTCAGGCATCACCCTGAACCGTTTCTTCGCCCTGCACGTGGTGGCGCTGCCCATCGTCATCCTGGCGCTGGTGGTGCTGCACATCATCGCCCTGCACGAGGTCGGCTCCAACAACCCCGACGGCATCGATATCAAGGCCAAGAAGGACGAGTCCGGCAAGCCCTTGGACGGAATACCCTTCCATCCGTACTACACGGTTAAGGACCTCGTCGGTGTGGCGGTCTTCCTGTTCGTCTTCTGCGTGGTGATCTTCTACTTCCCCGAGGGCGGCGGCTATTTCCTCGAGAAGCCCAACTTCGAGCCGGCCAACTCCTTGGTGACGCCGGACCATATTGCCCCGGTGTGGTATTTCACGCCCTTCTACGCGATGCTGCGCGCGATCACCTTCTCGCTGTTCGGCCTGGATGCCAAGTTCCTCGGTGTCATTACGATGGGTGGGGCGATTGCCGTCCTGTTCGTGCTGCCGTGGCTCGATCGCAGCCCGGTGCGCTCCATGCGCTACAAGGGCTGGATATCCAAGGTGATGCTGGTGCTGTTCGCGATCAGCTTCGTGATCCTCGGCGTGCTCGGGGTATTGCCGGTCACCGAGGGGCGCACCCTGCTGTCCCAGTTGGGTACCGTCATCTACTTCGCCTTCTTCCTGCTGATGCCATTCTATACCCGGCTGGAGAAGACCAAACCCGTTCCTGAAAGGGTGACTGGCTAATGAAAAAGCAACTGTTCGCACTGCTCTTCGCGCTGGTGCCCTTCTCGGCGATGGCGGCGCCGGCAGCAGGCCTTCCCTACACGATGACGCCGGATCTTCAAGACGAGGCATCCATTCAGCGTGGCATGCAGTTCTATACCAATTACTGCATGGGCTGCCACTCCCTGGAGTTCCAGCGCTTCGCCCGTGTGGCGGAAGACTTTGACATACCTCAGGACCTGGTGGAGGAGAACCTGATCTTCTCGGACGCTCTGAAGTTCAATGACCAGATGCATATCGCCATGGGCAGCGGCGACGCAGAGAGCTGGTTCGGTGCCGCGCCGCCCGACCTGAGTCTCGAGGCACGCCTGCGCGGTGCCGACTGGATCTACTCCTATCTGCTGACCTTCTACAAGGATCCCAGCACGGGCACCGGTGTCAATAATGAGGTTTTCCCGCTGGTGGCGATGCCCAATGTGCTTGAGCCGCTACAGGGGGTTCAGGAAAGGGTATGCGCCGAGAGTGACAGGCCTATCGAGGGTGCCGAGCTGGATCCGCTGACAGGCAAGTACCAGTCCTGTGATGTGTTGCAGGTCACCAGCCCAGGTAGCATGAAGCCCGACGAGTTCGAGGAGGCGGTCTATGATCTGACCAACTTCCTGGTCTATGTCGGCGAGCCCTCCAAGCTCCACGCTCAGACCTTGGCCCCCAAGGTGCTGATCTTCATCTTCATCTTCGGCGTCATCGCCTACCTGCTCAAGCGCGAGTACTGGCGCGACGTTCACTGACACCCTGTCGAGGACTCCAGGGGGCGCATGGCCCAAGGCCATGCGCCCCCTGTGCTTGATGAGGTCTGCCGAGTGTCCTTCTGCCCTGGCGATGTCCCTCAAGCGTCGGGGTGACGTGTTATCATGAGATTTCGAATTGATGCGAGGATTGTTTCATGGGTGTAGTGGCCAAGCGGTCGTCGATGATCTTCTATTCCGGTGGTGATGATCATTTCAGTCATCGCGTGCGTATCGTCCTCGCCGAGAAGGGGGTGGCGGTGGATATCGTCGAGGTCACCGACGAGCATCATCCCGAGGAACTCGCCGATCTCAATCCCTACAACAGCGTACCCACTCTGCTGGACCGCGACCTGGTGCTCTATGAATCCAAGGTGATGATGGAGTACCTGGACGAGCGTTTTCCGCACCCGCCGTTGCTGCCTGTCTACCCGGTGGCGCGTGCCCAGAGCCGCCTGTGGATGCATCGCATCGAGCGTGAATGGTGTCCGCTCGTCGATCAGGTCCTGAATGGTCCCAAGAAGGAGGCGGATAAGGCACGCAAGGAATTGCGCGAGAGCCTGATCGGTATTTCTCCCATCTTCGAGGATGTCCCCTTCTTCATGAGTGAGGAGTTCACCTTGGTGGATTGCTGCCTGGCACCGATCCTCTGGCGCCTGCCCGTTCTGGGGATCGATCTCGCCGACAAGCAGGTCAAGCCATTGCTGGGCTACATGGAGCGACTCTTCGACCGAGAGGGCTTCAAGACGGCGCTCAGTGAAAGTGAACGCGAGATGCGTTCCTGAATCCCGTCTCCGGGATGTCCCGACCGGAATGTGCCGACAGGGAGAGGAGGGCAAGTGATGAATTCTAGTCGCCCCTATCTGGCCAGGGCGCTCTACCAGTGGCTGCTGGATAATGAGCTCACGCCCTATGTCGTCGTCGATGCCGAACAATCCGGTGTCGAGGTGCCGCGCCAGTTCGTTCAGAACGGTCAGATCGTGCTCAACATGGCACCGACGGCTGTACGCGATTTCTTCATGGAGAACGAGTCCCTGGGTTTCAGTGCCCGTTTCGGTGGACAGCCCATGCGTATCCTGGTGCCCATGACGGCATTGGTGGCGATTTATGCGCGTGAGAACGGTGTCGGCATGGTGTTTGGTCACGAACCCGTGCTGCCGGTGGTTGCGACGGAAGAGGATGATTCTCACCTTGCGAGTGTCGATAGCCCGGATAGCGATACAGAGGCCTCTGGCGAGGACGCGTCTGATAAAAAGACATCGTCTCAGAAGCCCCGCAAGAAAAAACCCTCGCTGCGCGTCATCAAGTGATGACGATGAGAATGTAGAGGAAGCCGCAGAACGGCAGGCCACTGGCCTGCCGTTCTGCTTGACGAGAAGAAGAAGGCTGCCCGTGTCAGTCCAGGTAATCGAACACCTTTACGATGCGTTGGACGCCACCGACGCGTGATACGGCATCCACGACAAGGTCAGCCTCACGGCGATTGACGATCCCCATCAGGTAGACACTGGCATTCTCGGTGATCACCCGGATGCGGCTGGAGTCGATGGTTTCGTTGCCGGCCAGACTGGTGCGAATGCGGATATTCAGCCAGGTATCCGACAGACGCTGACTGGCCGGAAGATTGGCGGCAATGGTCAGTTCATTGTGGACATTGCGGACGTTACGTACCTCGGTGGCGACCTCGGTGGCCAGGCTTTTCAGTTCCTGGCTGGGGACCTGGCCGGTCAGGAGCACCACGCCGTTGTAACTGTCCACATTGATGCGGGCATCATCGAGCCGGGCATCCGTGCGACCAAGGTTGTGACCGATCTTGGTCTCTATGCTCTGGTCTTCGACCTGTGTCCCTACCGTTCTCTTGCCATAATTCTCGTCGATGGTGCCGGGATTGGTGACGCCGGTCACGGCGGTACAGCCACCGATGATGAGCACCACGGACAGCAGCAGGGGAGTGAACAGGGTAATCTTCTTCATGGTGAGTTACTCGATTGCGCCGAAGAGTTGTTCGTCGATCAGGTCGCACAGGCAGTGGATCACCAGCAAGTGGACCTCCTGGATGCGGGCGGTGGAGGTGGCAGGCACGCGTATTTCGCAGTCATCCTGGCTTAGCAGGGAGGCCATGTTGCCACCATCACGCCCCGTGAGCGCGACCACGGCCATGTCACGGTCATGGGCGGCCTGGATCGCCTGAATGACGTTGGCGGAATTGCCACTGGTGGAGATGGCCAGCAGGATGTCGCCGGGTTGGCCCAGGGCACGGATCTGCTTGGAGAACACCTCGTTGTAGCTATAGTCATTGGCGATGGACGTCAGGGTCGAGGTATCGGTGGTCAATGCCAGGGCGGGTAGGCTGGGCCGTTCGCGTTCGAAACGATTGAGCAGTTCCGACGAGAAATGCTGGCTATCGCCGGCACTACCCCCGTTGCCGCAGGCCAGTATCTTTCCCTCACTGACCAGGCACTGCACCATCATCTGGCTGGCGACCTCTATGAAGGGCGGCAGTACCTCGCTGGCGTAGGTCTTGGTGTCGATGCTGGCATTGAAATGGCCGAGTATGCGCTGCTGGAAATCCATGTTGGGTTCCTGGTCCATTGGCGATGTCGTATAACCGTTCAGAACGCGTCGAAGGCTCCCTGTAGCCACTCAAACTCCAGTTCCGGGGAGTGGCCTGTGACGGCCAGGACGTCGAAGCGGCAGGGACATGATAGCCGGTTACGCTGAAGATAAAAACGCGCGGCGCGGATCAGGCGGCGTTGCTTGGTAGCGGTAACGGTTTCAAAGGGGTGGCCGTGGCGGGTATCGGCCCTGTGTCGCACTTCGATGAAGACGAGTACCTCACCATGGCGCATTATCAGGTCGATTTCTCCACCCTTGGCGTGCTGGTTACTGGCAACCAGGCTCAGTCCCCTTTCGGAGAGCCATCGAGCCGCGATCTGCTCGACAGCATGGCCACGCTGTCGGGCGTCACGGGGTCCGATCATCGACTGCCCTGTCATCCCATTGCCGGTTGAAGAGCCCCGGCATCAGGATAGGCGCGGGTATGCCATCCTCGAAGCGGGCCCAGGGCAATTCACGCTGGATGCGTCCATCGCTGCCCGCCGTCAGGGTGCCGGTGGCACCGAACAATTCGCTATCCGCCATGGCCTGGAACTGCGGCAGGCGCCGCGCCAGCTCATATGCATCGACGCCCATGGCCATCAGCCGAAACAGGGCAGGGTCGGATTCCTCGCGCAACTGCCGGTAACTTTCGCTGAAGGGCAGTGCCTCCACGCCACCCACCGCCGCCTCGGGAATCTGCCAGGGAATGTCAAGAAACTGAACGTCATCCAGATCATGGTCCAGCCGTGGCTGAGGACGGCCCTCATGGAGATGGGAGGTGGCATAGATGGGCAGGTCGCCAGCATTGTAGTAATCCAGTGTCGGCGGTACCTGGCGGGCATAGGCGGGAAGTGCGAGGAGGAACAGCATATCGGGACGAGGGCTCGAGACCGCGCGTCTGGTGCTCTCCGTGGCCGATGCTTGGGGGTTATAGCGGACGGCATTGGTGTTCCTGCCGCCACGGGCCTGCCATTCATCCCAGAAGGCCTCGCCGACACGCTGTCCCCAGTTGTTGTCGGGAACCAGTACGGCTGCACTGCGATGGCCATCCTGCCAGGCTCGACGAGCGGCCTGGCGTGCTTCGTCCTCCGCCGAGAGGCCATACTGGAAGAGGCCAGTGGCCTGGTTGCGCTGGCCATGTCCATAGTTCAGCGCCAGGGTAGGCAGCGGGACGCTCTCCTGATTCTCGAGTCGGGTAACCAAGTCCTTGTCCAGGGGGCCGACCACGACCTGGGCACCAAGGTTTTCGGCCTCGCGGTAGAGGGCGTCCAGATCGCCATGACTGGCGTCGAGGAAGCTCAAGCGAACTCTACCGTTTCCGCCATTGACCACATTGAGGTGATGGGTACGCATGCCGTTGCGGATCGCGCCGGCGACCCCGGACAGGGCGCCGGACTCCGGGAGGAAGACGGCAATATGGTTGACCTCCTGACCACGCAGGTCACGCAGCGCCAGCAAATCGGCAGGCAACTGGCGTGAGGCCGGGTGTCGTGGGTATCGATCACGCCAGGTATCGAGGCGGGCGAACAGGTTCTGGATGTCGCCACCGCTGGACCTTGAAAGCTCGGCGAGGGCCAGCCAGCCGAGGGTCAGGTCATCGGCACCCTCGCGCAGGTCGCTGAGTTCGCGGCCGTCGAGACGCGACAGGGCCTTCCAGATGGGGTCGTTGAGCCGCTCGCTGTCGGTACGTGCCTGAACTCTCAGGAGTTCATCGGCGGCGGCTGCCGGCTCGTCGACTTCGAGCAGGGCGAGGCCCAGCCGTTGGCGCAGGGAGATGTCCTGATCCCCGGACAGGTCCAACTCATCCAGTTTCTGGCCGGCTCGTATCACTGACCAGGGATCATTCAGTTCCTCACCCAGTGACGACAGCAGCAGGGCCCAGCGAGTCCGAGACGCAGTCGGCAGGAGGTCATCCTCGATGTCATCGGCGATCTCGAGTGCCTGGGTGCGCTGTCCCTGGCGTGCTAGGATATCTGCCGCTTCCAGCCGTGTCAGCGCGGCTTGCTCGGGCGCCTGCTGTTCGGCGCGTGACAGCAGCTCTCCGGGGTCATCGTCGGGGAGTCGGTCGACGAGCCCTGGCTGGGAGGCGCAGCCAGCCAGCAGCAGCGTCATCAGCGCGGCGACCAACAGGCCGCGGGGCAATATCTGCATGAATCCTTCCTCGTCAGTGGAGCTTCCAGGAACCGATATGTCTGACGCCAGTATGGGCACATTGTACGTCGTTGCCACACCAATTGGGAATCTGGAGGATCTTAGCGCCCGGGCAATCCGTCTGCTGGGTGAGGTGGCCTTGATCGCCGCCGAGGATACTCGCCACAGCGCGCGCCTGTTGCGTCATCTGGGGCTTTCGGTGCCCATGCTTTCCCTGCATGAGCACAATGAGTTGGCCCGTGTCGATCAACTCGCGGAGCGGCTTGCTGCCGGTAGCGATATTGCCCTGATCAGCGATGCCGGCACTCCGCTGATCAGTGACCCGGGATTCGTGTTGGTGCGCGAGTTGCGACAGCGTGGTCATCGCATTGTGCCGGTGCCCGGTCCCTGTGCTCTGGTGGCGGCACTGTCGGCCGGCGGGCTCCCCACAGACCGCTTCCTGTTCAGCGGCTTCCTGCCGGCCAAGGGCTCGGCCCGGCGGGCCTGTCTCGAGGCACTGGCCGAGCATGCGGAGACGCTGGTCTTCTATGAATCACCACACCGTATCCTCGCTACCCTGAAGGATCTCAGTACCACCCTGGGGAATCGTGACCTGGTGCTGGGCCGCGAGTTGACCAAGACCTTCGAGACCTTTCTGGAGGGCACCGCGGCTCAGCTCCTGGCTCGCATGGAGGAAGACCCCGACCAGGCTCGTGGCGAATTCGTGATCATGGTGGCCGGTGTCCCCAAGGCGGCTACCATGGATTGCGCCTCTGTGGAGGCCGATACCCTGCTGGGCGCCTTGCTGGCCGAAGAGGTGGGCATCAAGCAGGCAGCGGCTGTGGCCAGCCGTGTACTGGGGGGATCCAAGAAGACCTGGTATGCCCGTGCCCAGACCCTCAAGGACGCCCAACGCGATTGAGGCCGGGGCGGCGCACTGTTATGCTCCCCCCGGGAGTTGGCCAGACAGTCGCCGCCCCGCATCTATTGCTGATCCTTCGATTACCGACCCTTCGTCCTCTGTCCTCTCGGCTGGAAATGACGGCGTAGTTTCAAGATGGGATAG
>NZ_JBDNGD010000181.1:0-2784 GCF_041689495.1 Halomonas sp. | reverse complement strand
GGAATTCGGTATGGTCTCGGTCAACTCGGTGAAGATGACAGGTCCCCCGGTGCCCTTCGGCGGCGTCAAGCACTCTGGCCTCGGCCGCGAGGGCGGGGTGACCGGCATCGATGAGTATCTCGAGACCAAGTATTACTGCCTCGGTGCCCTCGGCTCCGTATCCGGGAGCTAGCTGCGCTCGGCCATACGGCGTTGGATCTTGGTTCGAACATGCTCATTTACAGATCGTAAACTCCGCTGTTCTCGCCAAGATCCGCCTTGTCTGGCCTTCGCTCGCAGAGCTCTCCAGTTTAGTGGAATTGCCTTGATTAGTTTGAAATAACGTATTGAATAACTCTCCCCGGCGGGACGCCGAGGAGCCTGAGAAAAGAGAGAACGAGATGAACCAGCAGCACCAGGACCTGATCGAGCGCGATCGCAAGGTGACCTTCCACGCTTCCACCCACCTGCGTGATTTCGCCCACGGCGATCTGCCGGGCCGTGTGATCACCGGCGGCAAGGGCATCCATATCGTCGACAAGGATGGTCGCGAGTTCATCGACGGATTTGCCGGGCTCTACTGCGTCAACATCGGCTATGGCCGCACCGAGGTGGCCGAGGCGATCTACCAGCAGGCGCTGGAGCTGTCCTACTACCATACCTATGTGGGGCACTCCAACGAGCCGCAGATCGCGCTCTCCGAGAAGATCCTGGAGCTCTACGGTCCGGGCATGTCCAAGGTCTACTACGGCATGTCGGGCAGTGATGCCAACGAGACCCAGCTCAAGATCGTGCGTTACTACAACAACGTGCTGGGTCGCCCGCAGAAGAAGAAGGTGATCTCGCGGATGCGTGGCTACCACGGCTCCGGCATCGCCTCGGGCTCCTTGACCGGCCTCAAGGCGTTCCATGACCACTTCGACCTGCCGATCGACACCATTCGCCACACCGAGGCGCCGTTCTACTACCACCGTGCCGCCGAGCTCGAGGGCATGACCAAGCGCGAGTTCTCCAAGCACTGCGCGACGAAGCTCGAGGACATGATTCTGGCCGAAGGGCCGGATACCGTGGCCGCCTTCATCGGCGAGCCGGTGCTGGGTACCGGTGGCATCGTGCCGCCGCCGGAAGGCTATTGGACGGAGATCCAGTCCGTGCTTGCCAAGTACGACATTCTGTTGATCGCCGACGAGGTCGTCTGCGGCTTCGGGCGCATCGGTACCGAATTCGGTAGTCACTTCTACGGTATCAAGCCCGATCTGATCACCGTGGCCAAGGGCCTGACCAGCGCCTATCAGCCGCTCTCGGGGGTGATCGTCGGCGACCGCGTCTGGCAGGTGCTGGAACAGGGCACCGGCGAGTATGGCCCGATCGGCCACGGCTGGACCTACTCCGGCCATGCGCTGGGCTGTGCCGCGGGCCTGGCCAACCTGGCGATCATCGAGCGCGAGGGGCTGACCGCCAACGCCGCCGAGACCGGGGCCTACCTGCAGCAGCAGCTTCAGGCCGCCTTCGGCGATCACCCCATCGTCGGTCAGGTACGCGGCGTGGGCATGCTGGCGGCAGTGGAGTTTTCCGCCAATCCGGCCAGGCGGGCGCATTTCGACCCGGCGCTCAAGGTTGGCCCGCGCATCGCCGCCGCGGCGATGCAGGAAAACCTGATCGCCCGCGCCATGCCGCAGGGGGATATCCTGGGCTTCGCGCCACCGCTCACCACCAGCCGTGCCGAGGTCGAGGAGATCGTCGCCCGCGCCAAGCGCGCCGTGGACAGCGTGCTTGACGAGCTGGCCGTCAGCGGTGATATCCAGGCCGCCTGAACGACCGGCAATTGACAGGATCGCCGTGGGGAAGGGCCCTGCGGCGATCCTGTCGTGTCTGTGGAGATAGCGATGTCCGCTCACGATCATGGTGTCAGCCTGGCGATGCTCTACCAGGCTCGCCAGCGACTGCTGAGCCAGGTGCCCCGCACGCCGTTGATAGGTTCGGCGGCGCTTGGCGCACGCTTCGATGCCGGGATCCTGCTCAAGCTCGAGGCGCTCCAGTCGACCGGCGCCTTCAAGCTGCGTGGCGTGACCAACATGATCGCCGCGCTGATCGAATGCCACGGCCGCGATGCCCTGAAGGCGGGGGTGACAACCGCCTCCACCGGCAACCACGGCCGGGCGGTGGCCCATGCGCCGGCGCGCCTGGGCGTGCCGGCGGTGATCTGCTTCCCCCTCTGCCTGCCTAGTTGTCCAGTTGCCGGCTGCGAGGAAAGTCGACAATCCCCGTGAAAGGGAGGCGTCAGCGGAGGGCGGTAGCTTGAGCAGTCCGATTCCCACAAGGATCAATACCTTGAATCCAGCGGTCAGCAAGAACGGGGGGCTGATTCGCCAGGAATGCAGCATACGCTGGTGACTGGCGGCGAGCGCATCGCGGATCCTGGTGAGCGTGACTATTGGCTTGCTGTTGGTAATCCCGCGTAGCCTGCGGTAGACGCTCAGCCTGGATCTTGGACGACCTCGACGCGCCATGTCGGCTGCTCCCACTTGATATGGGATGCGTGATTCTTCGACGCTTGCAGGTGTTCAGGCAGTAACATGCCGATTACCTGACGGCCCAGACATTGTCACTAACCAGCATTGGGTCATTAGCTCATCCTATTTCCCCTCAGCCTCTCGGCGTCGGTCGTCGCTTCCTGGAGCATAGCCAGAACGTCGTGATACGTCCGCCGGGCCTGACCACTGGCCCACTCCGGGAAAGTGGCCTTTTTCAGCGACCAGTTCCCCTCGGTCGCTTGCCAAGGGGTCAGCCCTCGGCTTCGGCTTC
>NZ_JBDNGD010000180.1:0-1356 GCF_041689495.1 Halomonas sp. | reverse complement strand
TCGTTCAAGACGATCTGGTTGGGTCCGATCCCGGCGCCACACCACTGGGCATCCGGCGCCAGGCGCTTGAGTGTTTCCACGTAGAAGTCGAAGGTCGGCTTGTCGACCGGCATGGCGTTCTTGACGCCCATGACGAACTGGACGTAGAGAGGTGCCTCGAGCTTGCCCTGTTTCGACAGGGCCACCGCCTGGTGGATATGCGAGAGATCGAAGGCCTCGATTTCCGGCTTGATGCCGTAGGTCAGCATTTCCTCGGCGAGCCAATCCACCAGGTCCGGTGGATTCTCGTAAACCCGAGTCGGGAAGTTGTTAGAGCCCACCGAGAGACTGGCCATGTCGGGTTTCAGCGGCAGCATGCCGCCCCGATCCTTGCCGGCACCCGATCGCCCCCCAGTGGAGAGCTGGATGATCATGCCGGGGCAGTGTTTCTGAAGCCCCTCCATCAGTCTGGCGAATCGCTCGGGATCCGAGGTCGGCGTCTGGTCATCGTTGCGCACATGGCAGTGGGCGATGCTGGCGCCGGCCTCGAAGGCCGCCTGGGTACTCTCGATCTGCTCCTCGATGGTCGTGGGCAACGCTGGATTGTTCTCCTTGCGCGGCACACTGCCAGTGATGGCAACGCAGATGATGCAGGGGTTGGACATGATGATCTCCTTGTTTAGCCCAGGTCGCTCATTGCCCCTGAATTAAAGCAATAAGTACACTCCATGCAGGCTGGCATGTCTAATGATGGAAGGTAATAAAATCGCCAGATTGGTCATTTGTGCATACGTTCTGGATGGGATACGAGAGTGAAAGCATCACCTTCAGGCCAATGGCGCGATTCGCAGGAGTTGAGAGAGCTGCTGGCGGCGGGGATCCAGCATATCGGCCAGGGTGTAGCGGTCGAGTACGGCCAGAAAGGCCTGTAGCGCTTCGTTGAAGGCGGATGTCAGCAGACAGGCCTGGGTGATACGGCAATCGTTGTGGTCACCGAAGCATTCCACCAGCCGCAGGTCATGTTCGGTATCACGCACCAGCTTGCCGAGATTGATCTCTTCCGGGGGACGCTGGAGTACCAGGCCCCCGTGCTTGCCGCGGATGGCAGTCACATAACCCTTCTGGCCGAGTTGATGGACGACTTTCATCAGGTGGTTCCGAGAGATGTCGAACTGCTCGGCGATTTCCTGGATAGTGGAGCGCTGCTCGCCCTTCAAGCCGAGATAGATGAGCACCCGCAGGGAATAATCAGTGAAACGAGTCAGGTGCATGGTGCACTCCCGGTGATAGCCGGTCTGGATGAGCCGCCACTCCCCTCGCGACAGCATCGGGCCGCGTCAGGACGAAGCCGGCGACGGTGCAGAATATCAGGGCGGT
>NZ_JBDNGD010000179.1:0-20325 GCF_041689495.1 Halomonas sp. | reverse complement strand
GAATTATGCCACCAAATCGCGGCTTGGCAAGATCAGCGCGATCAAATCCAAGCCAAGGTGAACTGGCAATTCACCGCGCACGATGCGCGCATTAAACTCAAACGACTTTATCCGACGTTTGATGCGTGACGTGACACTAGCCTCTTGACGCGCCACACGACAGGAACGACTCGCCATGCATGGGCCATGACGGAATAGCCATCCTGCAATAGAAAACAAAGGGCCCCGCCACCGGTCTTCGGTAGCGGGGCCCTTATCGGCCTGAAGAACGATCAGAACCGGTAGCGCACGCCCAGACTTGCGGCATCGAAGGTAGCCTCGGAGGTATCCAGATAGCGCATGTAGTCGGCACCGACGGCCAGGTTGGGCGCCACGTCGAACTCGGCACCCGCGCCATAAGATACATCGCTGTCATCACCGGAATCGAAATCGACCTCGGTGCCGCCCAGCAGACCGAAGATCCGGAATTCCTGGGAGATCGGCAGGATACCCTTGGCGTAGATACCCGCCAGGGACTTCAGATCAGCCGAGCCATCCGAGCCACCGGTACCGAGATGCCCTTCCACGGCGAAGTAGTCGTTGAACTGGATGCCACCGTTCAGCCGCAAACCGACGCTGTCAAGGCTGTTGCCGCTGTCCGGATTGATTTCCCAGAACATGGCGTCAGCACCGACATAGGGCTGCATCACCATGGGTTGCTGGGCCTGGGCAGTCGTGACGGCACAGGCGGCGATCAAGGCAGAAGTCAACGCGGTAATCGTCAGACGTTTCATGACATCCTCCTTATTAATGAACACTGTTTCCTAACACCGATAAGTGTGGTCTCTCTCCACCGGACTAGCAAGGGCACAATGTGCAATTATGCGCCGTATCTCGTCGCAGGACAGCGACAGTTGGAATCGGACGAATTGCCACTACAGGCAGTCCAGCAATGGGCAAACCAGACTCAGGGGCGCTTCGAGAGGCCCAGCAGCAGAATACCGCCCATGACCATGGCACTGCCGATGAGCTGGGTGGCCGAGAGCACTTGTCCCAGAACCAGATAGCCCATCACCAGCGCCGCCACTGGCTCCATGTTCATGGCCGGCGCGTTGCGGGCCATATCAAGCCGCGGCACACAGATGAACAGGGTCGAGAAGGCGATGGCATAGAGTAATCCCAAGGCCATGAGCCCCGCCCAACCGGAAGGTGACCCCGGCAGGTTCATACCACCCGGCATCAGGCCCATCCCACCGGCGGCAAGCATGACCACCAGCACCGTCATCATGGCCAGCAGGCTTCTCAGGGTGCTGCCGACATCGCTGAGTCGATGCTCGGTGATCCACAGCGCCATGGAGAAGGCGGCAGCCGCACCCAGCCCGAAACCGACACCCGCCAACCAGTCCGGCCCCATGGCGGACGGGCTGGACAACCAGGTGGGCACGTCGAGTACCACCACCAGACCCGTCAGGATGATTGCCATGATCAGTATCGCCCGTCCGGTCGGACGCGGCCCGCCCAGAACCCAGGTCAGAAGCGCCAGCTGGATCGGAAAGGTATTCATCAACAGCAGCGCCACTACCACGGGAATACGCGCAACGGCCGAGTAGAGACAGAGGCTCTGTACCGCGATCAGCAGCCCCACCAGCAGCTGCCAGGGCCGCGTCGCTACAGGCAGCGACAGCCGCTTGCGCTGCACCACGATCAGGCAAGCCAGCACCACGAGTGCCACGCTGGAACGCAGCAGGATGGCCAGCAGCAGGCCCGTCCCTTCGTCGAAGGCGACTCGCGCAGCCACATGGTTGCCGGCGAACATGGTTGCCAACCCCATCAGCAGCATGACGGCCAGGGGGCGAGGAAAGGAGGTCGAGGCCGACGAGGCGGCAGAGTGGGCGGACGACATGGGGCAGCTTCCGTGCAGGATCGGTGCGACAAGGAGATCGTCCCGACCATGATCATCGCGGGGATCGGGAAGGGCCAAGAGCCTCACCCATGGTAGACTAAAGTACGAATTTTAATAGACGGCACCGAGACGTCTCGATGTGACACGCTTTGCCGCTGACTGCCCCTGAAGAATGCCGCGAGCAATGCTCGAGGCGATCCGCCAACGCCTGGGAGAGCTTCCCCGATGACAGCATCCGACAACCGTCGTGCACCACAGGTATTGCTGCTGGTCCCCACCAGCGAAGGCGCGGGCCTGACCTCAGCCTGTCTGGGGCTGATCCGGGCGCTGGATGCCATCGGCCTCAAGGCCGGCTTCTTCAAGCCGCTGCGCCAGGACGAACTCAACGGGGAAGGTCCCGACCACTCCACAGCCATGGTCGCCAATACCCTGGGCCTGCATCCTCCCGAGCCTCTTTCGCAGGAACGGATGGAGCGTCTGTTGCGGGATGATCGCCTCGATACCCTGATGGAAGAGGTAGTGGCACTTCAGGACCAGGCCCTGCAGCACCCTTCTCGGAACCCACAGGAACTGCTTGTCGTCGAGGGGCTCGTCCCCACCCACCATACGACCTACTCGACGCAGATCAACACCCAACTGGCCCATGCCCTTAATGCCCGTATCATCCTGGTGGGAACCGGTGACATGGCCGACCCCGGGGAAATGGCGGAGCAGCTGGAAATTCATGCCAGGGTCTTCGGAGGTCTCAGCTCGTCGCGCACCCTGGGCTGCATCCTGATGCGCGCCAGAAACCTGTCCAATGGCAAGGATCACGCGGGACTGGCACCCGGAACGGTCACCCCGCTGCTCGACGAAGCCCAGGTCGATGCCCTGCAACGCTACGTCCCCTCCCTGGCCACGGACCGCTTCCAGCTGATCGGCGTCGTGCCTTATTCGGAGGCACTCAACGCTCCACGGGTACTGGATGTCGCAAGGGCCCTGGATGCTCGATTCCTGAACCAGGGAGACGCGGACCAGCGACGCGTGATGTCCACCAGTCTCTGTGCCCGCAGCGCGGCCAATGCCCTGCATATCTTCCGTCCCGGAAGTCTGATCGTAACCTCCGGCGATCGCGACGATGTTGTGCTGGCCACGGCACTGGCCACCATGAATGGCATCCCCCTGTCGGGGGTGCTGTTGACCAACGGCTACCTGCCCGGCGACAACATGATCGAGATGTGCCGCCCGGCACTGAACACCGGCCTGCCGGTACTTTCCGTGGACAGCAACAGCTTCACCACCGCGCAGAAACTCGGCCAGATGGGCAACGAAATCCCGGTGGATGACAACCAGCGAGCCGAGAGAGTCGCCGGCTTTGTCGCCGCCCACATCGACCTGAAATGGCTCAGGGATCATCTCAGTCAGGGCTATGTCCATCACCTCTCGCCCTCGGCCTTTCGCCACCAGCTGGTCAAGAGAGCCCAGCAGGCCGACAAGCGCATCGTGCTACCCGAAGGCACCGAGCCTCGTACCCTGGAAGCCGCCGCCATCTGCCAGCGACGTGGCATCGCTCGCTGCGTATTGCTCGGCAAGCGCAAGGAGATCGAGCAGGTCGCCCGTAACCACGGTATCGCCCTACCCGAAGGGCTCGAGATCATCGACCCGGACAGCCACCGAAAACGCTATGTGCAAGCCATGGTAGAACGACGGTCCGGCAAGCTGAACAGACTGACCGCCAATGCCCAGCTTCACGACACGATGGTTCTGGGTACCATGATGCTGCAGCTCGACGAAGTCGATGGCTTGGTCTCGGGAGCGGTGCATACTACCGCCAACACGGTTCGCCCGGCCTTCCAACTGATCAAGACCGCATCCGACTACCGCCTGGTGTCATCGATCTTCTTCATGCTGCTTCCCGAACAGGTGGTGGTCTACGGAGACTGTGCGATCAATCCGGATCCCGATGCCGAGGCCCTGGCCGAGATCGCCCTGCAGAGCGCGAGGTCTGCCAAGGCCTTCGGAATCGAGCCGAGGGTGGCCATGATCAGCTACTCCACAGGGGATTCCGGCGAGGGGGTCGACGTGGAAAAGGTGCGCCTGGCCACCCGCATCGCCCGTGAGCGAGACCCCGACCTGTGCATCGATGGTCCCATGCAATACGATGCCGCCGCCATCGAGAGCGTGGGTCGTCAGAAGGCCCCGGAATCTCCGGTGGCGGGCCGGGCCACGGTATTCGTCTTCCCCGATCTCAATACCGGCAACACCACCTACAAGGCCGTGCAGCGCAGCGCCCAGGTGGCCAGCGTCGGGCCAATGTTGCAGGGCCTAAACAAGCCGGTGAACGACCTTTCCCGCGGCGCCCTGCTCGACGACATCGTCTATACCATTGCCCTGACCGCCATCCAGGCCGACCAGGGGCAGACCGGCATCGGGCAAGACTAAACCCCGGACGCTGGCCCTCTGGAGGCAACTCGAGAGCCGCCTGGCTATGGCCGCCGCCGTCGATTCGGCCTATCCTCTCGGTTCGTAATGACAATCAGTCTAGTTGGCTACCAACACGGAGAACGAAATGGCCGGTTTGTTACCCGATGTCGACCCCGAGGGTCTGCTGGAATATTCGGTGGTCTACACCGACCGTGCGCTGAATCACATGTCGGCGCGTTTTCAGGGCGTGATGCGAGAGGTCTCCGCCACGCTCAAGAGTGTCTATCATGCCCACAGCGCCGTGATCGTGCCGGGCAGCGGCACCTTTGGCATGGAGGCCGTCGCCCGACAGTTCGCCACCGACCGACATTGCCTGGTGATCCGCAACGGCTGGTTCAGTTACCGCTGGAGCCAGATCCTCGAGATGGGTCGCATTACCCCGCATATCAACGTGCTGAAGGCCCGGCGTCTCGACGATACCGATCCCGCCTCGCCCTTCACTCCCCCGCCCATTGAGGAAGTCCTCGAGTCGATTCGTTTCAATCAGCCCGACGTGGTGTTTCTCCCCCATGTGGAGACGTCGTCTGGAATGCTGTTGCCGAACGACTACCTGCGTCAGGTCGCCGAGGCCATCCATGAACTGGGCGGGCTCGTGGTTCTGGACTGCATCGCCTCCGGCGCCCTCTGGGTGGACATGCAGGACATCGGCATCGACATGCTGGTCAGCGCCCCGCAGAAGGGATGGAGCGCCTCTCCCTGCTGCGGCATGGTGATGCTCTCGCATCAGGCACGGGAGATCATCGAGGAGACCACCAGCACCAGTTTCGCCTGCGACCTGAAGAAGTGGCTGTCGATCATGGAAACTTACGAGAAAGGTGGCCATGCCTACCACGCCACTCTCCCCACCGATGGCCTGGTGATGCTGCGCGACGTGATGAGGGAAATCGAGGCCTATGGCCTGGAAAAGGTCCAGGAAGAACAATGGGAACTCGGCCGGCGGGTCAGAGCCATGCTCGCGGAACACGGCTTTGCCAGTGTTGCCGCCAACGGCTTCGAGGCACCGGGCGTGGTCGTCAGCTACAGCGATGATCCGCAACTCGTCTCTCGCTTCGCCGAGGCGGGCGTCCAGGTCGCCGCCGGCGTGCCGTTGATGTGTGACGAGGGCGAGGCGTTCAAGACATTCCGCATCGGCCTGTTCGGCCTCGACAAGCTCCACGACATCGAGCGCAGCCTTGCCAACCTCGAGAACGCCCTGCGCCGGGTGGAAGCTAGCCAGGAAAACTGAGAACTCTCGGCGAGCCAGGGCGACCCGACAGGGTCGCCCTCAAGCGTCGATGGCCGGCTCGATCCAGGAGAGGCCTCAGAACTCTGAAATGCCCCGTGGCGTGATCCCCAGATGATTGTCGACGGACTTGACCCCGGGAATATTCTCGGCAGCTACCTGGGCGGCCAGTTTCTCCTCCTGTCCGGTCACCAGGCCCCAGAGCTGGACATCACCGTCAGTCACGATGACATTTACCCGGTAGGCCAGCACACCGCTATGGTCCTCGATTTCCTTGATGACAGCCGCGCGGATCTCACGATCATCGGCAGGCACCGTCGTATCGGTTGTCGTGACCGAGAAGCCTCTGAGCAGGTCGGCGCGACTCACGATACCCACCAGCTTCCCCTTCCTGACCACCGGCACTCGCTTGATTCCATGCTTCTCGAGCAGGGCGGCGATATGGTAGAGGGGCTCGTCCTCCTCGATGGTGATTGGATCAGGGGTCATGATCTCGCCGGCCTTGCGACCATGCGACTTGACGTAGTCGACGGGATTATTGCCTGACAGCCATTTCAGCCACCAGGACTTGTGCTTGTCCCCCTCGCTTTCCACACGACGCATCAGGTCGCCCTCGCTGACGATACCGAGCACCTGATCATCGTCATCCACCACTGGCACCGCGCTGATCTTGTGCTCCACCAGCAGGCTGGCGATCTCCTGGACCTCGGCCTGGGGAGTCACGCTGATGACATTGGGGGTCATGACGTCGATGGCTTGCATAATGGTCTCTCCTTGAAATCCCTTAAGATGACATGTCAATGATCAGTCTAGCCTAGCATCTCGTTATCGGATGGCCTGCTGATAGGAAGCATAGCAAGGAGATGCTGCTCCTGCCTTGATCCTCGGCAGGTTATGGCAATTCAACGCCAACGGGGCGGCTGACAGGCGTCTCCCCGACTCATGATGCCGCCGGGGAGGCCCCGCGAGCACTGGTATCGCCTTCGGGGTCGGCGATTCCGGCTTCCCCGGGCTCGCGACCGCTGGCATCCCGAGACTCGGCCCCCTCGCCTGTGCCATCGAGTCGACCGCCCCCCTGCCCCTCCATGCTGACACTGAGACGCGGGATCCCGAGGTCCATTTCCTGGGCTTCAAGACGCTGCTTGAGCAGCAGGTTGAAGTCGCGGGCGACGTCCCACTGCATCTCGGGAGCGGTACGAAAGCGCATCCGCAGGATCGGACAGCCCTCCTCGAAGGCATGGATACCCTGCATCTCCAGTGGCGACCAGATGTGGTGGCGCATCATCGGGTCCTGGCGCAGTTCCAGAGCGGTTTCCTGCATGAGGGTGATGGCATCATCGATCTTCATGTCGAAGGGAATCCGGATCTTCATCAGGGCGATGCCGAACTGCCGCGACATGTTGTGGATCGACTCGATGCGACTGAAGGTGATGATGTGCACGACAGCATCGAGGTCACGAAGCCGCACGGTGCGCAGGGTGAGTCCCTCGACGGTGCCGATGTGGCCATTGATACGGACGAAGTCGTCGACCGCCAGGGAATCCTCGATCAGGATGAAGATGCCGGTGATCAGGTCCTGTACCAGGGTCTGGGCCCCGAAGCCGACGGCCAGGCCGATCACCCCGGCACCGGCCAGCAGCGGTGTGACATTCACCCCCAGGTTGGCCAGCCCGACGATCGCGGCGATGACCACGATCGTCACGAAGATCACATTGCGGATCATCGGCGTGATGGTCTGGGCACGGGCCTGGTTGATGCGTCGACCACGGGAACGGGCCGTGGTCGTCAAGGCGCGATTGATGGCAGTGTCGGCGAAGATCCAGGCCAGCCAGGCCAGCAATACCGTAAGGCCGATACCCAGCAGCGCCTGGCCGATACGGGCACTGGCCACCCCCTGCTGGCCGATGCCGAGAAGCGAGCCACCCCAGACCTGTAGCGACAGTTCCACGAACACCAGCCAGGACACCACATGGGAAAGGGTATAACCGAAACGCTCGAGGCGCTTGCGGTAGTCACTGAGCCCCCGCTGCTTGATGCGACGCTCGGCCTGTCGCCGGATCAGGCCGGTGACAACAAGCGTCAGCACCAGCAAGGCGGCCGAGATGATCGAGCGGGCCAGGGCCGTGCCCACATTGCCGACACTGACGAAGATCGCCAACAGGGAACCGCCCACCAGCAGAAGTGCCGGGATGTGCCAGAGCCTGCCGATCACCCTGATGATCTCTGCCGAACCACCGCTGTGGCGTCGATGCAGGTAGGGCCGATTGCGAATCAGGTGCTTGATGGGGCGCTTGAAGCGCAGTATGAAGCGGCCACTGATCATTGCCGCCAGCATATTGGCCAGTACTGACAGCAAGCTCGCCAGCTCGCTGCCGATCATCTCGCTGAGACGGGAAGAATTGAACGCATCTCCCAGCGCCACCAGGGCACCGATCACGAAAAGCGGCCTCAGTGCCTGCTGCTGCAGAATCAGCACGGCAATGAAGCGGTGCCCCCGCGCAAACACCGAGACGAAGGTCTCCACCACCACCGAGAGGGTGCGCCCGCAGAGCGAGACATAAGCCACCACAAGTGCCATGGCGCGACCGGGACTCTCGGGGACCAGCTGCGCGATACCCAGCACCAGTGCAAAGGCCAGGGCCCAGGGCAGCATGCGGCGGAAGAAATGCATGACCAGCAACCAGGCGGGAGGATCCCGCGGCAGATCGAGGGGCCAATGTCGGCGCTTGGCCAGCAAGCGCCCCAAGGCGATCAGGATGACCAGCAGGCCCATCCAGATCCCGAGCAATACCGCCGCCTCGATCAGGAACCGCACCAGTTCGACATTGCCCGTCTCACCGACGAGGTTGCCGAAATCCTGCCAGCCCTGACGCAACTGCTGACGCCAATGATTCATGGGGGAATCGCCGGCATCGACCTGGTCTCCCAGGTTGTTGATGGTTTCCGCAAGAGCACCCAGCAGGCCCTGCCCGGGAGGTACCGTCCCCGAATCGGCGGCCTCTTCATGGGCGGCCTGTATCCCCCGGAGATCCTCCAGCAGGGCGCTACGACGGTCCGCATCCTCCAGGGTGGTGATGACCCGATCCAGGGATTCCTGGAAGGCCTGGGGATCATGTGATGTCTCGCCGGAAGACGGCGTGGAGACTATCCCCGGCAGGCTCAGCTGCTGGGCCTGAACCGGCAAGGCCAGCAAGCCTGCCACTATGCCTATCGCTATCAGCATCCAGAGACACAGCGAGGCCCGCATTGCCAGTGCAATACGCTCGGCCGATATCGGGATGAGTGGGTGCAACTTGGGCAACATCGGGTCTCCACATTGGTCGTAGAAAAGGGCATCCAGCTGCCCCGGGTCTATATGATAGGCTGACGCACTCCCTTGCAACGCACAGGATGCCGTCATGACGCCGATACCGCCACCCGAACCCCTCAATCCCGAGGGGAAGGCTCGATCCGTCGGGGTGGAAATCGAGTTTGCCGGGCTGCCACCGAATGACACCGCCGAGCTGGTTCGTGAGCTTTTCGGTGGCAAGGTAGCAATGATCAGCGCGCACCGGATCAAGGTCAGCGAGACCCGGTGGGGCGATTTCATGATCGAGCTCGACACCCAGTATGCCCATCCTGACGACGAGGTGATGAATACCGGCCCCCTTGACGATACCGAATGGGGGCGTGAACGGCACCAGATGAAGGTCGATTTCCACACCCGTACCCGGGAGCTGATTGGTGACGTTGTCACCGGCCTGGTTCCCACGGAGATCGTCTGCCCCCCCGTTCCCTGGGACGAACTGGACGACCTCGACGCCCTCTTCAAGGCACTGCGTGACCATGGGGCCAAGGGGACCGACGACAGTCTGCTGTATGGCTTCGGCCTGCACCTCAACCCGGAAGTCTCGAGCACCGAGGTCGGTGATATCCTCGACCACCTGCGTGCCTATATGCTGACGGCCGAATGGTTACGCGAGCAGATCGACGTGAACATCACCCGGGAAGTCCTCCCCCACGCCAATCCCTTTCCCAATGCCTATGCACTGAAGATCCTCGACCCGGACTATTCACCGGACCTCGACACCCTGATCGGCGACTATCTGGAGTACAATCCGACCCGAAACCGCGAGTTGGACATGTTCCCGCTGTTCGCGCACCTGCGTCCCGACTATCCCCACCCGATCTTCAGGGACAGACTGGTCAAGCCCCGTCCGACTTTCCACTACCGGCTGCCCGATGCGCGGCTTTCCGAGGCGAGCTGGGGCTCAGTAGTCGAGTGGAACCGCTGGCTGGAAGTGGAACGGCTCGCGGCCGACAAGACCGCCCTTGCCGAACGCGCTACCGGCTATGTCACCAAGCACACCCAATCACACACGACTCGCTGGCTGCAGAAACTCAAGAGCTGGATGGGGGAAGCGTGAGTCGCCAACTTCGTCCGCTTATCGGCATCACCACCTCGGATGACAAGAGCCATATCGCCTGGCTCTTCGACTGGTTCGCCGTCTGGCGCCATGGCGGACAGCCCTTGAGGCTGTCTCCGTCGCGCCCCGCTCCCGAGATGCTCGACGGCCTGATCATCGGGGGTGGCGACGACATCCAGGCCCACCTCTACGCGGCCGAGGTCCAGATCGAGGTGCGTGTCGATCCCCAGCGAGACGAGCTCGAGCTGGAATTGCTAGAACGTTTCATCCCCCGGCAAACACCCGTGCTGGGCATCTGCCGTGGCGCCCAATTGATCAATGTCCACCTTGGCGGCACCCTTGACCCGGACATCTACACCACCCATGAGGGACTCAAGCGTCGCCGCACGGTACTCCCCCGCAAGACCGTGGATATCGTGGGTGACAGCCAGCTGCATCGCATCCTCAGGGTGAGCTGGTGTCGCATCAACAGCCTCCACCACCAGGCCGTGCAGAAAGCCGGGCGATCCATCGACATCGTTGCGCGGGACCGCGACGGCCTGGTGCAGGGTATCGAATCACGGGACCACGACTTCCTCATCGGCGTTCAGTGGCACCCCGAGTGGCTGATCTTCAATCGCCCTCAGCAGCGCCTGATCCACGCCCTGGTCGAGGCAGCCCGCCGTCACGGCGAGGAGAACGGCCTTCAGAAATGACGACGGCCACCCGAAGGTGGCCGTCCTGGACAGGCGATCACGCCACGCCATCAGTTCTCCAGGCTGGCATCCAGGGTGATCTCGGCATTGAACAGCTTGGACACCGGACAGCCCGCCTTGGCCTTCTCCGCGGCATCCTCAAAGCTCGCCTTGTCGGCACCGGGAATCCTGGCCCGGGTCACCAGATGGATGGCGGGGATGCTGAAGCCGCCCTCGTCCTCGGCCAGGGTTACCGTGGCCTGGGTGTCGATACTCTCGGGCTCCAGGCCGGCTTCGCCGAGAATCATCGACAGCGCCATGGAATAGCAGCTGGCATGGGCGGCACCGATGAGTTCCTCGGGGTTGCTGCCTTCCTGACCCTCGAAACGCTGACGGAAGTCATAGGGCGTGTTCTTGAGGACACCACTCTCGGTTGAGACCGTTCCCTTGCCTTTCTTGAGGCTGCCTTCCCAGCGAGCGGAGGCTGTCTTGGTAATGCTCATATATCACTCCTTGCGATTATCGGACGTATTGGAGTCATTATGGCCGTATCGCTGAATTTCAACCCAGGGCGGCCAGGGCGGCGTCGTAGTCGGGCTCATCCTTGATCTCGGGAACCAACTGGCTGTGGATCACCTTGTCCTGTTCGTCGAGCACCACCACGGCCCGGGCACAGAGGCCGTCCATGGGTCCGCTGCACAGCGCCACACCCCAGTTTTCACGAAAGTCCGGCGACCGGAAGGTCGACAGGGTTTCCACGCTATCCAACCCTTCGGCGCCACAGAAACGCTTGGCAGCGAAGGGCAGGTCTGCCGACACCACCAGCACCACGGTGTTGTCCATCTTCGAGGCGAGTTCATTGAACCGGCGGGTGGACATGGCACAGGTCGGCGTATCCACGCTGGGAATGATGTTGAGCACCTTGCGCTTGCCGGCCCAGGTGGCCAGGGTCACATCTTCCATATCCGGGTTGGTGAGGGTCAGCGGCGGCGGCGCCTGGCCGACTGCCGGAAGGTCACCAGCGACATCCACGGGGGTACCGGCGCGGTTTACCTGCTTCATGCAAACTCCTTAGTTTGATTAAAGTTGATTTCATTAACATCAGTGTCAGGCAAGTTTAGTATCATGCAAGTTGATGGCTATCAGGGGAACATAGAGCTTACAGAGTCACCCGAATTCGGGCCACAGGACATTCCCCCCTGGCTATGGCGCCCCATCCCGCAGGGCCGACAACGCCTCACCCAGCGAGTCGCCGCCCAGGCGACGCATCTCGACGATATTGCGCTCCGGGATCGCCTCAGGGTCGGGGTAATGCGCCAGCGCCTCCTCCAGATTCGCCTCGCGCAGCAGGTGCAGCATGGGCCAGGGAGAGCGATTGGTGAAATTGGCCGCGTCCTCCGGCTCTGCATTCTCGAAGCAGTAGTCGGGATGAAAGCTGGCCAGCTGGTAGATTCCCTCGTACCCCTGCTGGGCCAGCAGGGCCTCGGCAACGGCCAGCAGGTCGAGATAGTCGTCGAAGTCCTCCACACCGGGCACCAGCACCAGCAGGGTGGTCTCGACGTCCGGTGTGGCATCCAGATGGCGACATTCATCGACCAGGGTGAGCAGGGCCGACTCCCAGTCACTGGCGTTTACCTCGCGAAGGCGAATGGTGTCACGGGACAGCTCGCGACCGGCGAAGGGGCAGACATCCCGGGCGACAACGAAGTCCTCGACCCAGACGCGGGTCGCGGAGAGCGAGTAAAAGGGTGCGGTCATGGTGAGGCTCGATCAAGGAGAGTAACTCCATGGTCGGCCTCTGCCAGACGGATTGCAAAGCCAGCATGGCTGTCGCAGCATGATAGTCGCTCCGTCCCGCCATCGCCTGCCAACATCCAGAGGATCGCCATGACCGCCTCAGACCTGCCCCGGGTCCGACTCCCGTCGACCTCGTTTACGCCCGCCTGCGACCTGCCCGCCATCGGCCAGGGGACCTGGTTCATGGGCGAGGGACTCGCGCCACGCCAGGACGAGGTACGCGCCCTCCAGCAGGGCCTCGACCTGGGCCTGACGGTGATCGACACCGCCGAGATGTATGCCGATGGCGGCGCCGAGGAAGTGGTGGGCGAGGCGCTTGCCGGACGTCGCGACGACGCCTTCCTGGTGTCCAAGGTCTATCCCTGGAATGCCGGACGCGGCAGTGCCATCGCGGCCTGCGAGCGCAGCCTGGCACGGCTGAAGACGGACCATCTGGACCTCTACCTGCTGCATTGGCCGGGCAGCATCCCCCTGGAGGAGACCCTGGAAGACTTCGAGCGGCTGCGCGAGAGCGGCAAGATCCGCCGCTTCGGCGTCTCCAACTTCGACGTGGACGATCTCGCCTCGCTCCTCGAGCTACCCGGGGGCAATGATTGTGCCGTCAATCAGGTGCTCTACCACCTGGGCTCGCGGGGGATCGAACACTCGCTGCTGCCCCGGCAGCGGCGCCACGGCATCCCGACCATGGCCTATTGCCCTCTGGCCCAGGCCGGCACCCTGCGTCGTGAGTTGCTGACGAATCCTGCCGTGCTGGACCTGGCAGACTCGCTGGACATCACGCCCGCCCAGTTGCTGCTCGCCTGGGCGATCCACCCGGTCGACGACCGCCGCGATGTCATTGCCATTCCCAAGGCCGTGCAACCCGAGCACGTCGAGCAGAATGCTGCCGCCCTCAAGGTACGGCTCGACGATGATTCCCTGGCCCGCCTGGACGCCGCCTTCCCGCCCCCGGCCAACAAGCTACCCCTGGATATCGTCTAGGTCCTTGATGCTGAAACTGATCCATACCGCCGACTGGCACCTGGGCCAGAGCTTCCATGGTCAGGAGCGCCACGCCGAGCATCGGGCCTTCCTGACCTGGCTGCTCGATACCCTGGCCCAGCGCCATGCCGACGCCCTGCTGGTGGCCGGCGACATCTTCGATGTGGTCAACCCCTCGCTGCGTGCCCAGGAATTGCTCTATGACTTCATCGTCAGTGCCCACGAGCGCCTTCCTATGCTCGATATCGTGCTGATCGCCGGCAATCACGACAGCGGCAACCGCATCGAGCTGCCCGCCCCGCTGATGCGCCGGCTGCGCACCCACGCCCTGGGCCGGGTGAGCTGGCTCGACGACGGCACCCTGGACGCCGAACACCTGCTGGTCCCGCTGACCGACGAGGACGGCGAAACCCGCGCCTGGTGCCTGGCACTGCCCTTCCTGCGCCCCGCCGAGGTCACAGGTGCCGCGCTGGCAAGCGAGGAGACCAACGAAGAGGCCCCGAACGACTATGTCACCGGCATCAGCCGGGTCCACACCCAACTGATCGAGGCCGCCCATATCCGGCGCCGGCCCGACCAGGCGCTGGTAGCGATGAGCCATGCCCACCTGCACGGCGCGGCCGTTTCCGAGGCCAGCGAGCGCCCCATCGTGATCGGCGGTGAGGAGTCGATCTCCGCCGCCCTCTTCCCGCCGGAGATCGCCTACGTGGCGCTTGGGCACCTGCATCGTGCCCAGCAGGTCGGCGAGGCGCGCATCCGCTACAGCGGAAGCCCCCTGCCGCTAGACTTCAGCGAGGTGGCCTACCCCCACCAGGTGGTGGAAGTGACCCTCGACGGCGAAGCGCTGGCCGCAGCGGAGGCGATCCCCGTGCCGCGCCCGGTGGGCATGCTGCGTATCGGCCCCGGGCCGCTCGACGAGGTGCTGGTTGAGCTCCGCGCGCTGGACGACGATGCGGCGCTGGAACGCGAGCGCTGGCCATGGCTGGAGGTGCGCGTCGAACTCGAGGCGCCGATTCCCGACCTGCGCGCCCGGGTAGAGGCAGCCCTCAAGGACAAGGCGCTGCGCCTGCTGCGCCTGGAACGCCGCCTGCCACGAGTCGAAGGTGAGGAGACGCCGGCGCGGGTCGACCTGGAGACCCTCGGCCCACGCAAGCTATTCGAGCTCACCTGGCAGCAATGCTGGGGCGAGCCGCCGGGCGCGGACGTGCTGGACGACTTCGACCGGCTACGCCAGGAGGTGATGGACGCCGACGACGATACCGCCGGGGAGGGCCACCCATGAGGATCCTCGCCCTGCGCCTGGAGAACCTGGCCTCCCTCCCCGGCCCGCTGGAGCTCGACTTCACCGAAGCCCCGCTGCGCGACGCCGGGCTGTTCGCCATTACCGGCCCCACCGGCGCCGGCAAGAGCACCCTGCTCGATGCCCTCTGCCTGGCGCTCTACGGCGGCACGCCGCGGCTGCGCCAGGCGCCGAACCGCGACAGCCAGATCGACGACACCCCGGACTCCACCCTGACGACCAACGACCCGCGCACCCTGCTGCGTCGCGGTACCGCCGCCGGCTTCGCCGAGGTGGACTTCCTGGGCCGCGACGGGCGCCGCTACCGCGCCCGCTGGGCGGTACGCCGTGCCAGAGAGAAGGTCGGTGGCAAGCTGCAGAAGGCCGAACAGTCGCTGCGCGACCTCGACGACGACCGCCTGCTCACCACCCAGAAGCGCGAGTTCGACCGCCTGCTGCCGGAACGCCTGGGACTCACCTTCGACCAGTTCACCCGCGCCGTACTGCTCGCCCAGAGCGAGTTCGCCGCCTTCCTCCAGGCCGACGACAACGAACGCAGCGACCTGCTCGAGCGCCTCACCGGCACCGCCGAGTACTCGGCGATCTCCATGGCGGCGTACCGCCGCGCCAGCGAGGCCAGGAAGGTCGTGGACGCCCTGGAAACGAGGCTCGCCGACGACCTGCCCGCCGAGCCCGAGGCCCGTACCGAGCTGGAGGGCGCTGCCGAGGCCACCCGGCAAGCACTCACTCACCTGCAGGCCGAGGCGGAATCGCTCAAGGCGCAGAGCCGCTGGCACGATGACGATGCCCGCCTGCACGATGCCTATCGCCAGGGCCTGACGCAGCAGCAGACAGCCGAAGCAGAGTGGCAAGCGCTCGCTGACCTGCGTGCCGACCGCGAATGGCGTCGACTGATCGCCCCGCGGCGCCACGCCCTCACCCGCCGGGCCGAGCTCCCCGGTGAGATATCGGGCCTGGAGGCGACCCACGCCGAGACCGTGAAGGCGCGGGAGGCTGCCAGCGCCGAGCAGCAGGCGTCGGATACCGCCAGGGAGCAGACCGAGCAGGCGCTGAGCGAGGCCAGCGACTCGCGCCGCCGGGCCGAGCCCGAACTGCGCGAGGCCCGCAACGAGGCCCAGCGCCTCGCTACCCTGGAGAAGCAGCTCGCCGACCTGGAGGCGGCCCGCACCCGGCAGCAGACGCAGGCCGACGCCCTTGCCCGAGAGCAGCGCGAGGCCACTGAGGCCCAGCAGGCCCGAGAGCGGCAGCGCGACGACTGGCAGGCAACCCTCAAGCGGCTGCTGGGCGCTCACCCACACCTCGATGGCGCCCGCCAGGCCGCCCAGCGGGACCATGACCAGGCCGCCCATCACCACCTGGCCCTGGGCGAGCTGGCCAGCCGCTGGCAGGAACATGGCCGCGCGGAGCAGGCCCGGCACCGGCTGGCCCACCAGGTCACCGACGACCAGACCCGCCGGGACACGCTGCTGGCCGAGGGCCAGGAGGCCCGCCAGCGTCTCGATCACACCCAGCGTCACCTCGATAGCGTTTCCGCCCTGATCGAGCGCAGCCGCGCCGTGCGCAGCGAGAGCGTGGCGCGGCTGCGCGAAGCCCTCCAGGAAGGGGAACCCTGCCCGGTGTGCGGCGGCCTCGACCACCCCTGGCGGCAGCAACCGCCGACGACACCCGAGGCCGCTCAACTCGCCGCCCAGCAGGCCGAGGAGGAGGAGCAACTCGCCGAGGCCCGGCAGGCCCGCGACACGGACCAGCGGCAGCGCGATGAGCTACTGGGCGAGTACCACGCCGTGGAGGCCGCACTCACTCGGCACGGGCAGGACCTGAAAGCGGCCGAGCGGCAACGGGACACGGCCCGCCAGGCCCTTGAGGCGCAACCCCTGCATGAAGAACTCGACGCCATCATCGAACCCGAGCGCGAACGCTGGCTGCAGGCCCAGCGCGAGCAGAGCGACAACCGGCGCCGGCAAGAGCGCCAGCGCCTGGATGAACTGGCTCGGGCCGAGGCCGAGCTGGCCCCGCTGGAACAGGCGCAGCAGGATGGCCGGATAGCGCTGGCGCGGCTGGATACCAAGAAGACAGGTGCCGATAGGCAACTGGCCGAAATGGACGAGCAACTGCCGCCCCTGCGCGAGCAGCGCAACGAGTTCACCCACCGGCTCGCCGCCCGGCTCGGCGAGTACGTCTCACCGGATGCCTGGCAGCAGCAGCTCGACGCGCGACAGGAGAGCGCCCGCCAGGCGCGAGACAGCGCCCAAGCGCGGCTGCACGAAGCACAGCGAGAGCACCAGCGCTTCGCCCAGCAGGCGGAGCACGAGGCCAGGCGGCTCGAGCAGCTGCGCAAGGAGCAGGAGACCCTGGCCCGCGAGCTGTCCGACTGGCGCCAGACGCACCCCGAGTTGGATGATGCCACCCTGGCGAGGCTGCTGGCCCAGCCGGAGGACGCAGCCCGCATCGAGGAACGGCGGATCGAGACGGCCGACCAGGCCCGCCAACGCGCCGCCGCCACCCTGGCCGAACGGCGCGACGCCCTGCTGCGCCACCGAAGTGACCAGGGGCTGATCGAGGACGACCACCACGAGGCGCTGCTGGGCGACGCCGTGGCCGACGAGCTTCACCGCCGCCGTGAGGCCCTGAGCGAGGCCCAGGCAGACCTGGCGCCCCGCCTGGACGAGGCCCAGCTGGCCCGAGACAGCGCCGCCTTCACCCTGAGCGATGACGACCGCAAACGCCAACGCCGCAAGGCCGGCCAGGCCGAGCTGGAAGCCGCCCAGGCCGAGCACCGCCGCTGGGGCCAGATCAGCGAGCTGATCGGCTCCGCCGACGGCAAGGCCTTCCGGCGAATCGCCCAGGCCTACAACCTGGAGCAGCTGCTGGAGCACACCAACACCCATCTCGCCGGCCTCAGCCGCCGCTACCGGCTGGTGCGCGGCGGCAGCCCCCTGGGCCTGCTGGTGGTGGACGTTGATATGGGCGACGAACGCCGCTCGGTGCACTCCCTCTCCGGCGGCGAGACCTTCCTGGTCTCGCTCGCCCTCGCCCTGGGGCTCGCCTCCATGGCGTCCGGCGAGCTCACCATCGAGTCACTCTTTATCGACGAAGGCTTCGGCAGCCTCGACCCGCAGTCGCTAGCCTTGGCCATGGAGGCCCTGGACGGCCTGCAGGCGCTGGGCCGCCGCGTGGGGGTGATCTCTCACGTGCAGGAGATGCACGAACGCATCCCGGTGCAGATCCAGGTGGAGCCGCTGGGCAACGGCACCAGCCGAGCGAGGCTGGTGAGTGTTTGAAGGATTCGAGTCGTTCGAGTGATCTCAGAGGCACCGTAGCCGTTGCAGTGCAAGGCGGCGTAAAGACCATCTGCGTGACGCGGATGGTTAGTCGGGGTTCAGCATGAAAGCACGAAACTCGCGCTCTTCTCTCATCACATAAAGTATCAACACTCGGTTTCCATCTTCTCGATAGAAGACTCGACACGGAGACACCACCACCTCTCTGTAGACCGATTCTGGCAATTCCGGCGGTATACGCCCCGATTTCGGAAAATCTTCCAGGCGTTCGATATGACTAAAAATCTCGTTGACGAGACGGCTGGCAGCCAGCGGATTATCCAGGGCAATGTACTCGGCTATGGCATCCAGTTCCAGAAGGGCTGGTTCCGTCCAGATTATGTCAGCCATTTACTCATGTTCTCCCTGGCCTCTGATTGGCTGAAAATTTTCCCCTCAAGAACAGCCCGTTCTCCGCGCGAGAGTCCCTCCAGAAGCCCCAGTTGGCGCTGCATAAGCTCATAGTCCTGAACGTCAACCAGATAGGCTGATGGCTGGCCATGCTCGGTAATCAACACCGGCTCTTTCGACACATGCAGATCCGCCAGGATTTTTGTCGCCTGACGTTTGAGGCTAGTCACGAGCTCGACTTTCATGAGGATCACCCTGAACGCAATGTATAGTGGCACTATAGTATCACTTTTCGCTCAGGGGCAATCCCTGCTAACCGTGATCAGAAAGCCCCCAATTCACCCTGCTTGGCAACAGGCGCCTCCAGCCTGATGGCAACGCCATTACAGAGCATCGACCAGGATTGCCCATTCACATCAAGTACTATATTCTGTACTGTACATAAAGCAGTACAGGTATCTTCCATGGACGCCATCAGCTATACCGCCGCCCGCAGCCACCTGGCCAAGACGATGCAACAGGTCTGCGACGACCACGCGCCTATCACCATCACCCGCAGCAAGGCCCAATCGGTGGTGATGATCTCGTTGGAAGACTACGAAGCCCTGCAGGAAACCGCCTACCTGCTGCGCTCGCCGAAGAACGCCAGGCGCCTGCTCGAATCCATCGCACAGCTTGAGGAAGGTGGAGGGCAGGAGCGGGAGCTTATCGAGGAATGAAGCACACCTTCTCCGAGCACGCCTGGGAGGAATACCTCCACTGGCAGAAGACCGACAAGAAAGTGCTGCGCCGGATCAACCAGTTGATCAAGGAGATCCAGCGCACGCCATTCGAGGGGATCGGCAAACCGGAACCGCTCAAGCACGGCCTGGCAGGCTACTGGTCCCGGCGCATCAACGACGAGCACCGCCTGGTCTACAAGATCACCGAGGATGCTATGTTGATCGCACAGCTGCGCTACCACTACTGAGCCCGCGGCCTTACGTTCCTCGGAGTAGCGAGGCATGAGTGTCTCCTTTCGCCCCCTGATCGGTTTGTATGAACAGGGTATCAGAGGCACGCCACTCATCCTGATACTGGGATCACTGACACCCAGGGCTTTGCAACTCCTTGACGGAAAACGATTTCTTCTTCACGCCACCGACAAGGGCATTCATGGTTTGAAAAATACCGGATCCACCTATTCAATGGTAATCTTCATCATATGGTCACGGATTACGCTTGAATAGGGATCACCAATGGCAGCAAATAATATACCGCGTCATATCGGTTTCATTCCGGATGGAAATCGCCGCTGGGCTGTCGACCGCGGCCTACCGAAAGAGGCTGGATATGCTTTTGGTATCGATCCAGGATTGTTGCTGTATGAGAAATGCAAGGAACGCGGAATCGCGGAACTTTCCATCTATTGCTTTACCCAGGATAATACCAAGCGGCCTTCCATTCAGAAACAGGCATTCAGCGAGGCCAGCGTTGCATTCGCTTTTGAAATTGCGCGTCGTGGCGCAGCCCTGCTGGTTGTTGGTGATGAGACCTCGGCGCAATTTCCTGAGGAGTTAAAAGAATTCCGGCAGCGCCAGGGCAGTGGAATGAAAGTAAATCTACTCGTCAATTATGGCTGGGAATGGGATCTGGCCGGCCTTAAAAAGGATGGCCTGCGCTCAGATGAAGTGTCACGTCTTGACTTGATTGTGCGCTGGGGAGGGGGGCGGCGCTTGAGCGGCTTTCTTCCAGTGCAATCCGTTTACGCGGATTTTTATGTCCGTGACGAATATTGGCCAGATTACCAGCCACAGCATTTTGAACAGGCACTCGCTTGGTTTAAGAAACAGGACAAGACACTCGGCGGGTAATGCAACATTTAAAGCGTCAGAAAAACATCCGGTCACAACTGCCACACTGTAACAACCCCCTTGTTGCTCTCGGCCT
>NZ_JBDNGD010000178.1:0-2337 GCF_041689495.1 Halomonas sp. | reverse complement strand
TCGAGCATTTCGGATTCTCTTCGCGGCGAGAATTCGATGGTCCCACAAAAGGGCCAGATCAGGCGAAAATGTGGTCGAATTCGTCGACGAAGTCGTTTGTGGCAGGTTGAATCCCAAGCGATTGTTCGCAGAGATTGATCAGCTGGCGTGACGTCTGAAACAGCATGCCGCTCAGCTGATGCAGCAGGTTGAAGTGTTCGGCAATGTCAGCGTAGCTGGTGGCGTAATCATGAGCCGCCATATTGCGGACTGCCCTGCAGCGTTGCCAGTCAGCCATGGAGTCGATGACCCCCTGCTTCTCGAAGAGGGCGAGTATTTTCAGAAAGCTGTCAGTGGCCTCCCCCATGAGTAGCGCGCTGTGCCGCATGGCCGATGCCAGGGAATCCTGAAGTTTGGCAAATCGCTCGTTGATAGCCGCCAGCGTCTCGAAGAGGTCGACATCCTTCTTGTGTTCGGTGAGCCACTCAGCCTCGATCGGCCACGCGAGCTTGGCATCTGACTCATGCAGAAACCAGGCGCAGCGCTGAATGGCTTCCAGTAGCCGCGCCAGCTGGCGCTGCTGGTCATCGAGGATATCGTGGGTCATGCCGCATCTTCGGTTTCGATGGGGAGGGCCTGCTTTAGAGCGATAGCCTGAAAGGGAGTTGGTTCGGAGCCCACCTCGTAGGGTACTAGATCCACAGGCAGGAAGAGCCTCGTCTCGAGCGCCTGTTTGAGTACGGCGAGGGTCATCCGGGAAAGATGCCTTGAAGTGATCAGCAACAGATCAAGGTCTCCGCCCCGGCGATTCTCGTCGAGGCGCGAGCCGAAAAGACGGACATCAATATCCCCATCGCCAAGTTCTTGAATCGTGGCAAGAATGAGTCGGCGTTGGGCTGGTGACAGGCGCATATTGAGCGGCTCCTTCCATGATATCGCTAGTCTAGCAGGCTGTCGGAATTAACGCTGATCTACTGCGAAACCCGTGCTTCCGGCCAATTTCATTCGATCTGATTCGTTAAATAGCGCGCTATCGCTTACCGGGCCTAATCACGATCCTCGTCATCACCCGGCTCAGCCAGGGCGCCGTGCAGTACCCGGGCGTTATAGCGCATCATGCCCAGCCAGGTGCTGGCCTCGCCTTCGCTTGCCAGGGCGTCGGCATGGAGTGTCCCGGCGATGGGTAGGCGGGTCTCCTCGGCCAGCTGATCGAGGATCGCTGGGCTGGTCATGTTCTCGTGGAACAGCGCCTGGACGTTCTGGTCGCGGATCACGTCGATCAGTTGCGCCATGTCGGCGGCACTGGGCTCGGCTTCGGTGGAGAGTCCCACCGGCGAGAGGAAGCGCAGGCCATAGGCGCTGGCGAAGTAGCCGAAGGAGTCATGGCCGGTGATCACGCTGGTGTCGGAGGGTATCTCGCCCAGCAGCTCGCGGATCTCGGCGTCGGTGGCGGTGATCTCGTTGATGTAGCGCTCGGCGTTCTCGCGGTAGGCGGTCTCGTTGCCGGGGTCGGCCTCGATCAAGCCGTCGAGGATGTTGCCGACATAGACGTTGCCTAGCCCCAGGTCCTGCCAGCCGTGGGGATCCGCGTCGCCATGGGCTTGGTCGTCGTGGTCATGATCATCGTCATGGTCATCGTGCTCCTGTCCCGGGAAAGAGGCCAGGGTGCCGATGCCGTCGCTGGCGATCACCAGCGGGCCGTCATAGTCGCTGGCATCGACCAGGCGGTCCATCCAGCCCTCGAACTGCAGGCCGTTGAAGACGACCAGATCCGCGTCGGCCAGGGCGCGGGCATCGGTGGGACGCGGCGAGTAGACATGGGCGTCGCTGTCGGGGCCGACCAGAGAAGTGACCTCCACATGCTCCCCGCCGACGTTATCGATCATGTCGGCGAGGATGCTGAAGCTGGTGACCACCTGCACGCGCTCGGCGGCCAGGGCAGCAGGCAGCGCGATCATGGCGGAAACCCCCAGGAGGGCGGCGAACAGTTTCATCGACTGCATGGGGTGAAGGCTCCTCGAGAATAATATCAGTGGGGTTCGGGGGCGCCGAGCGGTGCCGCCCGACGGCGCAGCCGGGCCGTGAGACTGTGGTGGCGGCCGAACAGGGCGGAAAGCAGGTAGGCGACACCGGCCAGCAGGATGATTGCCGGGCCGGAGGGCAGGCTCAGGTGATAGGAAAGCAGCAGCCCGCCGGTGCTCGCGACCATGGCAACCACCACGGCGATACCGATCAGGCCTTCCAGGCGCTTGCTCCAGAAGCGGGCCGTGGTCGCCGGCAACATCATCAGGCCCACGGCCATCAGGGTGCCCAGAGTCTGGAAGCCGGCGGTGAGATTAAGCACCACCAGACCCAGGA
>NZ_JBDNGD010000177.1:0-2564 GCF_041689495.1 Halomonas sp. | reverse complement strand
CAAGGTCGATGACGACATTCACCATGTCCGCACTCGACTGCTGGTGCTGGAAAACACCTTCCGTGGCAAGGTGATGCCTGCCGATTATCAGCTCGAGGCACTCGCCCTGGCGCGACGCCATGGCCTGGCGACCCACCTGGACGGGGCACGGCTGTTCAACGCCGCCGTGGCCACCGAGCGGTCCCTGGCGGCGCTCTGCGAAGGCTTCGACTCGGTGTCGCTGTGCTTTTCCAAGGGGCTCGGTGCGCCGGTGGGCTCGGTGCTGGTGGGCGAGCCGTCACTGATTGCCAGTGCGCGGCGCTGGCGCAAGGTCCTGGGGGGCGGCATGCGCCAGGTCGGCATTTTGGCAGCGGGCTGTCACCATGCGCTGGAGCATCATGTGGCGCGCCTTGCCGAGGACCACCACCATGCGCGCCTGCTGGCCGAGGGACTGGGCGATATCGAAGAGGTTGGCGTTACCGCCTGCGACACCAACATGGTGTTCGTCACCTTCCCGGAAGGCCATTGCGTGGCACTGGGTGATTTTCTCCGTGCCCGCGACATCCTGATGCCCGTATCGCCACGCGCGCGCCTGGTGACACACCTCGATGTGTCCGAGCAGGATATCCAGAAGGTGGTCACCGCCATCGGAGCATTCTTTTCACGGCGCACCGCCTGACGCCTCGAGGCGGGCAGACGGGACATCATACGGAGGAAGAAACGATGGCGATCTACAGGTACGGCGACAAGGTGCCGGTCATCCATGAGGACGTCTATGTCGCCGAGACGGCAGATGTCATCGGCGACGTGGTCCTGGAGCGAGGGGCCAGCGTCTGGTATCAGGCGGTCATTCGCGGTGACACCGACACCCTGACCGTCGGCGAGAACAGCAATATCCAGGACGGGGCGGTGATGCATGCCGACCCGGGCTATCCCCTGACGGTCGGCAAGGATGTGACGGTGGGGCATCAAGTGATGTTGCACGGCTGTACCATCGGTGACGGTAGCCTGATCGGCATCCAGTCGGTGATCCTCAACGGGGCCGTGATCGGCAGGAACTGTCTGGTGGCGGCGGGGGCCGTGGTCAAGGAGAACGCCAACTTCCCCGACAATTCGTTGATCGTCGGGGCCCCGGCCAAGGTGGTTCGAGAACTCACTCCGGAGGCCCTGGAGGGCATGAAAAAGAATGCAGCGAACTATGTCGAACGTGGCCGCCTGCATGCGCGGGACCTGGTGCGTGTCGATTGAGAACCTGGACTCGTGATCGAAAAAACCCGTGGCTGTTGCCACGGGGTACTTGACCGGGACCACCCTAAGCGTCCCTTGTTGTTGAATGTACTACCTCTGAATGATGACGAGAAGTGCGACGCACCAGCAGAGGGTTACCGTCCATTGCTCTGGCTTGGCGGTCAGGGAGAAAGCCTGTCACCATCAAGGCTCCATGGTCATCCGACACGAGGGTTAATGCATGACGGCGGTTCTCTACGATCTATGCGGTATCGACGAGGGATTGCGTATCTCCCCTTTCTGCTGGCGGGTCAAGTATGCCCTGGCGCACAAGGGCCTGGCGGTGGAAACACGCCCCTGGCACTTCACCGACAAGGCGGCGCTCGCCTTCGCCGATCATGACAAGGTGCCGGTCCTCGTCGACGGCGAAAGCGTGGTCACCGAGAGCTACGAGATTCTCAAATATCTGGATCGTGCCTACCCCGAGGCACCATTGCTCGGCGATTCCCTTGCCGAAGCCCGGGCACGCTTCTTCCGGCATTATGCCGAGCGCTCACTGGCCCCCGCGATGATGCGCACCATCATCATGGACCTGCTCAACGCCATCCATCCCGATGACCGCGACTATTTCCGCGAGACACGGGAGAAGCGTTTCGGTCGTACCCTCGAGGAGTTCCATTCGCCGACCCGAGGACTGGCCCAGTTGGATAGCGCCCTGGAACCCTTGCGGGGTGTGCTGGCGTCCTCGGATTATATCGATGGCGATGCACCCGCCGCTGCCGACTACCTGGTATTCGGCAACTTCATGTGGGCGCGTTGTGTCTCCAGTGCTGACCTTGTGTCCAATGCCGATCCGGTACATGCCTGGATCGAGCGCATGCTCGATCAGCATGGTGGCCTCGGGCGAGGCGCCCGGCGCATCACCGATATCGAGGGTGCCTATCGCTGACGTCTCGGCGAGGCGTCAGCCGGCGGCGGGTTGGTGGTCGGTGACAGTCATTTTTTGGCCAGCAGCGCCATGACGTCTTCGTCCTCGACCTGAGTGAAATCGGCGAAGAACTGACCCACTGCCTGGAAATGACGAGGCGCCTGGAGGCAGATCACCTCGTCCGCCAGTGTCTCGAGATGGGCCAGCGTGTCGGGGGGAGCCACCCCGATGGCCGCAATCAGCCTGCCCGGCTCCCGGGTTCCCAGTGTCGTCAGAGCGGCCGCCATGGTGGCACCGGTAGCGCTGCCGTCGTCGACCACCACCACGTGGCGTCCGCTCGGGTCGGTGGGAGCGCGTATCGGCGTATAGCGTTGACGCCGCTCGGCGATCAACGCCTGCTGTTTCTCGATTTCCCGTGTGATGTCTTCCT
>NZ_JBDNGD010000176.1:0-2682 GCF_041689495.1 Halomonas sp. | reverse complement strand
CCGGCCAAAAATTTTTCGAATGTTACAGGTTCTGCCGGTCCGCGGCTAGCCCCAGCACATCCTGCATCGAGTAGCGGCCATTGCCCTGGCCGGCCACCCAGCGGGCCGCGCGCACCGCGCCCCTGGCGAAGGTCATGCGGCTCGATGCCTTGTGGGTGATCTCGATGCGCTCACCTTCGGTCGCGAACATCACGGTGTGCTCACCGACGATATCCCCGGCCCGCACGGTCGCGAAGCCGATCTCCTTAGCGCTGCGCGGTCCACATTGGCCCTCGCGGGCGAAGACGCCATCTTCCTTGAGCGACCGGCCCAGGGTCTCGGCCACCACCTCGCCCATCTTCAGCGCCGTACCCGAGGGGGCATCCACCTTGTGGCGATGATGGGCCTCGATCACCTCGATGTCGTAGCCCTCGTCGCCCAGCGCCTTTGCCGCCGTCTCGAGCAGCTTCAAGGTGAGGTTCACCCCCACGCTCATGTTGGGCGCGAAGACTATCGGCACCCGGTCGCGGAAGCCATCCAGCGCGGTGAGCTCCTCGTCGTTCAGGCCGGTGGTGCCGATGACGATGCGCTTGCCGTGCTCGGCGCAGAAGGCCAGGTTGGAAAGGGTCACCTGCGGCGCTGTGAAATCGATCAGCACGTCGAAGTCATCGACGATGGTCTCGATGGCATCCACCGCCGTCACACCCACCTTGCCCAGGCCCGCCAGCTCGCCGATATCGGTGCCGACGAGCGAGCTGCCCGGTTCGACGATCCCCCCGGCGAGGGTGGTCCCGGCATCCTGCTCCACGGCCTGGACCAGGGTACGGCCCATACGGCCGGCAACACCGACGATGGCGATACGGGTCATGCGCACTCCTGCGATTCAGTGGCTTCGGAAATACCGGCAGTATACCAGAGGCTCAGGCCGCATCTCGCGGCGATACGCTGCGATGGATTTCCTCGCCATGGTCAATCTCGACCCTCTTGAGGTCATAGGCCGACTGCAGGTTCAGCCACGACTGGGCATCACCATCGAAATAACGCGCCAGACGCAGGGCCGTATCCGCCGAGATCGCGCGGCGCTCCTTGGTGATCTCATGCAAGCGAGTCGCCGGCACGCGCAGTTCAAGCGCCAGCGCATTCACGCTCATCCCCAGCGGTTCGAGATAGTCCTCCCGGAGCACCTCACCGGGATGTATGGGTCGCATGCCGTTCTTGATCATACTGAAGGCCCCTTTCCGGAATGGTCAGTGATAATCAACGATCTCGATATATATTCCGCATAGCGTAATACGTCAAACAGAATATTCCTACGCGTCTCGCCTGACCAGCAATCCCATGGCGATGACCACCAGCAGGCTGCCGGGCAGCCACACCCAGCCGAGCCGCTCCGGCGACTGGATGAACAGCAGCAGCATGGAGACGAAGGGCACCAGATAGCCATAGGCCGTGACGGCGCCGGGCGTCAGCGCCGAGGTGGCTCGCTGCATCAGCCAGAAGGTCAGGGCACTGGAGAAGAGCCCCAGGTAGACCAGCAGCAGGACATCTCTCCCGGTCATGGCCGCCAGGCGCGACACCGGTTCGATGGCCAGGCCCAGCAGTCCGATGAGAATACCGCCCAGCCCCAGGCTCCAGAAGGTACGCACCGCGGCGGAATCCGGCAGGCGCCCGCTGGCGAGCCCCCACTTGCTGAGGACCGGATAGAGAGCAGTGGACAGGCAACCGAGGAAGAACACCGCCTCGCCGATGCCGAAGCGTATCTGCCCACCGCGCTGGAAGGACTCGGCGAAGGCCAGGCCCAGGGCGCCGACCGCTCCCAAGGCAAGGATGGCCGGCAGTCGCCAGCTCAGCTGCTCCACCCGAAAACCCAGGCCGAGCAAGAAGGCCAGCAGCGGCACGGTCACGAACAGGGTCGCCATGGACAGCGCCGTGGCAAGGTGCGCGGCCCAGAACATGGCGCCGAAGAATCCCGCCAGGCAGAGACCCATCAGCGCATAAAGGGGCAGCACTCGCCAGGGCGGCAGGAAGGAGGGGGAACGCCTGGCAAGCCACCAGAGGCCCGCACAGGCGATGGCGAAGCGCAACGACGTCAGCAGGAAGGGCGGCAGCTCGCTCATCAGACCGACGGCGGGAAATGACAGCCCTACCAATATCGCCCACAGCACCATCCCCAGGTGGGCAAGGCGCCGGGCGGTGGCATCGGCACTCAATTTTCCCAGACGATATCCAGCGACACTCCCGAGAGGTTCTCCAGGGTGGCGTTCACCTTGCCTTCCAGCTGGTCGAGGGAACCATCGTCCAGCGTCTCGACGGCGACGACCAGGCGACCCTCCCCCGCCTCCAGCAGGCAGGTCCCCTCATCGAAGCTGACCCGCGCCATGGTTTCCTCCCGGTCGACCGGCTGGGCATTGGACCATTCATCGCAGAGGCGCTCGATCAAGCCATGGGCGTCCTCGGCGGGAATTTCGGCTCGTGAAATAGGCATGGTCGCCTCCGCTCCTGTTGGGTGAACCCCAAGACTAAGACGAGAAAACCCTTCGCGCCAGCCCTAGTGACTCCACTTCGCCCGCTCTCTGCACAGGCAGGACCACCAGAGGTGAGGCAGCGGGCGAGTGCCCTAAGGGTCTATGCTCTTCCACACGGCTCCATCATCCAACGGGAGAACACGACGATGATCGTCAACTGCGTGGCCTACGAGAAGGG
>NZ_JBDNGD010000175.1:0-3499 GCF_041689495.1 Halomonas sp. | reverse complement strand
TGAGCGAGAGGTCATAGCCGAACCGACCCTCCACCTCGGCACGAAGTTCGGCCTTGTCGGTACCGATGGAAGCCAGGAAGATCACTGCCGCAACGGCCTGGGCGCCCTTGATGCCCTCTGGATGATCGTGGGTCACCTCGGCGCACTGTCGGGCCAGGGTCAGGGCCTCATCCAGGGAGCCGGCAGCGAAGCCCACCGGAGAGACACGCATGGCCGAGCCATTGCCCCAGCTGTGGTAGGGCAACCGCTGACGCTCCGAGGCCCAGCGAATGAATCTGCCGCCGAAACCGGCACCGGGATAGCGGTGAAAGAAATCATGATAGGCATCGACGAAATCTCCGCCCCTGAGCAACGCATCGGCCACCGCCACGGTGAGAACAGTGTCATCGGTGAAGGTGCTCGCCGAGGTGAACAGGGGGAAATCACGGGTCTTGGTACCCCTCCCCTCATGAACGGAACCGATGATATCGCCAGCAATGGATCCGAGCATGGCGCCTTCTCCGGTCAGCAGCGGGCGAGTCCCTTCGAGTAACGCCGTCCCTGGGTGTCGAGTCGATTGCGGTTGGTGACGCTCACTCGGACAATCGGTACAAGATGTCGCGCATGAAAGTCCGCCAGCATCACGGAGGCTACCTCTGATGGTAGCCCAGAAGGTCGTGGCGTGGAAATGACTTCCATGACATCTCGGGCACAGGATCCGCCTTCATCCTGACACCTCCTCCAGCCGATCACCGACGCTGAGCGCCTCACCCTCACCGTCCAGCAGGATGGCGTTCTGGCCGAAGAAGCCGCCCCTCGACACTCGAGGGTTCATCTCGACCAGGGTGCGCAACGGCTCACCGGGCTCGCGGATCTCGCCGAAGTGCTGGTCAACGGTAGTGATCTTGCAGCGCTGGCAGGGCTTGCGCAGGCCCAGACGGCTCGTCCCGTCGGCCGAGACAAGTGCCTCCCAGCCGTCCTCGGCGAAGGGCGTTTCCCCATCGATGACGATATTGGGCCGAAAACGGCTCATGGGAACGGGACCGAGCCCCTTGGCGTCGAGTCGGCGATTGAGCTCGCCCAGGGAGGCCTCGGAGGCCACCAGGAAAGGATAGCCATCGGCGAAAGCGGTATGGGGACGCTCGCCCTGGCGCAGGAAGTGCGGCTCGACCCGTCGACGATGTTCCGGCGCCAGACGTACCAGACGCAGGCCGCTGCCCCTGAGTGCCCCCAGTACCCCGGTCAGCCAGCGGGCGGCGGCCGGGCCCTCGTCCAGCACCTCGCAGCGATCTTCCCAGACGTAGGCCGTAAGGCACGGCGAGTCATCGCGCACGAGCGGCATTCGCAAGGGCGAGGCATCCGGGTGCGTCAATACCAGTGACTCGGCGTCGAGACTCACGGCGATCCTGGCCATGGCCGGCAGTTCCCGTTGGGTAACGAAACGGCCAATATCGTCGACCAGCATCCAGTTCCGGTCGAGGGCGAGCCCCGCCTCGGTGAGCCTGGCTGTTTCCAGGGCAATGCCCTGGAGCGACTTGACCGGATAGATATTCAGCTGAGAAATGCGCACGTAAGGATCCTCGTTATCCAGGCATTAACCGCCAGTCATCCGCTATGCTGATTGGGCAGGTGGCTTCCCATGCATCGGTTTCAACCGTACCCTGCTGGCCTGTCGTTTCCCACCTGTCGTTTCCCACAAGGATGTCGAATGACGCCCGCCGATACCCTGCGCCTGGTCCTGCTCTCCTCGCTGTGGGGCATGTCGTTCATCTTCATGCGGGTTGCCGCTCCCGAGTTCGGGCCGGTGCCGCTGGTGCTGGTGCGCATGGGCATCGGTGCCCTCCTGCTGGTACCGCTGCTGCTCAGCGTTCACTACCTTCGGCTGGTACGGGAGCACTGGGGCCGGCTCTTCCTGCTGGGCCTGATCAACCATGTGCTGCCCTTCTCGCTGCTGGCGCTCGCCACCACCCGGTTGGAGGCGGGCTTCACCTCACTGATCAACGCCACCACGCCGATCTTCACGGCTCTTCTCGGGGCGCTGTTCTTCGCCACCCCGGTACAGCGACAGCAGTACCTGGGGCTGGCCATGGCATTGTTCGGGGTCTATGTTCTCTCGGCCGACCGGCTGGACTTCGCGCTGGGCGGTGACGGCTGGTTCATCCTCGCCGTGCTGGGGGCGACCTTCTGCTATGGCGTGGCCGGCAACTACGCCAGGATGCACCTCTCGCACCTGCCCGTGCGGGTCCTGGCCGCGGGCAGCACCGCCGCCTCGGCGCTGATCCTGCTGGTGCCGGGCCTCCTGCTGTGGCCCGCGGAGCCGATCAGCGGCCTGGCCTGGGGCAATGGCCTGGCGCTCGCGGTGCTCAGCACCACGGTGGCCTTCCTGCTCTACTTCGGGCTGATCGCCAGCGCCGGAGCCACAGCCACCTCCACGGTGACCTTCCTGGTGCCGGTCAGCGCCCTGTTCTGGGGCTACCTGATACTGGACGAGACGCTCAGCCTGCAGATCATCGCCGGCATGATCATCACCCTGGCGGGTACGGCGATAGCCACCCGAATGATCCGGCTGCGTGCCCGCCGGGCCTGAGACAGCACTCCCGGAGCTCGAAAAGGCAATAGACAGGACCCGCCAAGGGAAGACGAACGGCTCTGGCCTCGCCGCCATGGCCGTTACGTCGTCTGCACCATAAGGATCAGAAGCTCGGCTTGCGTTTCTCGATGAAGGCGCCCATGCCTTCGCGAGGCTCCTCCCCGGCGAAACAGAGCGCGAAGAGGCTCGTTTCCAGTGCCAGGGCGCTGTCGAGGTCCTGGTCCAGGCCATCGTGCACCGCCTGCTTGGCGCTGCGGACCGCGACCGGGCCGTTTCCGGAAAGCTGCGTGGTCAGTTCTTCGGTATAGGCATCCAGCGCGTCTCGCGGCATCACGCGGTTGACCAGTCCGATGCGCAGGGCCTCGGTGGCATCAATCTTGCGACCGGTGGTGGCCAGGTCAAGCGCCATGGCCGGTCCGACACGGCGCGGCAGGCGTTGAGTGGCACCGAAGCCGGGAATGATGCCCAGCCCTACCTCGGGCTGACCGAACATGGCGTTGTCGCTGGCCACGGCCCAGTCGCAGGCCAGGGCGATCTCGCAGCCGCCGCCCAGGCAGAAGCCGTTGACCAGGGCGACCACCGGTACCGGCAGTGCCTCGAGACGCTTGAGGGTCTGCAAGGCCTGCCCGGCAAAGGCCCGTGCCTGTTCCGGGGTCATGTCACGCATCTCGGCGATATCGGCACCGGCCACGAAGGCCTTCTCGCCGGCGCCGGTGATCAGTACGGCACGCAGATCATGGTGCGTCTCGAGATCGGTCAGCACCGACGCCAGCTCGGTGAACACCGCGCTGTTAAGGGCGTTCAACGCTTTGGGGCGGCTGATGGTCAGCCGCACGACACCGGCGTTCTCATCGACGATGATCAAGTTATCGCTCATTAGTCACTCCAGTGGCGGGTTTCAGGGACGGTCATCATAGACCGTCATCATAG
>NZ_JBDNGD010000174.1:0-2220 GCF_041689495.1 Halomonas sp. | reverse complement strand
GGCACAAAGTGATTGTCCATCACATCGAAGTGGACGATATCTGCACCGGAGGCCAGCACATTGTCCACCTCTTCACCCAGGCGGGCGAAGTCAGCAGAAAGGATGGAGGGTGCGATATAGAAGTCTCGGGTCGTCTCGGACATTGGCAAGCCTGTCGTAGATGCGTTCAGAACCTGATGGAATCGAGACGACAGTCTACCAGAGCTCCAGCCGTCAGAACCGCTCGCCGTGACACCTGGCCTACGGTCGAGCAGGCCGCGCCAGGAGCCGATATAATCGGATGATTGTTCAACCCTGTCCTCCTGGGAGTGCCCCATGCATCGTCGCCACTTACTTCGTCTTTCTGCCCTGCTGCTCGCCGCTGCCTGGCTGGGCGGTTGCGCCAGCCCCCACTATCTCCAGCTCGACCCCAAGCGCACGGCCGCCGTACCCCAGAGCGGCAGTGGCCAGGCCGTGACAGTGGTAGCCGTGGATGGCCGTGACAGCGAGGTGATCGGCACGCGAAGTGGCAGCGCCATGTCCACCGCCACCATCACCGTCAGCGCCCATGAACTGATCCCCAGGCTGCAGCGCGAGGCCGAGGGCGCCGTCCGCGAGATGGGCTTCTCGCCGACCACCGAGCATGCCGAGGGCCGCCCCAGCCTGACGCTGACGCTTGATCGTCTCGGGTACGAGCGGGGGGAAAGCCGTCCGGTCATCGACGAGGCCCGCCTGGAGGCGGTGTTTGTCGCCGAAGCCGTCAACGGCGGCAACACCTACACCGGAACCTACACGTCCTGGCGCACCCAGAGTTTCGCCGTCCGCCCGGACCGTGACACCAATACCCGCATGGTCAACGACCTGCTCTCGGATGGCCTGAACCGCGCCTTCCGCGATCCGGAGCTGGGCCGACTGCTGGCTCGCTGACCTAACCTGCTGCCAGACGATGAGGCCACCCGGGGGTGGCCTCATTGTTGCGATACAGGCGGCGTCCATTCTGCAACGTCTTGCAACGTCTATGCCGAGGGGCCTTTTCTTACCAAGGCCCAGACGCTCTCCTGGAAGCCGCTGCCCGCTTCCGGCTCGCCGTCCTCCAGATGCGTGACGCGAAAGTTGGGCTCGAAGAGCTCGCGCACCTCGTCGCCAGACACCGTGAAAGGGGGGCCGCCATCGTCAAGGGTGCGGGTCAGGCTGATCAGCAGACCGGCCGCACCGGGAGGCAGCAGTTGGGCCAGGTGAAAGGCATAGCGCTGTCGAGTGGCGGCTGGCAACGCAATCAGCGCCGCCCGGTCGTAGAAGGCACCGATTTCGGCCGCCTGCTCGATATGGAAGTGGAAGAAGTCCCCGCACCAGAGTTCGACATCGGCCTGGCGACAGACAACAAAACCGTCCTGGCGATAGCGGGATACCTCTCCCTGTCCCTCGATGATGAACTGCTCGACCGCCTCGGGCGCCAGCTCGATACCCAGCACAGGATGGTCATGCTGCCCCAGCCAGCGCATGTCCAGGCTCTTTCCACACAACGGAACCAGTATCTTGGTGCCGGGCATGACCCCCAGTCCCGGCCAATAGCGCATCAGCAATGGATGGGGCGCATCACGATGGAACCCGATTCGACCTTCCTGCCAGCGGGCGATCCAATGCTTGACCATTCAACTTCCTGCCTCGGTATCAGAACCAGCGATCATTCTTCTTTCGACGCCGGGGAAGGTGGGGGATGATCAGACCCACCAGCAGACCAGCACCCGCCACACCACCTCCATACATGAAATAGCGCAGCAGGAGGTCTTCTTCCTGGGTATCCAGGCGTGCCTGGAGTTGACGGATGGTCTGGCGCGAGGCGGCCGATTCGGCCTCGAGTTCACGGTTACGCGCCTCGATTTCGGCGATACGCTGGTCGGTGGTTTCCAGGGTCTGGGTCATGGAGGCGACCCGGTTCTCCCAGTCGTCGTTGATGCCGTCCAGCTCGCCGGTCAACTCGGCCACCCGCTGCTCCAGGATCGGCAGGCGAACCTGGGTGCTGGGGGTTTCCTGCAACTCGCTGGTCAACACCCAGACGGTATCGCCTTCGGAATTCTCGACCCGACTATAGTCGCCGCTGGTCTCAAGAACCGCGACCGGCTCACCGGCGGTCAAGGTACCTACGATGCGGTAACCGTCGGTTGGGCCGCTGCGAACCCAAGTGGTGAGGTCATCCGAAACCCAGTTTGACTGCTGGGGCGCCTGAGCATAAAGCGGCAG
>NZ_JBDNGD010000173.1:0-2060 GCF_041689495.1 Halomonas sp. | reverse complement strand
TTGTTCTCGTCGCTGCTGGTTATCTCGGTGGCCTTGATCTTGCGCGTGATGTCGCGCTCTTCGTTGGTGAGGAACAGGTACTCCTCGCCGTTGCGGGTGACCAGGCTCTCCTTCTCCAGGCGGGCCAGGGTACCTTCCAACCGCTCGCGGATGGCCAGGCGGTCGTCGTCGATGCGGGTGATGGCGAGCGTGACCAGGTTATCGAGGGTGCCCTTGACCAGATCCACGTAGCGGATCATGAACAGGGTGCGCAGGATCTCCACATCGAACTCATCCAGCGCCACGTTCTCGCTGGCCTGGTCGATGGTGCGCTTGACCGCGGTATCGAGGAAACCCTCCACGGCGTGGTAGAAGTTGTGCATCGGCACCAGGACGCCGACCTCCTGATCGCTGACCGCCTTGGCGGCCATCTGGAAGGCGTCGAGCATGGAGCGCTCGCCGTAGGCCAGATGCGCGCCGGTGGCGCCGACCTTGCGAATCTCCTCGAAGACCTTCTGGACCAGCTGGAAGTGGTACGGCACGAAGGGGTAGTTGGCGATGAAGCTCTCTGCGCCATCGACGTTCTTGAGCGTGGGGCCGGAGCGGTCGAAGGTGAGCTGGTTGCGCAGGATCGAGCCCTTGGCCTCGAACACGCCGGCCAGCTCATCGCTGGCTTCTGGCTTCTTGGCCAGCAGGCGCTTGCGGATCACCTCGTCGGAGTTGGAGCTGGAGAGCGACAGGCGGGTCTTGAAGCGCCCGGCGATCTTCGAGAAGTCGTTGGCCTTGGCGGCGGTCATCTCGCCGAGCACCGCGTCCATGTCAGCCTGTGAGGTGACCACGATCCAGGCGCGGCCGCCGCAGATGGTGCCGAGGTTCTCGGTCAGCGTCTGCAGGGTCAGCATCAGCCGGGTATTGCTGCCGATGAACTGCCCCACTTCATCGACCATGAAGACGATGCGCTGGGTCGGCGATTTCGCGTCCAGGTACTCTTTCACCCAACGGCAGAAGTTCTCCACCGAGACGCTGAAGGTCTCCTCCGACTCCTCGAACCACTTGTGGGCGGCATCCGGCGAGAGGTCCAGTGCCTGGCTGATCGCCTGCTCGATGTCGTCCTGATAGAACTGGAAAGCGTCGCGTTCCTTCTCCCAGACCTTGCCGCTGGCTTGTTGAAACGCCTCACCGAAGCGATCGTATGCGCCGCGTTGGGCCAGGTGGCGCTCCATGTGGGCGATATGCGGATGGTCGCCGCTGAAGCCCTGGTACTCGTTGAACACCCGCAGGAAGACGTTGAGGATCGGGTTGCCGGCGTCGTTGGAGCTCGCCTTGCTGTCGATGTTGAACAGGATGACGTCCGCCGGCTCCTGCACCGCCTTGGCGATGTCGGCGCGGATCATCGAATCGTGCAATTTCTGCTCGTCGAAGAAGTCAGCGGCGCGGCGCACCTTGCCGGCGTCGTCCTCGGCCTCGATGTTAGCCAGCAGGTAGGCGAGTGCCTTGAGGAAGTGCGACTTACCGGAACCGAAGAACCCCGAGATCCATATCCCGACCCGGTTGGCGATGGAGGGGTCGCTGAGCGGCGTGGCGTAGGACTCGAAGAAGGCGCGGAAGTGCTTCTCCAGCTCGTTGGTCACCACGTACTCATCGAGTTCCTGGTAGACCGTTTCGCGGTCCTTCTGGTCGGCCTTCACCACCCCGTTGATGGGGCGATGCAGGCGTTTCTTGAAGAGGTCCTGGATACGCATGTCCAATCGATTCCTTAACGGGCAGCGCCTCGCCCCGGGAACTGGGCAAGGCGCTCAACAAAACGGGCTACCGGGCAGCGGCGCTGCCGGCCATGGTCAGGGCGCTCATTCTTCAGGGCACTAACGAGAAGGCGCGGTAGTAGTGGTTGCTGGCGATCTGATTGAACAGGGTCAGGCTCTGACCGTCGTAGCTGCCAGGATAGAAGAGCACCAGCGGCTTATGGCCCAAACGGCCGTGCAGGGCGTTGAGCAGGCTGTGGGCACGCATCACCGGCCAGACGCTACCCACGCCTGACATCAAGACGATATCGGGATCTTCCGACAAGGCGTGTCGGATCA
>NZ_JBDNGD010000172.1:0-16765 GCF_041689495.1 Halomonas sp. | reverse complement strand
TGACGCCGTTGAAGCATCTGCTTGTCGCGCTGGTTCGTTACCCGTCGCACCTCGTCGTTCTGATGCTGACAGCGCTGGCCTATACGGGACTCTACCTCTGGCTGACCGGGGACCTGGCCGGTGGTGGCCTGGGCGGCATCGATGCCGTCTTCCCGGCCTGGCAGCGGATGTTCGAGGCGCGCAGTACCTTCCAGTTCGAACCGGTCGGGCTGATTACCCTGGGGCCACTGGTCTGGACCTTCAGCCCGCTCAACTTCCTGCTGGCCCTTGCCATCGGGATGCTCGTCGGTCTGAATCTGGTGGCCGGCTGGCGGCTCTGGCGCGCCCCGAAGACCTGTGAACTCAAGTCCGCCAGCACGGGTCTGCTGGCGGCAGTGCCGGCGCTGCTGGCAGGTGGCGCCTGCTGTGCCCCCCTGGTGCTGATCTGGCTCGGCCTGCCGATTGCCGGTGCCGTGGCCAGCCTGGCGCCCGTATTGATACCGGTGGCGATACTGCTGCTGGTCGCAGGGCTAGCGGGCATGACGCGGCAGCTCGAAGTTGCAGGCGCCAGCCCAGTGGACGACGCTGAAAATTCACACTGAAGCAAGCACAAGGAGTTACCGCCGTGTTCCATAGACGCAACCTTTTGGCAAGTCTGGTATTTGTCGGTCTGGTGACAACGGGCCAGGCGCTGGCCGCCGACCCGGGTATCGAGCGATTGACCAGTGATCAGGGGATCGATGCCGTCGACGAGCGGCTGCGTGCGGCACTCGAGGAAAGGGGGATGACCCTGATGTCGGCACGCCGATGATGCAGTGCAGCGGGAGTCTGGCGCTCGACCTGCCCCAGAAGATGGTGATCCGCGAGTCGGACCAAGGCACCCTGGTGGAGTGGAATCACCCAGAGTACCTGGCTAGGCGCCATGACCTGAGCGCTTGCGACTTGCCCCTCGACAAGGTGGCAGAGGCCTTAGAGGGCATTGCCCGGGAGGCGGCAGGGAGTCGTTAAGGCTCACTCGCTTTGAAAGGAGGGTTCGAGCGCAGCGACAAAATGACATGAGACACCATTGGCAGTCGCAAGGCGACTCGGGGAGTTTTATTGGCAGTCGCAAGGCGACTCGGGGAGTTTTACCCATGTCGAAGATGCTCGAAGGATGCGGATACTGGTTGAGTTGCTGGCTCACCTGTCCGCGCTCCTGGCATCAGGTCGACGGCCGATTAGAGGGTGATGTGCTGCCTTGCCTGAAACCCGGGGATGTCTTGCTGGTAGAGGGTTCATCCCGACTGAGTACGGTAATCAAGTACCTTACGCAATCGTCATGGTCCCATGCGGCATTGTTCGTCGGCCGTGAAACGGCACAGAGCGTCGGCGGGAAGTCGAGTGACTGTTTTGTCGAGGTCGACCTGGCGGAGGGCGTTCGGCTGGTGGGGATCGATGAGTTCGAGGGGATGCCCATGCGAATCTGCCGTCCGGTAGGGTTGACGCCGCGCGATATTGAGTTGTTGATTCGTTTCGTTTGCCAGCGCCTGGGACACCGCTATGACCTTCGTAACATCTTCGACCTGGCCCGTTATCTGATGCCCTTGCCGCCGGTGCCGGCACGCTGGCGACGGAGGATGCTCACCCTCGGCAGTGGCGATCCTACCCGAGCCATCTGTTCCACCTTGATCACCCAGGCCTTCCAGTCCGTGCACTATCCAATTCTGCCAATCGAAGAGCATGCCGATTCACAAGGGGCGTTTCTTCAACCGACTACAGGCAAGCAGCCGTTACTGCGACGCCGCCACTATTCTCTCTTTACACCGCGAGATTTCGATCTGTCACCCTACTTCCAGATCGTCAAGCCCATGCTGGTAGAGGGCTTCGACCCCTACCAGCTGTGCTGGAACTGGTATGAGCCGAGCCTGCTCGTGCCCGATGCCTGATGGCCCGGAGACCACGTTAGGTTCTCCTCCCGACCCTGGCTGTCGCATCATCATGATCAAGGTAACCCGACGAGGAATCATTACGACAACTCTATCACCTGCCCACCGGCATCCCGGGCGTCATCATGGTCGTGGGTGACGAGCAGGGTGGGCAGGCCGGCGTCGTGGAGGCGGTCGAAGACCAGCTGGCGCATCTCGTGGCGCAGGTGGGTATCGAGCTTGGAGAAGGGTTCGTCGAGGAGTACCGCACAGGGGTTGGACAGCAGCAGGCGCATCAGTGCCACCCGGGCCTTCTGCCCCCCCGAGAGAGTATCGGGGTCGCGGTCGCCGAAGCTTTCCAGGCCGATCTGCGCCAGTGCCTGCTCGACTCGCTCGGCCTTGTCGGGACTGGCCGGGGGCAGGCCGAAACGCAGGTTGCCCGCCACGGAAAGGTGAGGGAAGAGCAGCGGGTCCTGGAAGAGCAGACCCATGCCGCGTTTCTCGGGGGGAAAGGGGGTGATGTCCTGTCCATCCAGCAGCACCCGGCCGGTGGCATCGAATGCCTCTGACAGGAAGCCGGCGAGAAACGCCAGCAGGGTGGACTTGCCGGACCCGGAGGGACCCATCACGGTGAGCACTTCCCCGGGTCCGACCCTGGCATCGAGTTCCACCAGGCAGTGGTCGTCCAGGGTGATACGGATGTGGCGAAGTTCCAGATGGTGGCGATGATTCACGGGGCGCCTCGCATTCCACGACGATTCGACCAGAGCAGCCGGGGCAAGCCCACGGCAAGGATGAAACCGAACAGGGGGAGTGTGGCCTGAACCAGAGCCCAGACGCCAATGACCCGTCGGTTACCGCCCGAGGCCAGGGCCACGGCCTCGGTGGTCACGGTGGTGATGCGCCCGGCACCCAGCAACTGGGTGGGCAGATATTGCCCGATACTCACCGCCAGGCCGACGGCCATGGCGGTGAGTATCGGTGCCAGCAGCATGGGCAGGCGTACCCGCCAGAAGCTGCCGTTCCTCGATGCCCCCAGCGAGAGGGCCAGCCGCGACCAGCGCGGATCGAAGCGGCGGTAGACCTCCGACAGCGAGAGGAACACATAGGGCAGCACGAACAGCAGGTGACCGAAGATCACCACCCACTGCCGCGGGCCGGCACCCAGCGATTCCATGATCACCACCAGGCCGAACAGGAAGGCGATCTGCGGCACGATCAAGGGCAGATAGAGCAGCCAGAGCGCCTTCGAGGCCTGTCGGCCCGTACGCTGCTCGTTTTCCAGGGCGGCCAGCACCAGCACCAGGGCGATGAAGGTCGCACCGATGGCAATGGTCAGGGTGGAGGTCACGGGCCCGGCGAGTGCCGGCAGGGCGCGCATCCAGTGAATGCTGGTGAACCCCTCGGGCAGGGCAGCGGGGAATTGCCAGAAGCCGGATACCGAATTCAGCGCCAGGCCGCCGAGCCCGACAAAGGCGGTGAGCGTCGAGGCCAGGATCAGGCCCTTGCCGGCCAGGCGCAGGCTCCTCTCGCCACGTTGGCGGCCGCCACGCTCTATCCAGCAGGCCATCAGCCGGGCGGTCAGTTTCTCCAGGCACCACCAGGTGAGCAGCGCGCCGGCGGTCACCCCCAACTGCAGGATGGCGCCGGCCGAGGCCAGGTAGCGCCGTTCCAGGTCGGGGTCGTTGAACCACTCGATGACCGAGATGCTGAGCACTGGAGGCAGGGTGGGGCCCAGGATCAGCGCTACATCCACCACCGAGGAGGTGTAGGCGATGACCGCATAGACCGGCAGGCGAATCAGCGGATAGAGGGCCGGGGCAACGGTCTTCATCCAGGCAATGGTCGGCCGGTAGCCCAGCGACCTCGCCATGGCCACGCGACGCTGTGGATCGAGCTGGGGCAGTGCCGCCAGGCTCATCAACAGCAGGAAGGGAATCTCCTTGATCACCATGCCGGCCATCAGCGACAGCCCCCAGGGATCCTGGACGATCAGCAGGTCCGGAGGCCGCTCCCAGCCGGTGAGCCCGGGGGACACCAGACGCGCCAGCAGCCCCGAGGGGGCGATCAGGAAGGCCAGGCCGAAGGCGGCGGCCGCATGGGGGATCGACAGCAACGGCGAGACCAGGCGTCGGATCCAGCGGTCCAGCCGGCTGCCGGCCATGCCGGCCAGGAACAGCAAGACCACCGTCAGGGAGACGCCGGTGGTGACCAGGCCGGTGGCAAAGCTGACGATCACCGAGCGGGCCAGGCCGGGCTGGGCGAACAGCTCCCGCCAGGGCGCCAGACCGAACTCGGTACCGCCCAGTACCGGCAGGTAACCGAAGGCGGGAAGCACTGCCATGACCAGGCCGGCCAGGATGGGGCCGACCAGCAGGGTAACGATCAGGACGGGGGCCAGTCGCAGCATCATCGGGAGACGGCGTGCCGTCGCGTCTGCCCGCGCCGATCAGTTGCCCACATAGCGCGACTGCCAGGCGGCTTCCAGGGCGTCGACCCAGCTGGGATGGGGTTGACCGCGGACCTTGCCGAGTTCCTCCGGCGGCAGGGTGGCGATGCCCAGGTCGATGTCCTGGAAGCGCGCACGATCCGCCTCGTCGAGCCTGTCCAGCGAGAGCACGGTGTTGCTGCCCCAGACCACCGGGTCATGTTTCTTCGCCTGAGCCTCGGGTGAGAGCAGGTAGTTGGCGGTCACCATGGCACCGGCCTTGTGCTGGGCGTTGTAGGGAATGGCCAGGAAGCTCATGTTGCCGATCATGCCGCCCTCATGCACATAGCTGCGCACGCTCTCGGGCAACTCGAAGTTGGCGATGGCCCCGGAGGCTTCGGTGGTGCTGAACGACAGGCCGATGCTGATCTCGCCATCCCCCATCAGCTGGCGCACCTCCGAATTGTTGGCCGGGAAGGCCCGCCCGCTGCGCCACAGATGGGGATGCAGGGCGTCCAGGAAGTCCCAGAGCGGCGCCGTGGCGGCGTCGAAATCGGCGTCTTCTACCGGAGCATAGAACTGGTCGGTATCCTCGCCCAGTTCAAGCAGCGCCTGGGTGATGAAGGCATTGCCGAGGAAGTTGGGGACCCGAGGATAGGAGAAATCACCGGGGTTGGCTTGGACCCAGTCGAGCAGTTCGGGCATCGAGCGGGGGTGGTCGTCGACCAGGGCAGTGTCGTAGTAGAACACCACCTGGGAACTGCTCCAGGGAGATTCCAGACCATCCACCGGGATGGTCCAGTCGAAGCGCACCGCCGGGGAATTTTCCGGGTCGGTCAGGGGGTAATGGGGAAGCGCTTCCGACCAGGGCCCGAACAGCAGGCCATTGGCCTTCATGGTGGCGAAGTTCTCGCCGTTGATCCAGATCAGGTCGACATTGCCCTGATCATCGTTGCCGGCCTGTTTTTCCGCCAGCACCCGCGACACCGCCTCGGCGGTATCACCCAGCTTGACGTGAACCAGGTCGATGTTGAATCGCTCGTCGATGCTGTCGGCGGCCCAGTCGATATAGCCATTGGTGCGCTCATCGCCTCCCCAAGCGTACCAGTAGACGGTCTGGCCACGGGCCTCGTCGAGCACGGCCTGCCAGTCGGCGGGGTCGGGCGCCGCGGCGACGGGGCCGGACAGCAGCAGAGCGATAGGAGCGGCGGCAGCGAGCAGGCGGATCGGCATTGACGGTTCCTTGCTTGATGATGAACGTGTATGCGTAATGCAGGTGTCTGGATAATGCGCTCAGTCATGAGCGGTCGGTGGTCGGCTGTCAGTCGGTGAGTGCCTTCTCGAGGGTGCGGAATTCCCGCTGCACATGCTCGATGATGGCCGTGGAGAGATAGTGGTCGACCCGGTCGCGCACATGGGCGACCAGGGCATCGTCACTGAGCTCGGCGGACCAGTCCTCGCCCCTGGCTTGCCGGTCATGTTCACGGCGGTGACTGGCCCGCCACTTGGCACACCAGGTGAGCGACCAGAGCCACATGGCGCGGCGACAGGAGAGCAGGGTCGCCGTCTCCCCGTGGATGCCCATGGTTGCTTGCCAGTGACGATAGAAGTCGACCACCTCATCGGCGGTGAGCTCGGCATGGCTGATCAGGTCCCAGGTGGTCGAGGTATAGAGGCTGGCATGGGCCAGGTCGAAGCCGGGAAGGCCATAGCGACACTTCTCCAGGTCGACCAGCACCGCCAGACCGGAGTCGGCGATCAGGAAATTCCCCGGGTGGGCATCGAAGCTGATCAGCCGGGGCTCATTGAGCCGACCGCCGGGCAGCGCCTCAGGCAGGGCGGCGAGCTCATCGCGGACGAGCTGATGGGCCGCCGGCTCCAGGTCCGCCTCGTCGAGGAAGGCGGCCTGTGCCATGACTTCCTCGACCATGGGCTTCCAGGGAATGGGTGGCGCCAGCAGAGGTAGCCTTGCCTCACCGGGAGGCACCTCCTGAAGGTGGATGCTGGCCAGGGCCTCGGCGATGGCCGTCAGGTCCTCGGGTAGCCGAGCGGGACGCCCACGAATGGCGCTGACCAGCAGGCCCCCTCGGGGCAGGACCTCCGACGGTGGCAATACCCCCTGCAGGGAGGGTGCATGGCCGCTGGCGCCTGCCCGCTCGAAACAGGCCGCCTGGTAGGCGAGATTGGCTCGGGGATCGAGTCCCATCTGGCTCTGCTTAGGCAGCCGTGCCACCCAGTCGATCGCGTCACGATGCAGCCAGACATGATGATGGGCCAGGCCGGTGTCGGCCATCGTCTGCATGTCGTTGATTTCCTGGGACAGGCCGGAAACCACGAGTGCCGATGACAGGCGCTCGACCAGGCTGAGGTCTTCTTCGAGGGGCACGGTGGTGTCGTTCGGCATGGGGTCTCCGGTGTCGCCCTGAGTCATGACTGGGGAGTAGTCGTGTCGGCTCGCTGTTCCTTACAAGAAGCGCCTTACAGAAGGCGCCTTGCAGAAGGCGCCTTGCAGTGAAACAAGGCTAGGACACGATTTTATGCCAATTCGCTCCCTGGATTCGCCCTTGGCGTCGTCAATGGCGGTCCCGACGGTGATTCCCTGGTTGAACGAGTCCGTTTGCCGCTACTCTCATGGGGAGTGACTTGCGGTCGAGGGAACAGGATGATCAACCGATTCCGAGCCAAGCGTATCCGCCCCCTGATGATGCTCCTCAGCCTGTGTTGTCTCGGGCTCGGTGCCCTGCTGGCCTGGCAGGCATCGGCCCAGCAGGACGAACGCCTCGTCCAGGTGATGACCATCGAGGGTGCCATCGGTCCGGCGATCAGTGATTATTTCCAGCGGGGCCTGGAGCGGGCGGAAGAGCGCGGTGCACGACTCGTGGTGGTGCAGATGGATACCCCCGGGGGTCTGGACGCCTCCATGCGCGACATGATCCGCCGCATGCTGCAATCACCGGTCCCGGTCGCCATCCATGTGGCGCCCGGGGGAGCACGCGCGGCCAGTGCCGGTACCTACCTGCTCTATGCCAGCCACGTGGCGGCCATGGCGCCCTCTACCCACCTGGGCTCGGCGACACCCGTTCAGATGGGTGGGGGCTTGCCGGGACTGGGGGGCGAAGACGAGCCGGACGAGGACTCGGCGCGCAGTGACGATGCCCCGCGGCGTGGCGAGACGGCCATGGAGCGCAAGGTGCTCGAGGATGCCGTGTCCTATATCCGCAGCCTGGCCCAGCGGCATGGACGCAACGCCGAATGGGCGGAGGAGGCCGTGCGCGAGGCGCTGAACCTCACCGCCAGCGAGGCGCTGGAGAGGAACGTCATCGACCTGGTGGCCGTGGACATCGACGACCTGCTCACCCAGGTCGACGGCCGCACCGTGGTGATGGAGGATGGGGAGCGCATCCTGGATACGGCCAACCTGACCATCGAGCGCTTCGATCCCGACTGGCGGACCCAGTTTCTCGCGGTGATCACCAACCCCAATGTCGCCTACTTCCTGATGATCATCGGCTTCTACGGACTGATCTTCGAGCTGGCCAGTCCGGGCAGCCTGGTGCCGGGTACCATCGGTATCATCTCGCTGTTGCTTGCGCTGTTCGCCTTCCAGGTGCTGCCGATCAATTTCGCCGGCCTGGCATTGATCCTGGTTGGCATGGCGCTGATCGTGGGCGAGGCCCTGATGCCGAGTTTCGGTATACTGGGGATCGGCGGTATCGCCGCCTTCGTGTTTGGATCGGTGATTCTGATGGATGCGGACAACCTGCGTATATCGTTGCCCATGATCGGCGGCATCGCCCTGCTTGCGGCGGGCCTGATGCTATGGGTCATTACCCGCTTCATCGGATTGCGTCGTCGCACGCCGCGGACCGGCCAGGAAGAGCTGGTGGGCAGCGAGGCCAAGGCGCTCGAGGACTTTGCCGGCCAGGGGCATGTGCGTTTGATGGGCGAGCGCTGGAATGCCCGGAGCACCCAGCCGCTCTCACGCGGGCAGTCGGTCCGCGTGACGGCGGTCGATGGCCTGACCCTGGAGGTCGAGCCGCTGGCATCGTCATCCTGAAGTAAGACTGGCGCGGTCGATGATTCGCATCGCCCGGCCCAACCGAGGAGTCGACATGATGTTGCTTTCCTATCTCGTACCGGTCGTCCTGCTGATCTTGCTGCTGGCGGCATCGATCCGCATCCTGCCGGAATACAAGCGCGGTGTGGTGTTCTTCCTGGGGCGCTTCCAGCGCGTCATGGGGCCAGGGCTGATGATCATCATCCCCGGCATTCAGAAGATGCAGGTGGTGGACCTGCGGGTCATCACCATGGACGTTCCGGAACAGGATGTCATCTCCAAGGACAACGTCACGGTCAAGGTCAATGCCGTGCTGTATTTCCGGGTGGTCGACCCCGAGAAGGCCATCATCCAGGTCGAGCATTTCACCAACGCCACCAGCCAGTTGGCTCAGACCACCCTGCGTTCGGTACTCGGCAAGCACGACCTGGACGAGGTGCTCTCCGAACGCGACAAGCTCAACGATGACATCCAGGAGATCATCGACAGTTCCGCTGAAAGCTGGGGTATCAAGGTCGCCAACGTCGAGATCAAGCATGTCGATCTCGACGAGAGCATGATCCGTGCCATCGCCCGCCAGGCCGAGGCCGAGCGCGAGCGGCGCGCCAAGGTGATCCATGCCGCGGGTGAGCTGCAAGCGTCGGAAAAGCTGTTGCAGGCGGCCAACGTGCTGTCGGGTAACCCCGCCGCCCTACATCTGCGCTACCTGCAGACCATGGCGGATATGGGCAGCAATCAAGCGGCGACGATCATGATGTTCCCCATGCCCATGGACCTGCTGGAGGCCTTCAAGCAGATGAAGGCCGGGCCACCGGCCGGCGGTGACGCCGACTGAGCCGATACTGCAAGGCAGTATGGAAGCTGCTAGAATCCTGTCCCTCCAGAGGGTGTGACATGCGACGTTAGTCTACATCAGGTACCCGGCTCACCGCCGGGTACCTTCATGCATGCCGGCCTGCATGCCGGTCACGCCGCACCGCTTCCCCCGACCGTGGATTCCGTGCATGTTCGAGACAATGAAACTGAGTTGGTTTTCCAACCTCAAGGGTGACACCCTGTCGGGCATCGTCGTGGCCCTGGCGTTGATTCCCGAGGCGATCGCCTTCTCCATCATCGCCGGCGTCGACCCCAGGGTCGGTCTCTATATGCCTCCTTCGCGATCTGCGTGATCATTGCCTTCACCGGGGGGCGTTCGGGGATGATCTCGGCGGCCACCGGTGCCATGGCGCTGCTGATGGTCACTCTGGTCAAGGAGCATGGCCTCGAGTATCTGCTGGCGGCTACCCTGCTCACCGGCGTGCTGCAGATCGTCGCCGGCTACCTGCGGCTGGCGGACCTGATGCGCTTCGTTTCCCGCTCGGTGGTTACCGGCTTCGTCAATGCCCTGGCGATCCTGATCTTCATGGCTCAGTTGCCGGAACTGACCAACGTGACCTGGCATGTCTACGCCATGACTATCGCCGGCCTGGGTATCATCTACCTCTTTCCCTATGTGCCGAAGATCGGCAAGAGCATTCCCTCGCCTCTGGTCTGCATCGTCGTCTTGACGGCCGTTTTCCTGATGACGGGGATGGGCATCCGCAGCGTCGGTGACATGGGCGAGTTGCCGGACAGCCTGCCGGTCTTTCTATAGCCGGACGTGCCGCCCAACCTCGAGACCCTGATGATCATCCTGCCCACCTCGCTGATGCTCACCGTGGTGGGGCTGCTGGAGTCGATGATGACCGCCACCATCGTCGACCGTTTTGCCGTTCACGATGATCCCGCCGCCGTCGAAAAACTCATGGGAGGTCACTGACATGACAGAACAGGTAATGGCCGCCGTCGACGGCTCTCAGTACTCGGAAGGCGTCTGCGATTATGCGGCCTGGGCCAGTCTGGCGCTGGATGCCCCCTTGACCTTCCTGCATGTGGTGGACAACCACCCTCAGCACACCGACGAATCGGATCTCTCCGGCAATATCGGGCTGGGCTCGCGCGAGCATCTGCTCGAGGAGTTGGCTCAGCTCGATGAAAAGCGTGCCAAGCTCGCTCAGGAGCAGGGCCGCCTCATGCTCCAGGCGGCCAAGGATCGAGCCCTGGAAATGGGCGTCGAGAATCCGGTGACTCGCCAGCGTAATGGCAAAGCAGGACGGCAATTACCTGGGCTACAACCTGGAGAGGCTGGTGCGCACCCTGCATCGGCCGATTCTGATGGTCACCGATCGCTTCAAGCGACCCGAAACGGTGATGATTGCCTTCGACGGCAGCAAGACCACCCGCAAGGGGGTGGAAATGATGTCGAGGAGCCCGATGTTCAATGGCGTTCCCTGCCACGTGGTGGTTGTCGGTGCCGAGACGGCCGACAATCGCTCCCAGCTCGATTGGGCCTTGAAGACACTGCGTGATGCCGGGCATGAGGCCCAGGGAGCGATCCGGGCAGGAGAGGTCGAGGAGACCCTGCGTAATTACCAGCAGCAGCATGCCATCGACATGCTGGTGATGGGCGCCTATGGTCATTCCCGTATCCGCCACCTGCTGGTGGGGAGTACCACCACCGCCATGCTGCGCAAGGCCAGTGTACCGGTATTGCTGCTGCGCTGATCGATCGACCCCTATGGGACACCGCTATCCAGCGGTGTTCCATTGATGTATCGATGACTCACTTTTTTTCGGTGTCTCCATTGCCGGAGAGAGACTCACGATTTCCCCTGGTCTCCTGACGGGTCAGGATGCCCTGGGCCATCGTCCAGCCGACGATCAGCAGCACCAGCATCCCGCCGAGTATCATCGTGAAGTGGGCTCCCAGATCAAGGGCCACCCCCAGCAGCGCCGGTGCCAGACCGGTGGAGAAGACCATGCAGGCACTCAGGGTGGACCGCACGGTACCGAGATACTCGACACCCCAGATACGCACCAGCAGGCTGGTGGCGATGGATTCCTGGGCGCCGATGGCCAGTCCGCCCCCGACCATCAGCGCCCAGACCCCGATATCGCCGCCTACGGCGATGGCCAGGAGCAGGGCCAGGGCGAAGGGCAGCAGGTAGAGGCGGGCCATTCGCGTCGGCCCCAGGCGGTCGACCCAGCGCCCTCCCAGCAAGGCTCCCGGAAGCTTGGCCAGGCCCATGCCGGTGAGCGCCAGGGCATAGATGGTCAGGCTGCTGCCGAGATCCTCGGTCATCCTCGCCTGGTAGATGAACAGCCCCGTCATGGTGATCGGCAAGATCATCAAGAGGGGCAACAACTGCCAGAACCGTCTGTCGCGAAAGGGGCGCGGACCGCTGTGTGGCTGTCCACGCTTGGGCTGTTTTCCGGGCGCCTTCGGCCAGGGGCCGAACACCAGGGTCGGCACCCAGAGTCCTGCCAGTACCAGAACGAAGAGCCACCACAGCTCCCGCCAGCCCAGCCAGACCAGCATCGCTGCCGTCAGCGGTGGCAGCAGTGTTTCCCCCAGCATCAGCCCCATCCCGGCCAGTCCCATGGCTCGGCCGCGCATGGTCGCAAATTCCCTGCCGGCCAGGGTGTTGCCCAGATGAGTCATCATGCCCTGGCCGCACAGTCTCACCAGGCCCATGCCCGCCAGCCCCAGCACCCACCAGGGTGACAGCGTGAGCAGAATAACGCCCAGTATCAGGGTTACCAGCACGACAATGGCGAAGCGCCGCGGGGGAACCCAGTCGATGCTCGGCCCAAGGCGCAGCATCGCAAAACCGGCGATCAGCGTCACCACGGCATAGGCGGCCCCGAACTCCCCGGCGCTCAGGCCCAGCCGTGCCGAGATCGGCGCCTGGAAAAGCCCGATGAAGAAGCTCTGGCCCATGAACGAAGAGAACATCGCCAGAAATGAGATGCCCAGCAGTCCGTGATGATCCTTCAGCAGGGTGCGGTACCCCATGCGGCACTCCATAGGCAGTGAGGGGTGAGAATGACAGAATGGTGGTCTGACCTGTCCGGAGACGGGCCCTATCATAGCAGCTTGCCGGAAAGCTCCCCGGCGTGAGGACACGACCGTGAACCATCCGGAACTGGACATGGATCTGGTGCAGGAAAAACTCACCGCGACGCGGGCCGAACTGCTCGAGGACAGCGAGTCGAGCCGCGACGCCCGCGATACCGTGATGCTCGATCAGACCTCGGTGGGGCGCTTGTCGCGCATGGACGCCATGCAGGGCCAGGCCATGGCCAAGGCGCAGGAGGAGCGTCGTCAATTGGCCCTGCGCCGAGTTTCAGCGGCCTTTACGCGAATCGAGAAGGGCGAGTATGGCGAATGCATCGACTGTGGCGACTGGATCGCCCGCAAGCGCCTCGAGTGGGATCCCCTGGCCCTGAAGTGCATCGACTGCGCTTCCTGATCCTGCGTGTCCTCCCGACTCAGGGGTTCTGGTTTGCCGGATAACGCGTCTCCAGCAGGCTGTCCTTGATCTTCTTCAGATGGTCCAGGAAATCCTCTCCCCGGCGCAGGGTCACCCCCGTGGCCAGGACATCGATCAGCGTCAGCTGGATCATTCGCGAGGTCATCGGCATGAAGTAGTCGGTATCCTCGGGCGTATCCACTTCCAGGGTCTCGGTGCATTCGCCCGCCAGTGGCGACCCCGGCGCGGTGATGCCCAGCACCACGGCACCGCTTTTCCGGGCGATCCGGGCGATATCGACCAGTTCCCGGGTTCGCCCCGTCCAGGAGATGACCACTACCACGTCTCCGGTTTGGCAGGTGGAGGCGATCATGCGCTGCATCAGCACGTCTACGTAGGCGGTCACCGGGATGTTGAAGCGGAAGAACTTGTGCTGGGCGTCCTGGGCCACGGCGCCCGAGGCCCCGAGGCCGAAGAAGTGGACTTGCTTGGCCTGGGTCAGGTAATCGACGACGCGTTCGATGCGGGTCGGGTCGGTCTTGCGGCGAGCTTCATCCAGGGCGGCGATGGTGGCGCCGAAGATCTTCTGGGTGTACTCGGTGGCCCCATCGGTAGGCTCCACGGCGCGGCTGACATAGGGCGTGCCCCCGGCCAGGCTCTGAGCCAGTTTGATCTTGAAATCCGGATAGCCCTTGGCCAGGAAGCTGCGGCAAAAGCGATTGACCGTGGGCTCGCTGACGGACGCCAGCTGTGCCAGGGTGGCAATGCTCATGCTGGTGGCGGCGGCCGGGTCGGCGAGGATGACATCGGCGACCTTGTGCTCCGAGCGGTTGAGATCCTCGAGTTGCAAGCGAATGCGATCGAGAAGGTCATGACTGGCCATGATGGCGGCGACTCCGTGAAGAGGATGGCGACAGGAGGTGAGGGGCGCAGAATGTGGTGATTTAACTACATCAAGAACACCACCCTAGCCTTCTGGGGGTCTTGAAGGAAGACGCACCCTTATCATAAAGGTAAGTTTACAGAAATACCTTGAAATTTCCCATCCTGATTGGTACTTTTTTGCTAAGTTAACAAGATAAGGATGGGGCCATTCATGACGCAACTCGACCGCTCCGGTCAATCCAGCCGCACCGATATCGACCTGGCGCTGTTCGGCGCGCTCGGTGACCTCTCGCAGCGCAAGCTCTTCCCGGCGCTCTTCCAGCTCGAGCGTGAAGGCCTCCTCGCCCCTAGCACACGACTGCTGGGTCTGGCGCGCCAGGCGCTGGATCTTCAGGGCTTCGTGACCCAGGTGGAGTCGTCGCTCAAGACCTACGTCAAGGCCGATGAGCTCGACGCCAAGGCGCTCGAGCGTTTCAAGGCCCGTCTCGACTATCGACAGCTCGACTTCACCCGCGTCGATGGCTACACGGCGATTCGCGACTGGCGCCAGGACGGGCTCGAGCGCCCCATGGTGGTCTACCTGTCCGTGGGCGCGAAGCTCTATGGCGACATCTGCCGCCACCTCGAGGCCAGCGACAGCCTCGACGAGCAGAGCCGGGTCGTGGTCGAGAAACCCATCGGCTCCGACCTCGAGTCGTCGGCCGATATCAACGATGCCATCGGGGCGGTCTTCCCCGAGTCGCGTATCTATCGGATCGACCACTACCTCGGCAAGGAGACAGTGCAGAACCTGATTGCCCTGCGCTTCGCCAACCCGCTGTTCGGCACCCAGTGGAACCAGAACCATATCTCCCACGTCGAGGTCACCGTGGCCGAGAAGGTGGGCATCGAGGGGCGCTGGGGCTACTTCGACGAGGCCGGGCAACTGCGCGACATGGTCCAGAATCACCTGCTGCAGCTGGTCTGCCTGATCGCCATGGACCCGCCGGCCAACCTCGACGCTGATGCCATACGCGACGAGAAGGTCAAGGTCCTCAAGGCCCTCAAGCCATTTACCGAGGACATGCTGGATCGCGATGTGGTGCGTGGCCAGTACATGGCGGGCAGCATCGATGGCCAGAGTGTCCCGGGCTATCTGGAAGAGGATGAGGCCAATACCCGCAGCCAGACCGAGACCTTCGTGGCCATGAGAACCGAGGTGGCCAACTGGCGCTGGGCCGGTGTGCCCTTCTACCTGCGCACTGGCAAGCGCATGCCCGAGAAGCTGTCGCAGATCGTCATCCACTTCCGCCAGCAGCCCCACTATATCTTCGATCCCGACCAGCGCGGCCTGGCGGCCAACAAGCTGGTGATCCGCCTGCAGCCGGAAGAGGGCATGGCCCTTGAGGTGCTGACCAAGGACAGCGGCCTGGACAAGGGCATGCGCCTGCGCCGTGGCCCCCTGCATCTGGACTTCAACAACGCCTTTCCCAAGGCTCGTATTCCCGATGCCTATGAGCGGTTACTGCTCGAGGTGATGAAGGGCCAGCAGTATCTCTTCGTGCGTCGGGACGAAGTCGAGCACGCCTGGCAATGGTGCGACAGCCTGATCGCCGCCTGGGCGGACCTCGACGAGGCGCCAAGACGCTATCCCGCGGGCTCCTGGGGGCCGGTGGCCTCCATCGCCATGATCACCCAGGATGGCCGGAGCTGGTATGAGGACTACTGAGATGAGCGATTCCCCCCGCGATCAACTGGCCGTCCAGCTGGCCGAAGCCGTGGCCCAGGCACTGCGTACCGACCTCCAGGACCAGCAACGGGTCTTGCTGGTGGTCTCCGGCGGCTCGACGCCGGTGCCCTTCTTCCATGCGCTGTCGAGCGCGGCGCTGCCCTGGGATCGCATCGACGTTATCCTGGCCGACGAGCGCTGGGTGCCCGAGGATCATGCCGACAGCAATGCCCGCCTGGTGCGTGAGCACCTGCTCCGGGGCCCCGCCGCCCGGGCGAGCTTTGTCTCTCTGACCACCTCGGACCCGACACCCGAGCAGGGCGCCGACGCGGTCGCCGCTCGCCTTCAGGCCTTGGCCTGGCCCGCCAGTGTGGTGATCCTCGGCATGGGCGGCGATGGTCATACCGCCTCGTTGTTTCCTGACAGCCGTGAACTGGAGCTGGCACTTGCCACGCAGGCCCCGGTGGTTGCCGTGCGTTCGCCCAGCCAACCCCAGGCTCGCATCACCCTGAGTGCCGACCGCCTGCATCATGCCCGCCGCCACCTGTTGCACATCTGCGGTGGCGACAAGCGAGCGATGCTGGCGCGAGCCCTCTCCGGCGATGATGCCCGAGAGCTGCCGATCCGCGCCTTTCTGGCCTGTCCATTGGCCGTCTACTGGGCCCCCTGAGACCGATTTCCCGAACTTTTCTGGAGTGATATTCCATGACTGTCGACAAGAGTATCGAAAAGCAGTTGCCCTCTACCCGCACCACCGAACTCGACAGCATCTGCCTCAAGGCCGAAGTGATCCCGGTGCTGGCGATCCAGCGCGTGGAAGACGCCGTCCCCCTGGCCAGGGCCCTGGTCGAGGGTGGCCTGACCGTCCTCGAGGTGACCCTGCGCACCGATTGCGCCCAGGAGGCCATCCGCCGCATCAAGGAGGCGCTGCCTCAGGCCAGTGTCGGGGTGGGTACCGTGCTGACGCCGGCCCAGTATCGCCAGGCCGAACAGGTTGGGGCCGACTTCGTGGTGACCCCGGGTACCACCGAGGCCCTCTATCGCTACGGCGTCGAGAGCCCGGTCCCGATGCTGCCCGGCGTGGCCACCATCTCGGAACTCATGACCGGCTGGCAGTATGGCTACCGTCGCTTCAAGTTCTTCCCCGCCGAGTCGAGCGGTGGCGTCAAGGCACTCAAGTCCTTCGCCGGCCCGATTCCCGAGGCGCGCTTCTGTCCCACGGGAGGCATCGGCGTCAACAACGCCGAGGACTACCTGGCGCTGAACAACGTGATGTGCGTAGGCGGCTCCTGGCTGACGCCCAAGTCCCTGGTCGATACCGAGGACTGGGACGCCATCCGTTCGCTGGCTCGCGAGGCGGCTCAGCGATTTCATCACTGACTACGGCTCCTGCGCCCCGACGCCCTTGTTCTTCCCCGCGCCCTTGTTCTCCATCGATAGCCTTGCCAGGTCGTCGCGCGTCGGCAGGGAGGC
>NZ_JBDNGD010000171.1:0-2870 GCF_041689495.1 Halomonas sp. | reverse complement strand
GACGGCAAGATCTTCGTCACCCCGCTGGAGCAGGTGATCCGCATCCGCACCGGCGAGATGGGAAAAGATGCTGTCTAGATAGCATCACCCAGGTCGCGCCGATACATTCAGGAAGATCGGCGACGGCAAGATCTTCGTCACGCCCCTGGAGCAAGTGATCCGCATCCGCACCGGCGAGACCGGAAAAGACGCTGTATAAAGCCGTAAGCCGTAAGCCGTAAGCCGTAAGTCCAGAGCTTGGCTACCTTCTAGAGACAGCGAACCCCATCTGGCTGTGGCCAAATGGGGTTCTTCTTATAGCTTAACGCTGATGGCTTACAGCTCCCGGCGAAGCCGGGTGGAACTTATTTTTCGACAAACGCCCGCTCGATCACATAGTCGCCGGGCTCACCCATGCGCGGCGAGATATTGAATCCCATCTCGTCGAGCAGGCCGCTGGTGTCATCGAGCATGGCCGGGCTGCCGCAGATCATGGCGCGATCCTGGCGCGGATCCAGGGTCGGCAGGCCGGTATCCTCGGCGAGCTTGCCGTTACGGATATGGTCGGTCAGGCGACCCATGGTGTGGAAACTCTCCTGTGTCACCGTGGGGTAGTAGATGAGTTTCTCGCTGATCTCTTCGCCCAGGTACTCGTGGGCCGGGAGCTCCTTCTGAATGAAGTCCGCGTAGGCGAGTTCGCTGACCGTCCTGACCCCATGAACCAGGACGATCTTCTCGAAACGCTCGTAGGCTTCCGGATCCTGAATCAGGCTCATGAAGGGGGCAAGGCCGGTGCCGGTGGAAAGCAAGTAGAGGTTGCGCCCCGGTAGCAGGTCATCGGTTACCAGGGTACCGGTGGGCTTGCGGCTGACCATGATCTGATCCCCCACCTCGAGGTGCTGGAGGCGCGAGGTCAGGGGGCCATCGGGCACCTTGATGCTGAAGAATTCCAGGTGATCCTCGTAATTGGGGCTGGCGATGGAGTAGGCGCGCATCAGCGGCTTCCCGGCAACCTCGAGGCCGATCATCACGAACTGGCCGTTCTTGAACCGCAGGCTGCGTTCCCGCGTGGTGCGAAAACTGAACAGGGTGTCGTTCCAGTGGTAGACACTGAGCACATCTTCCAGGGCGAACTTGCTCATGCCGGCTCCCTTATATTCCATATTCATATAGAAATTTTAAAAGTCTGATGCATGGATTATAAGCGAGCGGCAAATATCTGTTAAATGGATTGTATGGATATAGATTATCTATATTATCAATATAGGTCAGAGGAAACTCGATACAGCCCCGGGAGAGCCGTGCCATGCGCTATACCTTGCGCCAGCTGGAGGTCTTCGTCGCCGTCGCCCAGCACGAGAGTGTGTCGCGGGCGGCACGCACCCTGGCACTCTCCCAATCGGCGACCAGCACGGCCCTGGCTGAACTGGAACGCCAGTTCGATTGCCAGCTGCTCGACCGCATCGGCAAGCGACTCAAGCTCAACGGCCTGGGCTTTCAATTGCTACCCAAGGCCGTGGCACTGCTCGACCGGGCAGAGGAAGTCGAGGAGCTGTTGCGCGGTCAACAGGGCGTAGGCTCGCTGGTTGTAGGCGCCACCCTGACCATCGGCAACTACCTGGCCACCCTGCTGATCAGTGACTTCATGCAGCGCCATCCCGCCAGCCGAGTACGCCTTTCGGTGCGCAATACCCGCGCCATCATCGACAGTGTTCAACAGCATGAACTCGATCTGGGATTGATCGAGGGCCAGTGCGAGGAAGATGACGTCATCACCCAACCCTGGGTGGAAGACGAATTGGCGGTGTTCTGCTCTCCCCGCCATCCACTGGCCCATGCCGGCCCCGTGGAACTTGACCGGCTGCTCCGCGAGGCCTGGATCATGCGCGAGCAGGGTTCCGGTACCCGTCTGACCCTGGAACAGGCCGCCCGCCATCGGCGCGGACGCTTCAATATCCTGCTGGAGCTGGAACACACCGAGGGCATCAAGCGGGCGGTGGAATCGGGGTTGGGGATCGGCTGCATATCGAAGCTGGCGCTCCGCGACGCCTTCAGGCGGGGTAGCCTGGTGGCAATCCCCACCCCGGACCTGGAGCTGAGTCGCCAATTCAGCTTCATCTGGCATCGCCACAAGCACCTGACCACCGGGATTCGCGAATTCCTCAGGCTCTGCCGCCAGATGACGGAGGGGGTCCGACGCAGCGACGAGATCGACCTCCCACAGGTGCCGTGACGGGAGACGCGACAAGGGTCAGCGCAGGTCGCGAACTGCCTCCTGAATATCCTCCAGGCTGGCCTTGGACAAGTCCTTGGACAAGGTGTGGATAACTTGCTTGGCGGTCGGTCTATCGAGTTTCTCGCGCAAGCGCCCCAGGAACTTGGATGGCGCCACCAGGATCAGCTTGCCCATGCTGTTGTCGACACGGGCCTGGTAGAGCCGCTCGGACACCTCCTTGGCGAAGATATCCGCTTCGTGGTTGGAGGCCGAATTCTCCCCGCCCGAGGCACGCGATGTCATGGACATCGACTCGTGCACATCGGCACCGCGATCGGTCACCAGGTCACCCTCGTGCAACCGACCCGCGCTATGCACCAGGCTCTCCTGCTCGGTCAACCTGATGCCATCACGCGTGAAGATCCGTGCCCGTGCGGCATCCGCCACCACGATATAGGTCGTCATAGCCACTCCTTGATACTGGTTGACTGACGCGGCCTGGACGAGCGAGCCGGACGGCCTGCGCCTCTATTCAACATTGGCAAGCCCACCCCAAGTGGTCAACCGATTCCGCGAAAATGCCGATAGACGCTGCGCTGCCGCATGAACTGGGGTAGCATTCCGACGTGACGGCACGGAGGCCGACGCCAATCATCATCACGATGTGCATCCCAGG
>NZ_JBDNGD010000170.1:0-2808 GCF_041689495.1 Halomonas sp. | reverse complement strand
GCGCGAGACAGGGCGATCTTCTGCCACTGGCCACCGGAGAGTTCCTGGCCGCCCTTGAACCAGCGACCCAGCTGGGTGTGGTAGCCATGGGGCATGTCGGAGATGAAGTCATCGGATAGGCCCCGTCGGGCGGCCTCCTGCCACCGGTTCTCGTCATAGAAGGCGGTGACGTCGCCGGCTCCCAGGTTCTCGCCGACCTTCAGTTGGTAGCGAACGAAGTCCTGGAAGATCACCCCGATACGCTGACGCAACGTCTGGACGTCCCAGTCGCGCAGGTCGCTGCCATCCAGGAGGATGCGTCCCAGGGTGGGTTCATAAAGCCGGGTGAGCAGCTTGATCAGTGTGGTCTTGCCGGAGCCGTTGGCACCCACCATGGCGAGGCTGTGACCGGGTGTCAGATGCAACGAAATACCCGATAGGGCCGGTGACTGGGCCCCGGGGTAGGTGAAACCGACATTCTCGAAGCGAATGCCGTCGCCTGGTATCTCGCCTCGGGTCAGGGTGCCACGATCGGCGGGCACCGGCTGTTCGAGGTACTCGTAGAGATTCGACAGGTAGAGGTTGTCTTCATACATGCCGCTGATGGCGGTGAGACTCGCCGACAGCGCCCCTTGCCCCTGCTTGAAGACCATCAGATACATGGTCATCTCGCCCAGGCTCAGGCCTCCGCCGATGGTTTCCACCACCACCCAGGCATAGGCGCCGTAGAAGGCGAGGGTTCCCACAAGCCCGAGCATGAATCCCCAGCTCTCGCGGCGCAGGGTCAGGCGGCGGTCCTCGCCATAGAGGGTGTCGAAGATCTTGCGGTAGCGGTCCAGCAGGAGTGGTTCCAGGCCGAACAGCTTGACCTCCTTTATGCTGTCCTCCCGGGCCAGCACCGTCTCCAGGTACATCTGCATGCGGGTCTGGGGAGAGCGCCAGCGGAACAGCCGGAAGGCGTCGCCCGAGAACTTGGCCTCGGAGACGAACACCGGCAGGGCGCCGATCAGCAGGATGAGAATCGCCCAGGGTGAGAACTGCACCAGCAACACGCCGAAGCTGGCCAGGGAGATGGCGTTCTGCAGCAGGCTGAAGGTCTTGTTGACCAGCCCCAGCGGGCGGATCGAGGCCTCACGCCGTGCCCGGGTCAACTTGTCGTAGAACTCCGAATCCTCGAACTGGGCCATCGACAGGGTGCCGGCCTTCTCGAGGATCATGACATTGACCTTCTGGCCGAGCAGCGCCCGCAACAGGGATTGCTGGGCCGATAATCCTCGCTGTGCCAGGGCGATGACCATGATCACGCCGGCCTCGGCGAGCACATAGCGCAGCACCGGCCAGCTGCTTTCCAGGGTCAGGGGCGCGCCGGATTCGCGATGGTAGGCCATGGCCTCGACCACCGAGTCGACGATCAACTGGCCGATCCACGCCGCCACCGCCGGAAGGACCCCGGCGACCAGGGTGCAGAGGGCAAGCCCGAGGGTCAGTAAGGGCGAGGTCTGCCAGACCAGCTCCAGTGCGCGGCGACTGTAGCGGAAGACGCCGAAGAAGGTGCTCAGCCGGCCGGCCTGGGGCGAGGCAGGCACCGGGTTGGGGGATGACACGGACAGTCTCCACGGATCGGATGGCGGGGCCTATTCGGCCTCTAATCGAGCCTCGGTATCGATAAACGGCCGGGGTTCAACGAAAAGCGCCCCGCACAGGGCGGGGCGCAGTAACGGGTCCTGCCAGGACTCAGCTGTCGTCGTCTTCAGGCTCGACTTGCGCACTGGCGACCACGGTACCGGTCTCGCCGCTCTCGAGCGCCGCCAGCAAGGGTTCCGCCTGACGCTGGAAGGCTATCAGCTGTTCACCCTGAAGGCTCTGGTTTTCCGGAAGTGCCACCTTCATGGCATTCACCTGAGTGTTGTTGACCAGGACCTCGTAGTGGAGGTGAGGGCCCGTGCTGCGCCCGGTGTTGCCGGAGAGGGCGACTCTCTCGCCCATGGCGACGCGCTGGCCACTACTGACCAGGGGTTTAGACAGATGCAGGTAACGCGTCTTGTAGCCGTTGTCGTGGCGGATGACCACATAACGGCCTGCCCCTGGATGATTGCCGACCTTCTCCACGTGGCCATTGGCCGGGGTCTGGACGCTGGTCCCGATGGGCATGGCGAAGTCGGTACCCTTGTGAGGTCTGACCCGTCCGGTAACGGGGTGCTTGCGAGTCGGATTGAAGTTGGAGCTGAGGCGATAGCGCCCATCGAAGGGATAGCGATTGAAGGCCGGATCGAGACTATTGCCATCCGGCGTATAGAAGGTGTTGTCGCTGTCGTTGCGAACCACGGTCAAATTCATGCGTTCTCCCTGGTACTGTACTGCCAGTACACGGGAGTCGAGACTCTGACCGTCGATGACGTCGGATTCCATCAGCACCTGAAAATGATCGCCGCGACGGGTGTCGCGGCGAAAGTCGAGTTTCTTGTTCAGCAGGCGCGATAGTTGACTGACCTCGGCGCTGGAAAGGCCAGTGGCCTGGGCCGAGCGGGCGAAGCTGCCGCTGACGGTGCCGGCGAAGAGACGCTGGGTGGGCTCGCCGGAGCGCTCGATGGTGGTGACGTCATAGGCTCCCTCATCGCGTTCCACCATGACGCCGCGACGGACATCGCGCATGATCTTCATGGAGAGGAGTCTGCCTTCCTCGTCCAATTGGTAATCAAAGCTGTCTCCGACCCGCCAGCGGGTGAGAATATTCTGGTCGGGAACCTGCTCGAGCAGAGCCAGGACCTCGCTGTAACCGAGTCCAAGATATTGCTGGGCTATCACGGCAAGGGTATCCCCCCGCTGGAT
>NZ_JBDNGD010000169.1:0-4599 GCF_041689495.1 Halomonas sp. | reverse complement strand
TCATCCATCACGAACTCATGGATCAAGGGGTCGAAGCGGTACTCTGTCATCGGAGAAACTCCCGGTAGTAAGTGACGCCAAAATTGTGGACCGCGCTGCAGTGAGTGGCCACCAGCCCGGTTCATCGAGCCCCTTCCAGCGACCAGTGTGAGGATGGCAGCCAGAATCGGAACGCACCGCGTGCCGTATTCGGGGTGACTTCGGCGGTTTGGCTGGGGATAACCGCCCTGTCAGATTACCTACGGCATAGGGTGAAGGAACATGCTAATCGCCTGTAGGTCCAACTCGCCGGTTTGACCGTCCAGAGCCTCGGCTACCGCAGAGGCTCCTGTGGCAAGGGCAACCACCTTATATGACGTCAGGGAGAAGCACATGAATGCCAGCAGGATTCTTCAGCAGTTGATGCAGCAGGCCGGTGGCAAGTCGAGTCCGGGTGGCGGGGACCTCAAGGGGCTGCTCGATGGGCTTTCCCGGCAGTTGGGAGGAGGTCAGTCGAGTGGTGGCCAGTCAGGGAGCGGCCAGCAGGGCGGCTCTGGGCTGGATGTGAAGAGCTTGTTGGGCGGCGGGGCACTGGGCCTGCTGGTCGGTTCCAAGCGTGGCCGAAAGCTGGGTGGCAAGGCATTGAAATACGGCGCCCTGGCCGGTGTGGGGGTCTTGGCGTGGAAGGCCTGGCAGAATTCTCGCCAGCAAGGCGATGACAGCGCCTCGGTGGGCGAGCCGGTGGAGCGATTGAGCGGTCAGGCGAGTGAGCAGCGCAGCCTGGAGCTGTTGCAGGCGATGATCTGGGCCGCTCGGGCCGACGGGCACATCGATGCGTCCGAACAGGCCCTGATCGGGGAACAGATCGATAGTCTCGGTGCCGATGCGGAACTTCACCAGTGGGTGGAGCGCCAGCTTTCCGCGCCCCTGGATGCAACGAAGCTGGCCCGCGCGGCGGACTCCCCTCAGGCGGCCCGGGAGATCTATCTGATCAGCGTGGCGGTGGTGGATGAGCAGAATCCCATGGAGCGCGCCTGGCTCGATCAACTGGCCCAGGCCCTGACCCTGGATACCGGCATGGTCGAGGAACTCGAGCGTCAGGCCCGCGAGGCCGGATGAGCATGGAAACCCTGACGGTATGGATTGCCACCGGTTTCGGCCTTGGGCATTTGCCCTGGGCCCCGGGAACCGTCGGCTCGCTGCTGGGGCTTCCCCTGGCCTGGTGGATACTGGGCCGCTCTCGGCAGGTGCAACTCGGGGTCTCGGCCATGTTGCTGGTCATCGGTGTGCCGGTTTGCCATGTCGCCTCGGCGGCTCTGGGCGGCGGCGATGTCCAGTCGATAGTGGCCGACGAGTTCCTGGCCTTTCCGGTTGCGGTGCTGGGCCTGGCAGCCCTTCGCCGACCCTGGGCGATGGCGGGCGTCTTCGTGATCTACCGGTTCTTCGATATCACCAAGCCGCCGCCGATCAACCAGCTGGAGTCCCTGGGTGGCGGGCTTGGCATCATGCTCGATGATACCGTTGCCGCCCTCTACACCTGGCTGGTGTTGGTGGTCTGTCTGCTGCTCTGGCGGCGCTGGCACGCGCGCCGGGCCTGAGCCGTTCGCTCCGCCAATAGTCCATCGACAGCCCCTGACAGGGGCCATGGGATCAGCGATCAGTCTGGGAACCTGGGGCGGTTATTCGTCCTCGTCACGCTCCCAGTTCATGGTGCGGCGGACCGCCTTCTTCCAGCCCTTGTAGAGCCGCTTGCGTTCTTCGGCCTCCATCTGGGGCTCGAAGGTGCGCTCTATCCTGCCCTTGTCGGCCACCTCTTCCTTGGTCCACAGTCCTACGGCAATGCCGGCCAGGTAAGCCGCTCCCAGGGCTGTGGTCTCGGTGAGCAGGGGACGTTCGACGTTGACGCCCAGCATGTCGGCCTGGAACTGCATCATGACATTGTTAGCCACGGCACCGCCATCCACTCTAAGCGACTTCAGAGTGATGCCGGAGTCGGCCTGCATGGCATCGATGACATCCTTGGTCTGGTAGGCCAGCGAGTCCAGGGTCGCCCGGGTGATATGCTCCTTGCGGGTTCCGCGGGTCAGCCCGAAGATCGCGCCACGCGCATACATGTCCCAGTAGGGTGCCCCCAGTCCGGCGAAGGCCGGCACCATATAGACGCCGCCGGCGTCGTCCACCTTGCCGGCGTAGTACTCAGAATCCTCGGCCGAGTCGATGAGCTTGAGCTCGTCGCGTAGCCACTGTATCGCCGCCCCGGCGATGAAGATGGCCCCCTCCAGGGCGTATTCCACCTTGCCGTCCACCCCCCAGGCGATGGTAGTGAGCAGGCCGGACTTGGACATCACGGGCGACTCGCCGGTGTTCATCAGCAGGAAACAGCCGGTCCCATAGGTGTTCTTGACCATCCCCTTCTCGAAGCAGGTCTGGCCGAACAGCGCGGCCTGCTGGTCACCGGCAATGCCGGCGATGGGGATGCGCGCACCGCCGAACATCTCGGCGCCGGTGGTGCCATAGACCTCGCTGGAGGGCCGTACCTCGGGCAGCATGGAGACCGGGATGCCCAGCTCGTCGAGCATGCGCTGGTCCCACTCCAGGGAGCGGATATTGTAGAGCAGGGTACGCGAGGCGTTGCTGACATCGGTCACATGGCATTCGCCGCGGGTCAGGTTCCACGTCAGCCAGGTGTCCATGGTGCCGAACAGCAGATCACCACGCTCGGCCTTCTCGCAGGCCCCTTCGACATTGTCGAGGAGCCAGCGGATCTTGGTGCCGGAGAAATACGCATCCGCCACCAGGCCAGTGGTCTCGCGGATGTAGGCCTCCAGGCCGCGTTCCTTCAAGTCGTCACATAAGGGTGCGGTGCGACGATCCTGCCAGACGATGGCGTTGTGGACGGGTTTTCCGGTGTGGCGGTCCCACACCACGGTGGTCTCGCGCTGGTTGGTGATGCCGATGGCCGCTACCTCGGTGGGCTTGATTCCCTGGGTTTCGAGGACCTCGCGCGCCACCCCCATCTGGCTGCCCCAGATCTCCATGGCATCGTGTTCCACCCAGCCGGGCGTCGGGTAATGCTGCCTGAATTCCTTCTGGGCGATGCCGACGATCCGGGCATCGCGGTCGAAGAGGATGGCGCGGCAGCTGGTGGTGCCTTGATCGAGGGACAGGATGTATTGTTTTTCCATGGGGTGTCTCCTGTGGAATGTCCGGATGGGTTCTTGTTGTGTGGGTTAAGCGTCGCCCGGCATTTTTCGTTATCGAACATTAGTGTTGTATCTGAAACATCGCAATGGCCATCTGCTATCGGGTTCGCGGGTTGATTCCAACCTGTCAACATCTCGAAGCGGTCAATGCCTGACGGTCGACACTGAGTGTCGATGATTCGGGCTGATCGCGGGTCTGCCAGCAAATAATGCTCGAATTCGAACATAGATTGGAGGAATATAGGCACGAAAAGTTCTAGATACAACATTTTTTGATAGCTTATTCCACCTCGCTCAGATTTATCCCGAAGGCAGGTGCTGCCTTTATTACTTGAATTCAGACCGCTACGGGAACCGCTCAGCCATGCCTTGCGGGCCTCTCGGCCCAACGCTCGTCCGGGTGGACTTCGTTGGCGGGCATCACCGGGTCGTAGCCATCGGCACGCAGCGCCTCGATGACCTCGCGGGTGTGGTCGCTGCCCAGGGTCTCGAGGGTGGCTTCCACCTCGGTGGCACGCAGCGACAGGTCGGTGAAGGTGCGCTGGTGGGCTATCTGCATGACATTGGCCCCCTGTTCGGCGAGCAATCGGGTGAACTCGGCAAGTGACCCCGGTATATCGGAAATGCCCACCCGTACCCTGACGATGCGGCCCGAGCGCACCAGGCCGCGCTGGATCACCGAGGAGAGGGCGAGCATGTCGATGTTGCCGCCACACAGGATCAGGCCGACACGGCGACCGCGGTAACGTAGCGGATCGGTGAGCAGGGCGGCGAGACCGGCGGCACCGGCGCCCTCGGCAACGGTCTTCTCGATTTCGAGCAGCATCAGGATGGCGCGTTCGATCTCGGCTTCGTCCACCAGTACGATATCACTGACCCGCTCGCGGATGATCGGCAGGGTCAGCTTGCCGGGCTGCTTGACGGCGATGCCTTCCGCCAGCGTGGCCAGGCTGCAGTGGATGGTTTCGCCGGCGAGCGCCTGCTTCATTGAGGGGAAGCGGCTGGTCTGCACACCGATCACCTCGATGTCGGGCTTGATTGACCTGGCGGCCACGGCATTGCCGGCGATCAGGCCACCGCCACCGATGGGAATCACCAGGCAGTCGAGCTCGGGTTCGTCCTCGAGCATTTCCAGGGCGATGGTGCCCTGGCCAGCAATGACACGCTCATCGTCGTAGGGATGCACGAAGACGAGGTCGCGCTCCTCGGCCAGGCGGCGGGCATAGTCGCCGGCTTCTGCCACGCCGTCACCGAACAGATGCACCTCAGCACCGAGGTGGCGGGTGTTGCGTACCTTGAGGTTTGGCGTGTGCCTGGGCATGACGATGGTGGCGTGGATGCCCAGCCGGGCCGCGTGATAGGCCACCGCCTGGGCATGGTTGCCTGCCGACATGGCGATCACGCCCCGGGCTCGCTC
>NZ_JBDNGD010000168.1:0-1575 GCF_041689495.1 Halomonas sp. | reverse complement strand
CATTCCCTATGTCTCGGTGCTGACCGATCCGGTGTTCGGTGGGGTGTCGGCGTCACTGGCCATGCTCGGTGATATCAACGTTGCCGAGCCCAATGCCTTGATCGGCTTCGCCGGGCCGCGAGTCATCGAACAGACGGTCCGCGAGCAACTTCCCGAAGGCTTCCAGCGAAGCGAGTTCCTGCTCGAGCATGGCACCGTGGATATGCTCGTCCACCGTCAGGACATGCGTCGTCGCCTGGGGGGCATCCTGCGCAAGCTCACCCTTCAGCCCTCCAACGGACCGGCCGAGGATGCCCTCGTGGAACCCGACCTGGTGGATATCGCCGAACAGGCGGATGTCATCAATGCTTCCCCGTCCGATGACATCCAGGCCGAGGAGTCTCCTGTCGAGGAAGGGAATCGCGATGATCACGACGAATCGCCACGCTGATCGCTACCGGCATGCGTGAGGCATCCCTGCCCAGCACCCTCGATGCCTGGCTGGCACGCCTGGAAGCCGCGCATCCGTTGGGTGTCGAGCTGGGGTTGTCACGGGTCGCCGAGGTGGCCGCCCGCATGGGGCTGCTGGATGCGCCGCTCGCCCGCCGTGTGATCACCGTGTCGGGGACCAATGGCAAGGGTTCTACCGTGGCCATGATCGAATCGGTGGCCCGGGCCCATGGGCTCTCCACTGCCGCCTATACCTCCCCTCATCTGCTGCGCTACAACGAGCGCCTGCGGCTGGATGGCGAGGAGGTCGATGATGCAACGCTGATCACCGGCTTTGAGGCCGTCGAGGCGGCGCGCCTGGCCGGCGACCCCGTCAGCTTGACCTATTTCGAAGTGGGGACCCTGGGCGCCCTCTGGGCCATCGCCCGCCAGTTACCCGACCTGGCGATCCTCGAGGTGGGGCTGGGCGGCCGGCTCGATGCCGTCAATGTCATCGACTCGGATGTGACCGTCGTCACGACCATTGCCAGGGATCATGGCGACTTTCTCGGTGACGATCTCGAGACTATCGGGCGTGAGAAGGCCGGTATCCTGCGCCCGGGCCGTCCGGTGGTGCTGGGCAGCACGGTGCTGCCGGCCAGTGTCAGGGCTGAGGCGGCCCGGCTCGAGGCACCCGTCTTTGCCCTTGGGGAGGCCTTCGGGCATGAGGGGGAGGGCCCGCAATGGTGTTGGACAGGTTGGGGAACTACGTCTTTCGAGGGAAAGCAGGCTGGAAATAGCCCCGAGGCGGCGCCTATGGGGTCAGACCCCAGAGGCGATTCCTGTGCTGGTGGCCCCGTTACGCTTGCCGCCTTACCCGACCCCGGCCTGCCGCTGGACAATGCCGCGACGGCGCTCCAGGCCTTGTGCCTGGCTGGGGTAAGGCTGGAGGCCACGGCTTGTCGGCGTGGCCTGTCCCGTGTCAATCTCGCGGGTCGCATGCAGTGGCTTGGCCAGTGGTGCCTTGACGTGGGGCATAATCCCCATGCGGCAGCCCATCTGGCCGAGCGCCTCGCCGCCTTGCCCTGTGAGGGTCGTACCATCGGTCTGCTGGGCATGCTCGCCGACAAGGATGCCGATGGGGTAATCGATGCCCTGACACCGGTT
>NZ_JBDNGD010000167.1:0-10520 GCF_041689495.1 Halomonas sp. | reverse complement strand
TGGCTGATACCGGGGCGGGCCTTCTCGGGCTGCGCGGGGGATAGCGGGGCGGCACCCCTGTATACCGCACCGACGACCCTCGCCTCCAGCAAAGGCGGCGGCCAGGTCATCGCGACTCCAGGACCCCTGACGCCCGGCACCGCTTTGGTTGCCGGGCGCTCTTGCGTATGCTGAGGCGATTCTCGACCACTCGGACGCCTCTCGAAAGATGTCTCGCTCCCTCGCAGTCATGGCGCTCTATGCCGGCGCCCTGCTGGTGATGTTCCCGCTGAGTATTCTGGTGGCACTAACCGGCCTGGTATTCGGCCCGACCTGGGGCTTCGTCTACGCCACCCTGGGTACCCTGACCTCGTCGGTGGTCTCCTACTGGGTGGGACGGCGCCTGGGACGCAAGACCCTGATGACCTACGGTGGCCGTCACCTCAAGGGCATGTCACGCTACCTGGCACACCGCGGCATCCGCACCATGACGGTGATCAATCTGCTGCCCCTGGCGCCCTTCACCCTGACCAACATGATGGCCGGCGCCTTCCACCTGCGCTTTCGCGACTACATGATCGGCTCGACCCTGGGCATCGTGCCGGGTCTGGCCGCCGTCATCCTCCTCGGCAGCCAGCTCGGCGCCCTGGTCACCGCCACCGACCGCGGGGAACTGCTGTGGTCGCTTGCCGGACTGGCCGCGGGCGTCGCCCTGCTGGCCGGTCTGAAGCGCTGGTCTGACCGACGCCGCGGCCCCCATTGAGGCGGGCTACTTCGGTGGCGCCTCGGTCTCGTCCTCCTCGCGGTGGCCAGGCCACCAGGCGGGGCGCTCCTGCCCCCATTCTTCCTGCACCAGGTGGCGAAGCAGGCGGCCGCGATGGCGAAGCATCTGCCATTCGGCCCCCAGCCGACTTCGGATACGTTCCCAGCCCCCCTCGTCGGCATAGGTGAAGGGCCCGCCCCGGGCGATGGCGTGGCGATAGACGGCCAGGCAACGCGCGGCGCAGCGCGCCTCGTCATAGCCGGCGGCCGTCTCGAGGGCCTCCTCGGCCAGTGGGGCCCGCGCGTCAGGTGCGGCCAGTGTGGCCAGCGCCTCGGCCATGGCATCGAGGTCGTCCACGGGGATCAACCGCCCGTTACGGCCCTCGACCACCACCTCGCGCACCCCGGGGGCGGCGACGGCCACCACCGGCAACCCGGCCGCCATGGCCTCGGCCACGACCATGCCCTGGGTCTCGCTGTGCGAGGCGAAGGCGAAGACGTCCATGGCATGGTAGGCGTCGATCAATGCCTGGCCCTGGAGGCGGCCGGTGAAGTGCAGGCGGCCCGCCACGCCTCGTGCCTCGGCCACCGCCTGGATATCACGTCGCGCCTCACCCTCCCCGACCACCAGGAAGTGGGCCTCGGGCAACCCGACCAGGGCTCGGCATACCGCCTCGGCCAGGAAGGCGAGATTCTTCTCCTGGGCCAGCCGGCCGAGATGGCCGATCACGTAGGCCCCATCGGGAATGCCCAGCCGCGCGCGCCACTCCCGGCCGTCGCCAAGGGCGAAGCGCACGGTGTCCACGCCGCTGGGCACCACCGAGATCCTCGGATTGGCCTCCCGGGCGAGCAGCAGATCACGGATACTGTCACTGGGTGCGATCACCTCGTCGCACATCAGGGTGTACTCGATCGCCAGCGACCTGGCGAAACGCTGCATTCGCGGGGAATCGCCAGGCACGTAATGGGTGTAGTGCTCGTAGAGGGTATGGTGGGTGAACACCAGCGGAAGGCCGTAGATCACCGCCGCCCGGGCAGCGGTATCGCCGAGCAGGAAGGGGTGATGAGAGTGCACGACATCCGGTTCGAATACCTCGATGGCATCGTAGAGCTGTCCGGGAATCGGCACGGGCAGCGAGAAATCGCTGCCATTGAAGTGTTGTACGGCGGTGACCCTCACCACATCCTGTTCGTCGCGGGGTTGCCCGTCGAGACGCGGCGCCGCCAGCAGCACCCGATGCTCGGCCCTCTCGAGTTGCACCTTGAGCCGTTGCACCGACTCGCTGACCCCGCCGACGATGGGCAGGTAGGTATTGGTGAACATGAGGACATTCACGCCGGCACTTCCTTCGGAAAAATCATGGCATTCTGCAAGGACAGAACGGAATTGGCCACCTCCTTTCAGGATAGGTGGCGAGGGGACGATAACAAAGAAACCCAGCGGCGACTCGATCTCTTGTGGGGACGGGTGCCTTGATGAGGCGGCGGCTAAGGCTGCCAGCTATCGAGGTTGACGGGGCTAAGCGGGGTCTCGCCGCGCAGGGCCTGGCAGGTATTGTCGACGGCGCGCTGGGCCATGGCATCACGGGTCTCGTGAGTGGCCGATCCCACATGGGGCAGCAGGACCACGTTGTCCATGCCGAGAAGCGGGGAATCGCCGGGCAGGGGCTCGACCTCGAAGACATCGAGACCCGCCGCACCCGGACGCCCTTTCTTCAGCGCATCAACCAGGGCCGTCTCGTCCACGACCTTGCCACGGGCGAGATTGATGAAGACCGCATCGGGCTTCATCAGGGCAAACTCCCCGGCGCCGATGAGATGGACGGTCTCCTTGACCAGGGGCACGGTGACACAGACATAATCGGCCTCGGCCAGCAGCTCGGCCATCTCGCAGCGGCGCGCGCCCAGTTCCTCCTCCAGGGCGGGCTTGGGAGAGGAGTTCGAGTAGAGAATCGACATTCCGAAGCCCAGGGCGCCACGCCTGGCCACGGCGGCACCGATACGACCCAGGCCGATCATGCCCAGGGTCTTGCCGTGGACATCCTTGCCGAACTGGGCGGGACCCACGCTGCCTTTCCACTCACCCCGACGCAACCAGCTATCCAGTTCCGCCACTCGGCGCCCCGTGGCCATGATCAGCGAGAAGCCCGTATCCGCCGTGGTCTCAGTGAGGACATCCGGCGTGTTGCACAGCAGGATGCCCCGCCGTGATAGCTCATCCACCGGATAGGCATCATAGCCCACGGAAATGGTGGCAATGACCCTCAGGGAAGGCGCTCGATCGAGCAGTGCCGAGGTGATCGGCAGGCCACCATTGATCAGGGCATCGGCCTCGCCCAGGGCGGTCTCGAGGGCCGGATTGTTATCCAGGGATACCCCTCTGAAATCCTCGACCTGAAACGCCTCACGCATCTGCTCCATCTGTCGATCTCTGACGGCACCACATACCAGGATCTTCTTCATTCTTGCCTTCCTCTTCTTGTCTTCCTCTTGGTGCGTGGCTCGTGACTCTGCCGACGTCCTTGTTATCGACAGCCGAGTCATCGGCAGACACGGGGCCGCTACTATTGACGCAGTTCTGGCAGGAAGTCTCAGCCCTGGTCTTCGGGACCCACGTCCGGACCGTCGCCCATGCGCACGCCATCGCTGTGACGTTCAAGGGCCAGCAACCAGGCACTGTGATCCCACTGGGTCTTGCCCTCGTCATAGAGTTCGCGGTAGTACTCGGCCGCCTTCTCCAGAACCGGTAGCGACATGCCGAGGGACTTCGCCTCTGCCAGGCAGGTGTCGATGTCCTTGATGAAGTTGCGCATCGGGGCACCCGGGATGAAACGACGATCCAGCATGCGCTGGCCATGCTCCTGGAGCACCCGGCTGTCACCATGGCCACCCGACAGGGCGACCGGGATCATCGCCGGGTCGGCACCACCGGCGGACGCCAGCAGCATGGCCTGGGCGACACCGGTGATGTTCACCGCCACCATCACCTGGTTGGAGAGCTTGACCAACTGGCCGGACCCCGCCGGCCCGACATGCGTGGTACGCCCCATGGGCTTGAAGATGCCGTCTGCCTCGGCCTGCTGGAAGGCCGCCTTGTCACCGCCGGCCATGATCGCCAGCGACGCCTCGGCCGCGCCGAGACTCCCCCCGGACACCGGGGCATCGAGATGATGGACACCCAGCCCCTTGAGGTGTTCGGCATGTTCCCGAGCCATGGAGGGGGGAATCGATGCCATATCGACGAAGACGGCGCCCTTCTTCATCTTCTTGTCGGCACCCGACTCGAAGAAGACCTCCTTGACCACCGGACCACTGTCGAGGATGGAGAGAATATAATCGGCGCCTTCCACGGTCTCGGTGGGGGTGTCCACCACCACACCGCCATGGGATTCCAGGGCCTCAGCCTTACTGCGGGTCCGGTTCCAGAGCTTGACGTCGAAACCTGCCTTGAGCAGGTTGGTCGCCATGGGTCCGCCCATCAGGCCGGTCCCGAGAAATGCGATCTGAATACTCATCTTCAATCTCCTCTTGTTTGTGACCCTCGACGTTCAAGCGGGGGAATTCACCGATACCGGAATCTGCCGCTAGACGAGACGCAACTCGGCGCGCCCGAGAGACTCGAAGGTCGCCACGCCATCCAGTGGGCCTTTCGCCGGGTACTTTCCCGTACAGGATCCACAGGTCACTATCTCGCCGGCGTGCAGCGCCTGGCTCTGGTCAGGCAGGGCGTTCGCCAGCCAGACGAGAAGCGCGAAGGGATCCCCCGCCGGATTCCCGCCCCGGGTATTGACGATCTCGGCATCATCGACCGACAGGGTCACCGCGAGGGAGTCGAGTGCCAGTGATTGCCAGTCGGAAACACCTTCACCCACTACCAGAAAGCCGTTGTTCTGCAGATCGGCGAGTTGGGTCAGGGCATCCACCCCCTCCGGCCAAGCCATGAAGCGCGAATCCACGAGCTCGATGACAGCATGGACCGAGGCCACCGCCTCTCTCACTTCAGCCGGCGAGTAGGGCCGTTCGCGCGCCGGTAGATCCTTCCCCAGCTTGAAGGCCTCTTCGGCTTCAAGGGCCGGATAGGAAAACCGCGAAAAGGCCAGTTCAACGGGACCTTCCCGGACCAGACTCGCCGGCAGCGGGGAATAATGGCGAGGCGCTTCCGGGTCCGGGGCCTTGGCACCGACCTTCCACCCGCCGCACTGTCCCAGACGGTCGGCAAGACGGCGTTGAATCTCGTAGGCCTGAGCGTGGTCGGTCGGGCGGCATTGCTCGGGCAGCCCCTCGAGTCGTTCTCCACGGACCAGCGCCTGCTCGATCAATCTTGCAGCCTGTTCCAGACCATCGTCGCTATGGGTCATGTCTCATCTCGTTGCATGGGTATTGCCTTCCGCCTCCAGGAGATTCTCCCTGGCCGCGTCGGCCTTGTTCTTGAGGTGATCCCTGAGGATCTTGGAGAGGCGGTCACCATCACGATTCTCCAGGGCGTTGATCATCGCCGAATGTTCGCCCACTGCCTGTTTCCAGCGTCGCTCGGAGAGGCTGCTCAGGTAGCGGATGCGACGGATTCTTCCGGACAGGCGGGAATAGACATCGGCAAGGTTCTGGTTGTGGGCACCCCGCATGATGCGCTCATGAATCTCCTGGTTCAGCTTGAAATAGGGCAACCTCTCACCGTTCTGGAAGTGCGTCACCATCTGCTCATGACGCACCCTGACCTCGGCGATTTCCGCATCACTCATGCGAAAGCAGGCAAGCTCCCCGGACAGGCCCTCCAGGACACCCAGCACCTCGAAGACCTCGTCGATGTCCTCGATGGTCAGCTTGGTCACCCTGACGCCGCGGTTGGGAAGCAGCTCGATGATATTTTCCGCGGCCAGGACCTTGAAGGCCTCCCTCAAGGGCGTTCGTGATACGCCGAAATGATCACACAACTGCTTCTCGGACAGCTTGGCCCGGCGGGCAAGGTGCCGTCGACGATCATGTCCCTGAGCGAAACGACGATCTCGTCATGCAGCGTCGTCCTGGGGAGCAATGTCGGCGCGTCACCGAGAATGACTTCCTCGCCATTATCCTGCTGGATATCCCGGTGGCTCGAAGGATGGGCCATATCAGCTCCTTGCGGTGTTTTTCGCTTACCGAGTGTCTTTCGCTTACCGAGTGCCTGAACATACAATTGAATACAATATCCAGTATAGCGCATGTGACCAGACTGGCAAGGCACGGTAATGAGAAAACCAGCCATCGGCTGTGTTTTCTTACCATTCAAATAGTTATAGAAATTATTCGTGTAGATTCAGGGCACGGGCCTCGGGAATACAAGGTGGCTTGGCTTGACACCCCGGCCTGATAACGCTATACAAAATGCAATATCCAATAAAAGTGACCATGTGGCACGTCCTGAATCACAAGGAGGAATCGAGATGAGCAACCACGAGATCGGGCAAGCCTGAAGATGGCATCGACACGAATCGGGAGTGGCGGGATCGCCACTCCCTGATCCTTCTTTCCATGTGGAGAACAGGCTATGGCCTTCGATGTGTTTCGACGCAGGACCCACCTGCCCCTCCATCAGGCACGCCAGATCATCACCGCCGCCCTGGCCGAGGCCAGACGACAGGAGCTCCAGCCTCTGACGGTGGTGGTGCTGGATGACGGCGGGCATCTCGTTTCCGCCGATGTCGAGGATGGTTCCGGCATCCTGAGGATCCAGATCTCCCAGGGCAAGGCCGCAGCCGCCCTGGGCTTCGGTGTGTCCAGTTCGACCGTGGGAGAACGCACCCAGGGTCGCGAGGCCTTCGTGACCGGCGTCGCCACTGCCTCCCAGGGGCGCTTCGTCCCCGTCCCCGGTGGTGTGCTGGTCCTCGACGAGAACCGTGAGATCATCGGCGCCGTCGGTGCCAGCGGCGACAGCCCGGGCAATGACCAGGCCTGCGTGCTGGCCGGGATCGAAGCCGCCGGATTCGGCGCCGGCCTGGATGCGGCCGAGGGCTGACGGCGCGTCATGGCCGGGTGGTGCGACTGGCCAGCTCCACCCCCAGGCGCTGGAAGAAGGCCAGGTCATAGAGCTGGGACACGGCTTCTCCACTTCAGGTTAACAATAGCTTTCATCATAACCTGCTTATCTCTCCATGCAGGGAGACTAGACTGGAGCTGATCCGACACACAGAGGAGATCGTCATGACACACCGTATCGCCGTGATTCCCGGAGACGGTATCGGCAAGGAAGTGATGCCCGAGGGACTGCGGGCCATGGAAGCCGCTGCCAGGCAATTCAATATCGACCTGGAACTGCAGCACTTCGATTTCGCCAGCTGCGACTACTACCTCGAACACGGCAAGATGCTGCCCGATGACTGGTTCAGCCAGCTCAATGACTTCGATGCCATCTTCTATGGAGCCGTGGGCTGGCCGGCCACGGTACCCGACCACATCTCCCTGTGGGGGTCACTGCTGCAGTTCCGCCGCCAGTTCGACCAGTACATCAACCTGCGCCCCTGCAAGTTGCTGCCGGGCATCAAGAGCCCGCTGGCCGGTCGCCGCCCCGGTGACATCGATTTCTACGTGGTCCGCGAGAACACCGAAGGCGAGTACTCCAGCGTCGGCGGCAAGATGTTCGAGGGCACAGACCGCGAGGTGGTGATCCAGGACACGGTGATGACGCGAGTAGGCATCGACCGCGTGCTCAAATACGCCTTCGACCTGGCGGCCTCCCGCCCTCGAAAAAAGCTCACCTCGGCGACCAAGTCCAACGGCATCTCCATCACCATGCCCTACTGGGACGAGCGGGTGGAGGCCATGGGGAAAGGCTATCCGGAGGTCGCCGTGGACAAGTACCACATCGACATCCTGACCGCGAACTTCGTCATGCATCCCGACTGGTTCGATGTGGTAGTGGGCAGTAACCTCTTCGGCGATATCCTTTCCGACCTGGGCCCGGCTTGCACCGGTACCATCGGGGTGGCGCCCTCAGCCAACATCAACCCGGAAGGCAAGTTCCCCAGCCTGTTCGAGCCGGTGCACGGCAGTGCCCCGGACATCGCCGGCAAGGGCATCGCCAACCCCATCGGCCAGATCTGGTCCGCTGCCATGATGCTCGACCACCTCGGTGACAAGGACGCCGCCCAGGCGATCATCGATGGGTTCGAAGCGGTACTCGCCGAGGCCGACCCGGCCGTGCTGACCGCTGACGTCGGCGGACAGGGCAATACCGAGACCCTGGGCCGCGCCATCGCCGAGCGCATCGCTGGTTGATGGTGACTGCATGACCGCAATCGAGGCCCCGTCCGGATCACATCCGGACGGGGCCTCGTCTCATTTGGGTGCTCGACCTGGCGCTGGAGTCAGCCGGCAAGCTTCCCGGCAATGCGTGCCACATGCTCGCCCTGGAAACGGGCGATCTTGAGTTCACGCTCGTCGGGCTGGCGTGAACCATCACCACCGGCGATGGTGGACGCCCCGTAGGGATTGCCGCCACCGGCCTGGTCGAAGATGTATTGCTCGCCGATGCCGTAGCCCAGCGGCACGATCACCATGCCGTGGTGGGCCAGGGTATTCCAGAAGGAGGTGATGGTCGTCTCCTGGCCGCCACCGGTACCCGTCGAAGTGAACACGCTGGCCACCTTGCCGCGGAGTTCCCCGTTCGCCCAGAGGCCACCGGTCTGGTCGAGGAAGTTACGCATCTGGGCGGACATGTTGCCGAACCGCGTCGGGGTGCCGAAGATCACGGCGTCATACTCGACGAGTTCCGCGGGCGACGCCTCGCTGGTTTTAAACTGCTGGCCACCCGCCTTGGCGAAGATCTCCTCGGGCATGGTCTCGGGGACACGCTTGACGGTCACCTCGACCCCCGACACGGATGCCGCCCCCTCGGCCACGGTGGCGGCCAGGGTATCGACATGGCCGTACATGGAATGGTAAAGCACGAGCACCTTGGTCATTGCACACCTCCTGCGCAACAGGGTTAGTACCGGTTCGGTACGCAACTTGATTACAATACGCAGTATAAGGACGGCATTGGTGAACAAAAGCGAATGTATTCGATCATTTTGATCGAATTGATCGACTAATTTCCTCTGTCGAGCATGACCTGTCGAACACCGTTACCCGCCAGCCTGGCCTGTCAAAAGGAGCTCATGGATGTCACGAAAGCGGTTGTCTTCCCCGGCAGAGGGCGGGGCCGGGGCGCACCGGGATGCTTGAGGAGTGGCTTGATCTCAGCCTCGATGCGCTGTCTTCGGTGAAGGGTGAAGGCCGAGTGCCGGGAGGCCACTACCGGGTAGAGGCCCCCGGCATCCTGGAATTGCGACCCGACACGCCGACCCGCCAGGCCAGAGCCTGCGTGCTATCCGCGGGAATCCACGGCAACGAGACGGCGCCCATCGAGTTGCTGGGTGACTGCCTGGCCAGGCTGGAGGCCGGACTTATCCCACTCGGTGCACCTGTCCTGGTGATCCTCGGCAATCCGGAAGCGATTCGCCGGGGGGTGCGCTACGTCGGCACCAACCTCAACCGCCTGTTCCGGCGCGACCTCGAGGAGTCGGGAATGGAAGCCGACCTCGCCCGAGCCCTGATGGCATCGGTGGATGCCTTCTATATGCGTCAGGCGGGTCGAGCACGGCTGCACTATGACCTGCACACGGCGATCCGCACGAGCCGCTATCCGCGTTTCGTGGTCGAGCCCCATGCCGACACGCCCACGGCACCCGAACAATGGAGCTGGCTGGCCGGTGCCGACATCCAGGCCGTATTGCATCAGCATCGCCACAGCTGGACCTTCTCCCACTACTCGCGGCACTATCACGCCGCCCAGGCCTTCACCCTGGAACTCGGCCATGCCCTGCCCTTCGGCCACAACGACCTGGCTGCCCTGGTGCCCATGCGCCGATCGCTGGAGGCCCTGATCAGTGGACGCTTGCCAGCCGCCGCCGAGTCGGCAAAGATGGCCTTCTTTCGTGTCGAGCAGGAACTGATACGCAAGGCAGACGACTTCCGCCTTTGCTTTCCCGACGATACGCCGAACTTCACCGAGTTTGCGCCGAACACCCTGCTGGCCCAGGATGCCCGTGCCGGTGATACGAGGGTTGCCGACCGTTCGCTGGGCGTCGTCTTCCCCAATGCCGAGGTCGAGATCGGTGCCCGGGCGGCCCTGCTCGTGAGGCGAACGCCGCCGCCGGCCTCGACATCACTCCGGACCTTCAACCACCCCTAGCCGGAGTTCGCCCGATGGCCGACACCCCGATTCCGCTGGATGTGCGCAATATCACCAAGCGCTTCGGTGACATCGAAGTCCTCAAGGGTCTCTCCCTGAAGGCCCACAAGGGCGATGTGATCACCCTGATCGGCGCTTCCGGCTCCGGCAAGAGCACCTTCCTTCGCTGCATGAATCTGCTCGAGCAGCCCAATGAAGGCGACCTGATCGTCCATGGCGAACAGATCCGCTTCAAGGAGACCAAGCACGGTCGCGAGCCGGCCGACTGGAAGCAGGTGGTCCGCATGCGCGCCAAGCTCTCCATGGTCTTCCAGAGCTTCAACCTCTGGGCCCACATGACCCTGCTCGAGAACATCATCGAGGCACCGGTCCACGTGCTCGGCAAGACGAAGAAGGAGGCGATCGCCCATGCCCGGGAGCTGCTCGAGCGGGTCGGTCTGGACGAGCACGCCGACTACTATCCGGCACAGATGTCTGGTGGCCAGCAGCAGCGCGGCGCCATCGCCAGGGCGCTGGCCATGGACCCGGAGGTGATGCTGTTCGACGAGCCGACCTCGGCGCTGGACCCCGA
>NZ_JBDNGD010000166.1:0-8014 GCF_041689495.1 Halomonas sp. | reverse complement strand
ATTACCTGACAAACGATTTCTCTAGCCTCGACCATGACGAAAAGGGTCACGTCCGCATCGTTGCCAACACCACAGCCGTCACCGAATTCATGCCCGAAGTGCTGGCGCGATTCCTGTCCAGCCGTCCGAAGGTCACCATCGATCTGCAGGAACGGCTGACCCAGGACATCATTCGCTCCGTCCACAACGGCACCGCCGACCTCGGAATCGTGTCCGGCGAAATGAGCGATTCGGGACTGGAGGTGATCCGCTTTTCGACAGACCGGCTGATGCTGGCCGCACCGGCTGACCATGCGCTGGCGTCCCGAAAATTGCTGAGTTTCAGCGAAACGCTGGCCTTCGAACATATCAGCCTGCACGAGGGCAGCACACTTCTGGCGTTCCTGCGCAGCCTTTTGCAGGAACACGGGTTCGACCGGACGCTGCGGGTAAAGGTGCGCAGCTTCGAGGCGATGTGCCGCATGATCGAAGCCGGAGTCGGCATCGGTGTCGTTCCCGAATCTGCCGCCCGGCGTCACGCGCACACCATGAACCTTGCGCTGATCACGTTGAACGAACCTTGGGCGCTGCGAGAACGCGCGGTCCTTGCGCGGGCAGTGGATGCTTTGCCCAAAGCCGCAAGGGCGCTAACGGCCGAGCTTGTCAAACACGGAGCCGGCGGCGCGGTGGGATAATCACCCTTCCCTGTCCGTTACGTTTGACGGCCCGAAAAAAAAGACCCACAGTTTCCGCCGCGTCAGACAACCCGATGCAAGGATGACCTTCATGGGCGTGACTAACGATCTTGCGGTATTTGCGACTGGTTCAGCCTTGATACCCGACGAAATGAGTCGATTTACGCGGTTCTCGCTGTTCGACTGGGCGACGGTGGGCCTTGCGGGCGGCAACGAACCGACCGCTCAACTGGTGCGCAAGGCCGCCCTGGCCGAAGGCTGCGCGGGGCCGGCAACCTTGATCGGCGGCGGAAATGCAGCAGCTGCAACCGCCGCACTTGTCAACGGCGCGACAAGCCACGCGCTCGATTACGACGACACCCATTTCCTACACATTGGCCATCCCAGCGTCGCGGTGGCCCCGGCGTGCCTCGCGGTTGCGGAACGCGAAAATGCATCGGGCACCGCCATGCTGAATGCATTGGCGATCGGATTGGAAGTGTCCTGCCGCATCGGCGATTGGCTGGGCCGCAGTCACTATGAGGCCGGGTTCCATCAAACCGGCACTGCCGGCGCCTTCGGCGCCACCGCAGCAGCAGGGCGGCTGATGGGGCTGGACGCATCCCGAATGGTCCACGCGCTGGGGCTCACAGCTACGCGCGCTGCTGGCCTGAAAAGCCAGTTCGGTACGATGGGCAAACCGCTGAATGCCGGCTTTGCCGCCGAGGTCGGCGTGACTTGCGCCAGCCTTGCCGCACATGACGTCGTGTCGAACCCCGACGCGATCGACGGGGATCAGGGCTTTGGCCCGACCCACGCAGGATCGGCGCGCCAGTTCGCGTGGCAGGGTATTGGCACGGACTGGGTGTTTCCGGGCGTGTCCTACAAATTTCACGCTTGCTGCCACGGTCTTCATGCCATGCTAGAAGCGATCCGCAACCTGCGCGGCGACGGGCTGACCGCGGATATGGTCAAATCGGTTAGGGTATGGACCCATCCGCGTTGGTTGGCGGTCTGCAATCAGCCCGAGCCGTCTACCGGGTTGGGCGCCAAGTTCAGCTTTCGCCTGACGGCGGCGATGGGCCTTGCGGGCGTCGATACCGCAGCGATCGACACCTATGACGATGCAATCACGCAACGCCCCGACCTAGTGGCGCTGCGTGATGCCGTGACGGTTGTCACCGACGAAAGCCTGGCCGACACGCAGACCCGCGTCACCGTCACGACGACCCAAGGCGGGGTGCTGGAATGCTCTCATGATCTGGCGGAAGCGACCGATCCCGCCATGCTGGAACGTCGGCTTCGGGGCAAGTCTTCCACGCTGCTGGGCGATGATGTGTCGGGCGCGCTATGGCAGGTGGTCACGGCGCTGGACGATGCAGACGACCTGGCCGGGCTTACCAGCCTGCTATCCCGGTAATGGGGCAAGACCGCACAAACGATCAACACAAGGTTTCTTTGCATGAAAAATCTGACCTCGATCCGGTCACCGCTGTTCGTGCCTGCCAACCGGCCTGATCGGTTTGGCAAGGCCGCGACGTCGGGCGCCGATGCCGTGATATTGGATCTGGAAGACGCCGTTGCCGCTGATGCCAAGGTGGATGCCCGCACTGCGTTGTCATGCGATTTCACCACCTTGCCGATCATCGTCCGCATCAACGCCAATGACACAGCCTGGCACGGCGACGATCTGAAGGCGGTGCTTGGATTGCCGATCGCTGCGGTCATGCTGCCGAAATCGGAAGACCCCGCACAGATCGCCGCCGTGGTTGCCGCCCTGGCCGGACATGCACCCATTCTGGCGCTGGTCGAAACCGCAAGGGGTATCGCAAACGCCCGCACTATCGCCGCTTTGCCCGGGGTAAGCCGGCTGATCTTCGGATCGGTCGATTATTGCGCCGATCTCGGATGTGCACATGTGCGCGAGGCGCTGCTTGCCGCCCGGTGCGAACTGGTCCTTGCGTCCCGGCTAGCCAGCATTGCTGCGCCGATTGACGGCGTCACTACGCAGCTGGACGATCCGGACGTGACCGAAGGCGACGCACGGCATGCCCGCGATCTGGGAATGACCGGCAAGCTTTGCATCCACCCCAGCCAGGTTGACGTCGTACAAGAAGTCTTTGTGCCCTCGGCGGTCGAAATCGACTGGGCCAATCGGGTCCTGGCGTCAGGCGACGGCGCAACGACCGTGAATGGCGCAATGGTCGACGAACCGGTGCGGATTCGTGCCCGAACGATCTTGGCGTCCCTGCCCTCCAAGACCAAGTGACCGCCACAACAACACGCTCGTGGTGTCAGACCAATTCGAACCAGCCTCTGCAAAGACAGTGAAGCTGCCCTTTATGCCGGACCGAGACGACGCCACTCGGTGAGTGCCGTGGCGCGGTTCAGCTTGAAGTTGGCTCGGAAGGAAAGGTTGCGCTCCGTATTGCACAGGTTGAAGCCAGAGACGTGGACGGCGGCAAATTTATGCAAACTTCGTATTCGGCGAAATCTGAGCATCGCCCGTTCCCGTCGTCGGAACGGCAGGTGTGAGTTCTCAGCCCTGTTGTTTGCCCAACGGCCAGTTTCCTGCCGGTCTGCTGCCCCGATATCCTTCAGAGCGGCGAGATAGGATCGGTGACGATGACCTCGGTCTGGCCGTGCCGCTTCATCGATTTCTTCAAGAATTTCAATGCTGCCCTCTTGTCGCGGCGCCAGGTTACGTAACTCTCAAGTACCTCGCCTTCATGATCAACCGCACGCCAGAGGTAGGCCATCTCTCCGTTGACCTTCACGAACTTCTCCTCAAGGTGCCACCGCCAGCGGCTCGAACGCATGCTCTGGACCCGCTGTTTTCGGCTCTCGGCGGCAAACAGTGGCCCGAAACGATGCCACCAAAACCGAACCGTCTCAAAGTGTATCTTGCGCCACAGACGGCGTTTCGACCCGCCATGCTTGGGCGCGTGCCATTCGCCCTCACCTTCCCGCCTTGATGCCCGTGCTGTCGATCAGAAGATGCAGCGCTCCATGTGAGCCACGATAGGGGATGTTCACGCCAAGGGTCTTTGGGCGGCGGCACAGGGTGCTGAAATCCGACACCGGCCACTCGAGCCCGATGGAGCTGTCCGTCCGCAGGTACTCAAGCGGCGTACCGTCAAGGTCAGAGTCTTTCCAAGCGACGACGCCCTCCCTGCGGCTCGTCAGCGCTATCCTTGTCGAGATCGACGAAAAATGGGCCTCCGACACAAAGCCTACATCAAATGGGAATGCCAGGATGCGTGACCCGCTTTTAGCAGAATTTCCAGACAACAGGTTGCTCAATCTCGAGCGGCATCAGGTGTCGACTCCGGGAGATAGATAGCGGAGCTGGCGGGTGTATGGGCAGACACCTTGAGTCTAGCGCTTTCTCAGCTGACCACCACGTCATAGCCGGTGAACTTGCGCAGGTTGATCACCCCGGTATCCAGGATCAGGTACTGGCCCTTGAGGCCGAGCAGGGTGCCGCTGACGAGGGGAGCCTTGTCGAGGTTGTGGGAAACGACTTTTGTCGGAAACTCCAGCACCGGATAGTCGAAGGCCACCGGCGCCTCGTCGAGTTCGCGGATGGCGTCAATACCGAAGCGTTCACGCAGGTTGGCCAGGCCGGCGTCGAGGCGCGACAGGAGGTGGTCACGCTCGGCGGCGAGGTCAAGATCAGTGGTATCGCCCTTGAGCATGGCCCGCCAGTTGGTGCGATCGGACACCATTTCCTTGAACAGCACCTCGACGAAGCCGGACTGCTGGCGAGTATCCACCGCGAGGATCGGCAGGGCCTGCACCGCTCCCTGGTCGAGCCAGCGTGTCGGCACCTGGGTGCCACGGGTAATGCCGACCTTGAGGCCAGAAGCATTGGCCAGGTAGACGACATGCGGCTGAAAACAGTGCCGCTCGCCCCACTCGGGTTCGCGGCAGGTTCCCTCGAAGAAGTGACAAAGCTCGGGCTTCATGATGCAGGTATCGCACTGGGCGAGTGACTTGAAGCAGGGATAGCAGTGGCCCTGGGCGAAGCTCTTCCTGGTCGCCCGAGCGCAATGGGTACAGGCGATGGCACCGGTCCACTCCAGATGCAGCGGCTGACCGAGGCGGGTATTGAGGTCGAGCCGGTGGTCACCGGCCCGCAGGGTATAGCGCACCGGCTCACCCGGATGACCGGGCTCGATGGCCATCTTGCTGAGGCAGCCCTGCACAGCCTCGGCCATGGCAATCGACTCAGTCATGGGTCGCATCCCGACCCAGGCCGGCGAGTTGCGGCGACACACCGGCACCACTGCTGTCGGCACCACAGGTTCGCCGCTGGAGATAGCCGATACGCTCCGCCTCGGGGACCCGATTCTCCGCCTCGTAACGCATCACCGCCTCGAGGCAGAGCTCGGTCTGCTCGTCGGTCAGCAGGCGGCCATCCGGCCACTTGCGCAGGGAAACCGCCCGTTTGAGGCTTTCGTAGATGCTCGGCGTCATCTGCTGAATCATTCTGTCGAAGGTCATGTCGCTCATCGGAATTGTCTCTCAAGGCTGGCGGCGGGCACGCGCCGAATAATACCAGCCCAGCAGCAGTCCCACGACCAGGCCACCCACATGGGCCTCGTTGGCCACATTGCCGAAGCCCACCGCACCAGCCAGATTGGTCATGGTGAAGACCATCCAGCCGAGCATGAAGACCACCAGCATCTGGGGCACGAAGAAACCGCTGCGCGGGGCGCGCCGAGACATCAGCCACACATAACCCAGCAGTGCGAAGTCGACGCCGGACATGCCCCCGAACAGTACCGTGCCGGTCGCGTACTGGGCCAGGTTGGCGCCGATGCCCGCGGTCAGCAGGAGCATCAGCATACGTGTTCTACCGTGAATGACTTCGACCTGACGGCCGAAATACCACAGCCACAACATGTTGAAGATGAGGTGCATCCAGCCGAAGTGCAGGAAGGCCGGCGACAGCAGCCGCCAGACCTGACCCGAAGTCACAACCTCGCCGAGATCGCCGAAGGCCAGGCTGCCGTTGATGACGCCGAGGGGAACGGGAACGATGGACAGGGCGGCAATGACCCGGTCACCGAGGACGCCCATCACCGCGAATACCAGCAGACACAGCAGCAGGGAAATGGCACTGACCGGCGCTCGACGCAAGGGACCCAGCATGCCGACGATCTCCGGGCGACGCCCCGGAGGCGGTTCAGTGATCAAGGTCTCACCCCGCTGCCAGCGATTCAGCATCGCCAGCATCGCCTCCTGCTGTTCGGGGTCGATCAACCAGAGCACTTGTCCGCCCTCCTCCTCGGTGAAGCGGTGACCGATGCGCTGCGCCCAGAGGGCACGCCGCAACTCTCGAGTGTCGGCATCAAGGGGCAAGAGGATTACCCGGTACATGGCAACTCCAGGATTCGCTCGGGCATCGGCGTCAGGCCAACAGAAAAAATCCGGCGGAGGGGGCCGCCGGAGAATAGCAAGGGATCATTCAAGGGAACACCTATTCTGATGACAGCCATGTCAGTGAGTTCAGCCGGACGTCGGCTTTTTAGCGTAAAGAATTGTATCAATCGAAATCGATCTCCCAGGGGCTGGGTCTGGCCAGCTCGTCACGAGGTACACGAATCCACTCGAAGTGGTCGGCATCGAGCCGTCGCTCACCACTCCAGCGATAGGCGACCAGACGGCCGAACTTGACGGCACTGTAGTCCAGGCAGGCGATGTTGGGGGCCGGCATGGCGGGAATGCCTTCACACCAGTAGTGCCCGATGAAAAGTGGCGGCTCGTCCCGCCCATAGTGACTCAGCCGAGCCAGTTCGGCAGCGGAGAGCTCGCGCCACTCCAGTTCGCCGGGCAGGTTGTCGGGCTGGAACACCACGTCCCCCCAGGTGCGGGGTTGCCTGGCCCAGAAGTGAGCCCGGAAGCTCTGGCGCCGGAAGCCATCGCCTGAATGGATTTCGATCCCTTCCGGCAAGGGAATATGGATACCGCGCGTCAAGCGATCGAGGATCCGGAAGGCCCGTGTATCGGGGCGGGATGATTCGACCAGGAAGTCGGCGTCGATGCGGCCGTCGGGATACTGCTGCCGCAGTTCGTCGATCAGCGCATGGTCCCAGCAGGCATGGACCACCCGCAGGCCATCGAGCTCGAGAAACAAGGGGATGTCCAGAAACCAGGCCAGGACCTCATCCCATTCCTGCGGATGGTCGCGATACTGTGTCAGGGTCTCGTTGACGATGCGATTGTGCCGGGGAGTGTGCGCCCGCAGCCATCTGTGGGTCGAGTTCTCGGGATCCGGATGACAATAGGCCAGGGCATTGACCTCATGATTGCCCATGACGATATGGGCTTCGCCCTCCTCCACCATTCGCCGCGCGATCTGCACGGCCAGGCGGATACGAGGACCGCGATCGATCAGGTCGCCCAGGAAGATCACCCGCCGGCGCGGATGGCGGTAGACACCACCTCGCTGGTGATAACCCAGCTTATCGAGAAGGGCCGCCAGGGTCGCACCACAGCCATGGATGTCACCGATCAGGTCATAGCCCTCAATGCGTGCTGCTGTCACCTCAGTCCCCCAGCCGATTGCTCCATCCCAGCTTGCTGCGCAGGACATCATAGAAATTGTGCCCCAGCGGGTGCACCAGTTGAACCCGCTGGGGCTTGCGACGGATCACCAGCACATCATCGGGCTTGGCCACTGCGCGGGTCTGGCCATCGCAGCTGATATGCGGATAGGTCTGGTTGGTCTCGCCGATATGTACGCGAATCTCGCTGGCGGCATCGATGGCGATCGGCCGGCTGGACAGGGTATGGGGAAACATCGGCACCAGGGTGATGACATCCAGCTTGGGATGCATGATCGGGCCACCACCGGATAGCGCATAGGCGGTGGAGCCGGTCGGAGTCGCCACGATCAAGCCGTCGCTACGCTGGCTATAGACGAACTGGCCATCGATGAAGAGTTCGAACTCGATCATGCGCACGGCCTTGCCGGGATGGATCACCACCTCGTTGAGCGCATCGCCATGACCCGAAAAGGTGCCATCCCGGTAGAGTTCGGCATCGAGCAGGAAGCGTTCCTCCACCTCATATTTCCCCTCGAGCACTTCACTGACACGCTCTTCGAGTTCGTCGGGGGAAATATCGGTGAGAAAACCCAGGCGACCGCGATTGACGCCAAGCACGAGGGTGCCGCTATGGCAGAGCGAACGGGCAGCACCCAGAAGGCTGCCATCACCTCCAACCACGATCACCAGGTCGCATAGCTCACCGAGCATGCGACGGCTGGCTTCCGGATGGCCGTGATGGAGCAGAACGGTAGCGGTTCGGTCCTCGATGATGACGTGATAGCCGCCCTGGTCAAGAAGGCGGAT
>NZ_JBDNGD010000165.1:0-2196 GCF_041689495.1 Halomonas sp. | reverse complement strand
GGCAGCCAGGCGACTGGATATCGATCGCAGCCTGCTGGACCGCTGGTGCCGACAGCAGCGTGAACAGGTGCAAGGGGTGCCCGAAGCACAGGGCGATGAGCGTGATGCCGAGATCAAGAAATTACGCGAAGAAGTTCGCAATTTACGGATGGAGAAAGATATTTTAAAAAAGGCCACGGCCTTCTTCGTCAAGGAATCGAGCTGAGATATCAGTTCATCGAGTCGGAGAAGGCCGCCTTTCCTGTCGCGATCTTGTGCGGTGTCATGGAGGTCAGTCGCAGTGGCTTCTATGCCTGGCGATATCGTGAGCCAGACGAGCGGCGCAAGGCGCTCCAGCAGGAGGTCAGGGATATCCATGATCAGAAACGGGGTAGCTATGGGAGCCGACGAATGGCCAAGGAACTCCAGCGCAGGGGACACTCAGTCGGTCGCTACCAGGCCAGAAGCCTCATGCAGGACGCCGATGCCACGTGTCGTCAGCGTCGCCGCTGGCGGCATACCACAGACAGTGAGCATGGGTTACCGGTGGCACCCAACCTGCTCAAGCGGCAATTCACGGTCCCTGAGCCGAATCAGGCCTGGGTGGCCGACAATCACCGCCATCTGGACCCTGGAGGGCTGGCTGAGCATGGCTTCCGGGCCTCCATGAGTCGCAAGGGGAATTGCTGGGACAATGCCGTCATGGAGCGGTTCTTCGGCTTCCTGAAGAGCGAGTGGCTGGATGGCCAGCGGTACTGGACCTGCCAGGCCGCCCGGCGTGATGTCGTGGCCTACATTGAGATGGAGTACAACAGCTGCCGGCTCCACTCGACCCTCGACTACCATGCACCGAGGGAGGTCGGGCAAGTGGCCGCGGCAGCTTAATAAAAGTGTCCGCTACGACTTGACCAGAACAACACGTGGCGGGTCGCGTGGGTCGACCAGGTGTTGCTCGAGGGCGGGCATGACGCCGCTGCTGTCGAGGGCTTCACGCAGCAGCAAGGCACCGCTGTCACTGGTGGTGCGCTGACCGCTCAGCTCAACGCGGACAGAGCCATTGCAGGAGGGCGTCCAGGTGGATAGGCTTTCACCCATGGCGAGTGGTCCTCTTGAATCGTGTTCTGGTAGGAACACCCTGATTCTACAAGAGAAAACCACTCGCCACCTTCTTTTCTGTGACCTCCCGGTGAATTACGCGGGATTAAGACCGCCGTTGTCCGCGTCAAATATGATGCGCTCCGATTGTGCCTTCACGATTAGCTCCTAACGCCGCAGTTAGACGGCGCACAACTAACCCTCTGGAAGCTGAAATTCGAGCCAGAGAGGGGAACCCAAGCAGTCACCGTACAGATACCACATGTTTGAACCTTCAAGACTGGGCCCAAAGAACCAAATTTCAGCGAGTTCCAGAGGGGGAATTTGAAGGCCTCGCGGATCTACACCCAGCCGGTCAATTTTGATTGCCACCACCAAATCAGCCGCGTCAGCATAGTGGTTAAGGTTTTCGAGAAGGTCGTCCATCGTTTGCGACTCATTGACCTCCTTTGACACCAGCACCTTGAGTTGGAGAGGGCAGTATCCAGGGTCATCAGGCGGTCCGAACCGCAAGACAAAGTCGTGATCCTGTGCCTCCAACTCTGCTATGCATATATCTCGATCTGGAATCAATACGCGAAGTCCATGCGCGAAGGCAGCAGCATCAAGGTCTTCAATCAAGCGCTTTCGGTCGGGTCTTGCGATCTCCGGCGGCAGTCTGCAGCGTCCACCAATGACATGGCGAAATCCCAAACGCGCGGCCTCCTCCAGCACTTTGGTCGGATTGAAATAGATCTGGCTCGCCCAATGATTCAACCGTTCACGTGCCATGCGATTTACTGCGCCGCCTAACGCCGCATTATGGGGCGGTTGGAACGAAGTGTAAGCCGTCCCAGCCAGCTTGCTGGCGACATAAATGCTTTGTGTACGCCCAGCATGGGCATGAACTAATGGGGTGAAAGTCCCCTGTGGGAAGATCACCGTTCAGCCGGTTTTACCCGATTGAACGCTAACCACTAGCAAATGGCAAGGGCCAACCCGCGAGGCGCGGTCTGGAGGAAGCCGCTAGCAAAACTGCGAGCTGATGAACAAGAACATCATAGGAGGCGTAGGCCGGAGGCGAGTTGGCACAAGACGACGAAGCCACGTGATCTGACGGCCACCGTAAATGATGCAGTTGTG
>NZ_JBDNGD010000164.1:0-4535 GCF_041689495.1 Halomonas sp. | reverse complement strand
GCATCAGGCTCGCCGTCCAGAAGGAGCCGAGGGGATTAGCGGTGCCCTTGCCGGTCAGGTCGAAGGCCGTACCGTGAATCGGTTCGAACATCGAGGGCACGCTGCGATCCGGATTGAGGTTGGCGGTGGCACCGATACCCAGGCTTCCGCCCAGGGCCGACGCCAGATCCGAGAGGATGTCCGCATGCAGGTTGGTCGCGAGGACGGTATCGATGCTAGCCGGATCGAGCACCATGCGCGTGGTCATGGCATCGACCAGCATCCAGTCGACATCCAGGTCGGGATAGCCTTCGATGACCTCGCCGCAGATCTGATCCCACATCACCATGCCATGACGCTGGGCATTGGACTTGGTGACGATGGTCAGCTTGCGACGCGGGCGTGCCATGGCCGCGTCGCAGGCATAGCGTGCCACGCGTTCGATGCCGGCACGGGTAAACACGGCCACATCCATGCCCACCTCGATGGGCAGACCACGGTGGGATCGACCACCGACGCCGGCATATTCGCCCTCGGAGTTCTCGCGGATGATCAGCCAGTCGATGGCCTCGCCCAGGGCCGGCTTGAGCGGGCCGTCCACGCCGGGCAAGAGGCGGGTGGGCCGAATATTGGCAAACTGGTCGAGCCCCTGGCAGATCGCCAGACGCAGCCCCCAGAGGGTCAGGTCATCGGGCAGGTCGACATCCCCCACCGCGCCGAAGTAGATGGCGTCGAAGCCGCGAACCGTCTCGACGCCGTCGGCGGGAATGACTGCAATACGATGTGTGCGCATTTATGCGGCCTTTTCGATGGTGGCAAGGATGGCGTTGACCATGTCGGAGAGACGGCCGGTGCCACGGATATCCGGGGTGCGTGACGTCGGGTCGGCCAGTGCCGCCTCGATACCCTGGTGCATCAGATCGGCGGCCGCCTCGGCCTGGGGCAGGTCGTGGCGGCGCCCCAGCCACTCGATCAGCATCCGCGTGGACTCGATCATGGCATAGGGATTGGCCAGCCCGGTCCCGGCGATGTCCGGTGCCGAGCCATGAGTGGCCTGGGCCATGGCAATATTGCCGCGACCGATGCACAGGCCTGGTGCCATGCCCAGCCCCCCGACGAGGCCGGCGGCCTCGTCGGTGAGGATGTCGCCGAACATGTTGGTGGTCACCACCACATCGAACTGCTGGGGATTACGGATCAGGTGCATGGCGAAGGTATCGACGATGGCCTCGTCGACCGTGACATCGGGGAACTGCTCGGCGGCCTTGTAGCACTCCTCGACGAACATGCCGCAACCCAGCTTGTAGACGGTGTTCTTGTGCACCACGGTGAGTCGCTTGTCGCGGGCCTGGGCCAGTTCCAGGGCGGCGGTGGCAACCTTGCGGCTGCCCTCGCGGGTGATCACGCGCACCGAGATGGTCACGTCCTCGGTGGGACGGAATTCGCCGGAGCCGGCCACCACGTTGCGGTCGGGCTGGAAGCCCTCATTGTTCTCGCGCACGATCACCAGGTCGATGTCATCGTAGATGCAACCGATGTCCGGGTAGGAACGGGTCGGACGCACATTGGCGAAGAGGTCGAATTTCTTGCGCAGGATGGGGTGCGGGTTGATCGCCCCCTCCACCTTGGGATACTCGCGGTGGCCGATGGGGCCCAAGATGAAGCCGTTGAAGGTCGCCAGGGTGTCCAGGGTACCCTCGGGCATGGTGGTACCCAACTCGTCGAGTGCCTTGCGTCCCAGGGGCATGTGCCGCCAGTCGATGACCAGGCCGGTGCGTTCGGCGGCGGCCTGGGCCACCTTCACCGATGCCGGCACAATCTCGTGGCCGATGTCATCACCATTGAGGACACCCAGGGTCAGGTGGGGTTGGGTCATGTCTTTCTCCTGAAGGAATGGGCTCGGGCGCCAGGTACAGACGACCTCAACGCGGCAGGCTCGCGGCCGCCAGGTCGCCGACAGAGGCCATGTCGGCCAGTGTCCAGGCCTGAGCCATCAGCGATTCGCAGGCTGCTTCCCCGATGACCAGCGCTGCCTGACCGCGGAACTTGGTGTCGATCTGCTCGTTGGTGAGCGGCTTATCCAGCGAGCCGATGCAACGCTCGATGTGCTTCTCGATGACACGACCATCGCTCAGGGTGGCGGTGATGGAGACCGACGCCTCATGGCAGGCCTTGTCGGTAACCACCTTCACCTTGCGGCGCATGGCCACGAGTTCTGGGTCATTCACGGCCTCGTCGGTGAAGGCGGTGGGCGACCCATCGCCTCGCAACAGAGCCGCCGCCGCCGAGTGGAAGACACTGAACTTGCCTTCCAGCCCGGTCCTGGGCTCGGTCTTGCCGGTGAGTTCCAGGACCAGGGGGTGCGCGACCAGGTCCAGCCGCTCAATCTTGCTGGCATCTTCGCCCAGTTCGTCACGCAACTGGATGCAGCCTTCGATGGTGGGATGGATCACGATGCCGCAGGCGAAGGGCTTGTAGGAATTGAGGCGGACCTCCCAGGTCTCGCCCAGGCCACCGAGGATCTCGTTGTAGTCCTGCTTGTCGGACATGACGTTGGCGAAACCGCGCGGGGCCTCGATGGCCTGCTCCGAGGAATCGAAGTTGGCCTCGGCGAGGTAGGCCGAGAGGGCGCCATTCTGGGCGGCACGCCCCGGGTGGAAGCTCTTGCACATGGTCCCGAACATCTCGCGAAAACCCGAGGACTGGGTGGCCGCAATGCCCAGTGCCCAGGTCATCTGCTGAACGTCGAGCTTGAGAAGCCGGCCTACGGCGGCCGCGGCACCGAAGACGCCGGCGGTGCCGGTGATGTGCCAGCCGCGATCATAGTGATCCGGATACACCGAATTACCGATGCGACACTCCACCTCGACGCCGACGATCAGCGCAGTGAGGAAGTCACGTCCGGAGACCGGGCGTGTCTCGGCCACGGCCAGGAGGGCCGAGGCCACCGGCCCCGCCGGGTGAATGATCGTCTTCAGGTGGGTGTCATCGTAGTCGAGGACGTGGGAAGTGATACCGTTGAGCAGGGCGGCATGCAGCGCATCGAGACGCTCGCCACGACCCAGCACGGTCGAGGTTGCCTGACCGGAGAAGGGCGTCACGGCGGCCAGCGCCCGATCGACGGTTTCGTGGCGGGCTCCGCCGACGGCACAGCCGAGCCAGTTGACAAAGGTTCTGACACCCTCGCGCTGCACCTCGACGGGAATCGCCTCGAGGTCACAATCGACAATCCACTCGGCGAGGGCTCTGGTCACGTCGGATCGCTGGGTCATGGTCTTTCCTCTTTATTTATTCGAGCCAGTCATGTCGGCAACCGAAGCACAGGATGGTGCCCGGGGGTTAATTGTCAACAGTTATCAGTCTGCTATATTAGACCAATAAAACGCATTTTGCATGAGGCGTCGGCGAGAACTCATGCGGGAGGATCAGGCCTTGTTCCTGGAATGCCCAGCATGGACCGACTCATGGCGGGACACCTCCTACAGAAACGCACGGGGTTCTGGAAAACGCATCCCGGCAAGGAAACAGGGTCGAGGCGTGACGATCGACGTCAGAGAGCCGTTGGCCGGAGGTCGTGGGGCTTGCCCTTGAGGTTCTCGGCCAACACCGTCAGGCGTTCCTTGGCGCGACAGACATGATCTTCCATGGCGGCTGCCGCCTGCTCCCCCTCTCCCTGCTCGAGCGCCTCCAGGATACGGTGGTGCTCGAGGTTGGATTCATGAATGCCGGCGGTGATCAGGGACACATGACGGAAGAGGCGTAACTCACGGGAAAAGCGCTCGGTGAGATCCAGCAGGCGCTCATTGCCCGCCACCTCATGGATCATGCGATGAAACTCGAGGTTGGCGACGAAGTAGTTCTCGCGGTCTCCCTCGGCCTCGAAGGCATCCAGGGACTCCACCTGGCGGCGCAGGCGTACCAGGTGTTCGGGACGCATCCTGCGGGAGGCGGCCAGCACCCCGGTACGCTCCAGGGCCGCCCGGATATCGTAGATCTCAAGGGCGTCCTTGACGTCGATCACACGGACATAGGCGCCCTTGTTCTGGATCATTTCCACCAGACCGACGGACGCCAGCCGGCCGATGGCCTCCCGTACCGGACCACGACTGATGCCGAAGCGCCTGGCGAGATGGGAATCATTGAGGCGCTCGCCGGTTTCCAGTTCGCAGGCCAGGATCATCCTCTCGATCTCGCGATAGGCGAGTTCGGTGAGGGACGGCGCACGGATGGAACGACTGTCTGCCCCGCTTCCCTGCCCCGATGCATCCGTTCTTGTCGACATGGCAACCCCCATCAGGCGTGTCGTTTCGTTATTGTTCACCATGACGCGATGATAATAACCTTCAATCGGCAAAGAACGTCATCAGGGCATCACAGGTCTCGTCGGGGCATTGTTCGACCGGGTAGTGGCCGGCATCCAGCGCCACACCCGTCACATCACGCGCCCACTCCTGCCATGCCTCGAGCGGCGAGAAGTGGCGTCCGACATGGCTGTTCCGCCCCCACAATGCCAGTAGCGGGCACTCGACGAAGTGCTTGCCCTTGTCTGCGGCATC
>NZ_JBDNGD010000163.1:0-9547 GCF_041689495.1 Halomonas sp. | reverse complement strand
TATGTACAGTATAGCGCTCGCCGCCATAAAGGAAAGCCGGGCTGACGATCGTTGCTAATCAGGAAAGTGTTTGGCTGGTTTTATCGACCCCGCCCTTCGGGCAGGTGTCCCTCTTTAGGAGAAAGTCATGAGCAAACGGGTGGCGGTCATCCTGTCGGGTTGCGGTGTGTTCGATGGTTCCGAGATCTACGAAACCACCCTGACCCTGCTTCGCCTCGACCAGTTGGGTATCGATTATCGCTGCTTTGCGCCGGATATCGAGCAGCATCATGTCGTCGATCACCGCAACGGCGAGGTGGTTCCCGGCGAGACACGCCATGTGCTGGTGGAGTCTGCGCGTCTGGCTCGTGGAGAGATTGCTCCCCTGTCGGAGCTCGCCTCGGATGATTTCGGTGCGGTGATCGTGCCCGGAGGATTCGGCGCCACCAAGAACCTGTCGGATTTTGCCCAGGCCGGGGATGGCATGCAGGTACTCGGCGAACTGGTCGAGGTCCTCGAGGGCTTCCATCGAGACCGCAAGCCGATCGGCATGATGTGCATCAGCCCGGTGATGGTGCCCCGGTTATTGGGTCCCGGCATCTCGGTGACCATCGGTCATGCCCCGGGTGTCTCCGGTGCGATCAGCGCCATGGGCGGATTGCACCGCAGCTGCAGCGTCGAGGATATCGTGGTCGATTTCGAGAATCGCGTGGTGACCACGCCGGCCTATATGCTCGCCACCCGTATCAGTGAGGCGGCGACGGGCATCTTCAAGCTGGTCGATCGCGTCAACGAGATGATGGAGCTGTAAGCGCCCAGCGCTAGGCGTCGTCTTCGTCCTCGTCTTCTTCACGCTTGCGCTTCACCAGACGACCGAACAGCAGGCCCACCTCGTAGAGCAGGTACATGGGTATTGCCAGCAGGCTCTGGGAGATGATGTCCGGCGGGGTGAGGAGCATGCCGATCACGAAACAGCCCAGCACGATATAGGGGCGCTTCTGCGACAGGCTTTCCACTGTGGTTGCGCCGGAGAGGATCATCAGGAAGGTGGCAATGGGGATCTCGAAGGCCACGCCGAAGGCGAAGAACAGCTTGAGAACGAAGTTGAGGTACTGGTTGATGTCGGTCATCACTGCCACGTCCTCCGGCCCGGTCTGGGTGAAGAACTCGAACAGGAGGGGAAACACGACGTAGTAGGCAAAGGCACCGCCCGCGTAGAAGAGTGCCACGCTGGAGGCGAGTATCGGCATCGCCAGAGCCTTCTCGTTGTCGTAGAGACCCGGCGCGACGAAGGACCAGGCTTGGTGGAGCACATAGGGGATGGCGATGAAGACGGCCACCACCAGCGTCAGCTTGAAGGGCGCCAGGAAGGGAGAGGCGACCTCGGTGGCGATCATCTGCGACCCTTCGGGCAACAGCTGCATCAACGGCTGTGCGACGAAGGTATAGATCTCGTTGGCGAAGGGGTAGAGACCCAGGAAGATCACCAGTATCGAGACCACGGCTCGCATCAGGCGCGAACGCAACTCGATCAGGTGCTCGATCAGTGGGGCCTGCTGTTCCTCCGGGGAGTCGCCGGTCTTGCTCATCGGGAGGTGGAGTCCTTGTCGGCATCGGCATGCGGTGCAGCGGCAGCATCGGGAATACTGGCCGGGGCATTGTCGTCAGCGGGCGTTTTTGCCGGCGCGTTGTCCGCCGATTTCTTGGCGGACGCCGCCTTCGGTGACGTCTCCGGTGAGGATGCGGAGCTCGACGGGTCTGACACGGCGGGTTTCGTGGGTTCGGCAATGCTTTCCACGTCGCGTTTGACCGTGTTGACGCTCTCGTCGAGCTTCTTCTGCTGCTCGTTGAGTTTCTGGCGCAGCTCTTCCGCCTCCAGCTGGGAATTGATCTCACGCTGCATGCCCGAGACGCTGCGCTTGATCTTGCCGATCCATAGACCCAGGGTCCGCGCGGCCTTGGGCAGACGCTCGGGTCCGAGTACCAGCAAGCCCACCACGCCGATGAGCAGCAGTTCGAGAAAGCCCATATCAAACATGGCGGTTTATTTACGCTCTTCCTGATCCTCGACCTTCCGCTCGGACTTGACGTCGTAGGTCTCGCCCTCGTCCTCATGGCTCACCTGAGCCAGGGGATCTTCCTCGGCCTTGTCCTTGTCCTTGTCTTCGGTCTTTTCGTTCTCGTGCATGGCCTTCTTGAAGCCCTTCACGGCACCACCCAGGTCACCGCCGACGTTGCGGAGCTTCTTGGTGCCGAAGATCAGGATGATGATGCCCAGAACGATCAGCAGCTGCCAGATACTGATACCACCTAACATAAGTCTTTCCTCTGATGTAGGGACAGGGAGGCCCTGAAATCCTATTGATGTCTTGATGCTTTCTCGTCGTGTCCGGACATGCCGAAGCGACGAGCCAGTTCGTCCAGTACGGCCTGATGACCGAGATCCAGGTGCGAGAGCATCACCAGGCTATGAAACCACAGGTCGGCCGTTTCGGCGATCAACGCTTGTCGTTCTGCGTCACCCCCCCGCTCGGCGTCCTTGGCGGCCAGCAGGGTCTCGGTGGCTTCTTCGCCGACTTTCTCAAGTATCTTGTTAAGGCCCTTGTGATGCAAGGCAGCAACATAAGATTGTTGCGGGTCGCCATGCCGCCGTTGTTCGAGCACGTCGTCAAGGCGATCCAGAATATCACTCATGGCTGATGTTTCCATTTCAGTGGGAGTATCGAATCGGCCCCTCAATGCCATGCCACCAGCACGAGGCCGATGGCGGCGGCGGCCAGGACCGGCCACGGCTGGCCCTGAGCCCATTGGCCGAGAGGTTGCCAGGCCAGGGCCAGGGCCGCCAGCAGCAACCCCAGGCGGAGCCGACGCTGGCGGCGTACCTGCTGGCGGAACCACTGGTGGATGCCGCTCATGGCCTGGGTCTGGCGAGCGGCCTGGTGATGGTGTCGATCGGCACGGGCCAGCACCCGGTAGGCGAGTACCGGTAACTCGGGTAGCTGGTGGGAGAGTTCGGGTGCCTGGCGCTTGAGAGAATCCCAGATTCCTCTGGCCCCGGTTCTTTCCCTCATCCATTGCTCGAGAAAGGGTTTGGCGGTGCTCCACAGGTCCAGGTCGGGATAGAGCTGGCGGCCCAGGCCCTCGATATTGAGCAGCGTCTTCTGCAGCAGGACCAGTTGAGGCTGCACCTCCATGTTGAAGCGCCGCGCCGTCTGGAAGAGCCCCAGAAGTACCTGGCCGAAGGAGATGTCCTTGAGGGGTTTCTCGAGGATCGGCTCGCAGACAGTGCGGATGGCCGCGGCGAACTCGTTGGCACGGGTATCCTCCCCGACCCAGCCCGACTCGATGTGCAAGGCGGCGACCTCGTAATAGTCCTGGCGAAAGAAAGCGAGCAGGTTGCGGGCCAGGTAATCCTGGTCTTCGCGGGTCAGGCTACCGACGATGCCGCAGTCGATGGCAATGTACTGTGGCTCCTGGAGATGGTCGAAGGAGACGAAGATATTGCCCGGATGCATGTCGGCATGGAAGAAATTGTCGCGGAAGACCTGGGCGAAGAACAGCTCGACGCCGCGCTCGGCGAGTTTCTTCAGGTCGGTGCCCTGGGCGTTCAGGGCATTGATGTCGGCGATGGGAACGCCGTAGATCCGTTCCTGGACCATGACGCGACGACGCGTCAGCGCCCAATGGATGGCCGGAACGAAGAGCAGCGGGGAATCCTTGAAGTTGCGCTTGAGTTGGGAGGTGTTGGCGGCCTCCTTCAAGAGGTCGAGTTCATCGAAGAGGGTCGCCTCGTAGTCGCGGACCACTTCCACCGGCCGCAGGCGCCGCGATTCCGGAGCCAAGGTCAGCAGTCTCGCCAACTGGTACATCAGCGCCATGTCCTGACGCAGGACCCGCTCGATGCCGGGACGGATGATCTTGGCTACCACGGCTTCGCCGCTGTGGAGCCTCGCACTATGGACCTGGGCGATGGAGGCGGAGGCGAGTGGTGTGGTGTCGAATTCGGCGAAAGCCGCCTCGATGGACATGCCGAGTTCCTGCTCTACCCGTGCCCTGGCCTGCTCCCCAGGGAAGGGGGGGACCTGGTCCTGGAGACGCTTGAGCTCGTCGGCGATGTCCTCGGGCAGGAGGTCGCGGCGGGTCGAGAGGACCTGGCCGAACTTGACGAAGATCGGTCCCAGCGACTCCAGGGCGAGTCGAAGCCGCGCTCCGCGAGAGCGTTCCCCTACAGGGAACAGGCGCAGGGGAGAGAGCGTGAAAAGGGTGCGAAGCCACCAGGGGAAACGCGCCATGGGCAAGAGGGTATCCAGTCGATAGCGGGTGACCACCCAGAGGATACGCATCAGGCGCAGAACCATGGTCATGCCTGCCCTCCCGAGAGGGACAGACGGCGTTCGATGCGCTCGACCCGGGCCTGCAGCCGGTCGGTGTCGATTTCCAGCTCGGTGAGGTGGTCGCGCACCACGCTTGCCTGGTGGCGACCGGGAAGCCAGCGCGCTTCCTCGAAGACGAACTCCGAGAGATCGGCGGCCAGTTCGTCCCGCGCACGTCGGCCCCAGCGGGCCGAGGCACGTAGCCTTTCCGCCAGGTCGTTGGCGGGTGCATCGCCCAGCCAGTTTGCCAGTTCGCCTTCCCAGTCCGGGTGCAAGTCCAGCAGCAGATCCTGGACCTCCTGAAGCAGAGGTGTGCGACCCCTCGTCTTCAGCTTGCCCTGGAAGATGAGGCGTTCGATGGAGGCGCCACCGAGCAGTGCACCGGCGGTCTCGGCATCGATTTCGACCACGGCATCATGGTCTTCCTCGACACCGGCATCCGGATAGCACAGCTCGATGCCCTCGGGGTGGAAGTGCATTTCCATGACAAGGCGGGGACTTTCCAGGCGCAGCAGGATTCGATGGCCAGCGAGTCGGGCCAGGCGGGAGGCGGATGCCGGGTCCCGTGCCAGCAGGGCATTGAGCGGGCGTTCGATGGCAGCGAGTCGCAGCGACATTACAGCTTGATACCCCGATGCAGAGCCACGACACCTCCGGTGAGGTTGGTGTATTCGACCCGCGACAGCCCGGCCGACTCCATCATGGCCTTCAGGGTATTCTGGTCGGGATGCATGCGGATCGACTCGGCCAGGTAGCGGTAGCTGTCGGCATCCTTGGCCACCAGCTCGCCGATCTTCGGCAGCAAGCGGAAGGAGTATTGGTCGTAGGCCTTCGAGAAGAGCGGGTTCACGGGCCTTGAGAACTCCAGCACCAGCAGGCGGCCGCCAGGCTTGAGTACCCGGGTCATGGAGGCCAGGGCGGATTCCTTGTCGGTGACGTTGCGCAGGCCGAAGGCGATGGTGAGGCAATCGAAGGTGTTGTCGGGAAAGGGCAGGCACTCGGCATTGGCCTGGACATACTCGACGTTGCCACCCACGCCCTTGTCGATGAGCTTGTCGCGACCCACTCGCAGCATGGATTCGTTGATGTCGGCCAGCACCACCCGACCGCGAGGGCCGACCCGCCGAGAAAACGCCAGCGTCAGGTCCCCGGTGCCGCCGGCGATGTCGAGCACGCTGTGGCCGGGCCGAACCCCCGAACGCTCTATGGTGAGCCGCTTCCAGAGCCGGTGGATGCCGAAGGACATCAGGTCGTTCATCACGTCGTAGCGGGTGGCCACAGAGTCGAAGACATGGGCCACGCGTGAGGCTTTCTCGTCGACGGGGACTTCCTGGTAGCCGAAATGCGTGGTGCGTTTATCGCTGGGGCTCATGGAGCAGGCTCCCGAATCGCTGCAGAGGATGGGAGGCGAAGGCCTCCGGATGGGCGCCATTGTAGCCTTCCCCGGACGCCGATGTCTTGACGCCGACACCTTTCGATGCCTCGGAAACGCCCGAGCCTCCCTACAGCTGTTTTATCTCGATGCTCAATGGCTCCCGTGAGGCACCGGCTTGCTCCAGGCGTTTCAGGTAGTCCGCCCAGTTGGCTTCACGGTCGCGTATCAGGTCATGCAGGTAGTCCCAACTGAAGAGGCCGCTGTCGTGGCCATCGTCGAAGTGAAGCTTGAGCGCATAGCGACCGGCCCGGCTGATGTCCTTCAGGCCGACATCCTTCTTGCCCACCTGCAGGGTGGCGGTATCGGGACCGTGGCCACGAACCTCGGCGGAGGGCGAGAAGACCCTCAGGTACTCCACCGACAGCCGATAGGACTCATCCTCGGCGTAGGTGAGCTCGAGTTCGCGTTCGTGCTTGTGGTAATGCACCTTGATGGGGATTGGGGCAGTCATGGGGTGACTCCTAGAGAATATACCTCGACAGGTCCTCATCCATCGCCAGTTCGCCGAGCTGGGAGTCCACATAGACGGCATCGATGGTCAGCGGGCTGCCGATGTCGGCGCCCTTGAAGGAGGCCTCCTCCAGGAGGCGCTCCATCACGGTATGCAAGCGGCGCGCACCGATATTCTCGGTTCCCTCGTTGACCTTCCAGGCGATCTCGGCGATGCGCTGGATGCCGTCCTCGGTGAAGGCGATATCCAGCCCCTCGGTGGCCAGGAGCGCCTGGTATTGTCGCGTCAGCGAGGCGGATGGCTCGGTCAGGATGCGCTTGAAGTCATCGGTAGACAGGGCATTGAGCTCGACGCGGATCGGCAACCGGCCCTGCAACTCGGGGATCAGGTCCGACGGACGCGACAGGTGGAAGGCACCCGAGGCGATGAAGAGGATGTGATCGGTCTTGACCATGCCGTGCTTGGTGGACACCGTGGAGCCCTCGATCAACGGTAGCAGATCCCGCTGGACGCCCTCGCGGGAGACCTCTCCACCGCTGGACTGGCCGCTGCCCTTGGTCACCTTGTCGATCTCGTCGAGAAAGACGATACCGTGCTGTTCCACCGCCTCGATGGCGCGATGCTTGATCTCTTCCTCGTTGACCAGCTTGGCGGCCTCCTCGTCGCGCAGCAGGGCGAAGGCATCCCTGACCGCGACACGGCGGGTTTCGGTCTTCTGTTTGCCCATGCCGGCGAAGAGGCTCTGCAGCTGGTTGGTCATCTCCTCCATGCCTGGCGGGGTCATGATGTCGATGCCCGACCCCTGGGGCGTGATCTCGATGTCGATCTCCTTGTCATCGAGCTGGCCCTCCCTGAGCTTCTTGCGGAAGACCTGGCGGGTCGAGCTGTCCTGGCGCGGCTGGTCTTCCTGGCCGCGGGGCGGCGGCAGCAGGGCGTCGAGAATACGGTCCTCGGCGGCGTCCTCGGCGCGGTGGCCCACCTCTTCCTTGGCCTGCTCACGCACCAGCTTGATGGCCGCTTCGGTCAAGTCACGGATGATCGAATCCACGTCGCGGCCCACATAGCCTACCTCGGTGAATTTCGTCGCCTCGACCTTGATGAAGGGCGCCCGGGCCAGCTTTGCCAGGCGGCGGGCGATCTCGGTCTTGCCGACACCGGTGGGACCGATCATCAGGATGTTCTTGGGTGTCACCTCGTGGCGCAGATCGTCCTCGAGTTGCATGCGACGCCAGCGATTGCGCAGGGCGATGGCCACGGCACGCTTGGCGTCCTGCTGGCCGATGATGAACTGATCCAGGGCGTGGACGATCTCGCGGGGGGTCATCTGGGTCATGATCAGAGCTCTTCCAGGGTGAAGTGGTGATTGGTGAAGACGCAGATGTCGGCGGCGATGGCCAGGGACTTCTCGGTGATCTCGCGGGCCGAAAGGTCGGTATTCTCGAGCAGAGCGCGGGCCGCGGCCTCGGCAAAGTTGCCACCGGAGCCGATGGCGATGATGCCGCGCTCGGGCTCCACCACATCGCCGTTGCCGGTGATGATCAGCGAGGCGTCCTTGTTGGCGACCGCGAGCAGGGCTTCCAGGCGTCGCAGCGCACGGTCGGTGCGCCAGTCCTTGGCGAGTTCCACCGCCGCCTTGACCAGGTTGCCCTGATACTTCTCCAACTGCGCCTCGAAACGCTCGAAGAGGGTGAAGGCATCGGCGGTACCACCGGCGAAGCCGGCGAGGACCTCGCCGCGATAGAGGCGACGCACCTTGCTGGCATTACCCTTCATCACGGTGTTGCCCAGGGATACCTGGCCGTCACCGGCCAATGCGACCTGGTTGCCGCGTCGCACGGAAATGATCGTGGTCATGGAGGGGACTCCTTGGAGGAAGCTGTGGCTCCCGGTGACTGTCGGCGCCGCGGGCTGACCCGGCCGCCGCGATATGAGCTCTCAAGGAAATGTGGGCGGTCGATGACGAATTCAAGGATACCGAGTCGATGGGCGCCTATCTCTTCGCCGGCTGGCGTTTGCGGGCTCCTGAGCCGTCAGGGAATCGAGCAGGAGGCTTCAGCGCCTCCGAGCCTGCAACTCACTGGGTCTGCAACTGATCTTACCCAGCATTTGTGGAAACCGGCCTAAGCGATCATTCGGGCCTCGAAGGCCTCTGGGCTGATCATCCCGATTGCACTGCCCATGGCGAGCGACTTCCCGGCTCACCGTGGAAGCAGAGCGTCCCAGCGGTGGGAGATCCGCCGAAAGGACAGGCCAACGGCGAGACCACGGGAGATCTTCTCCCGCTCAGCCAGGGTCAAGTGCCGACTGGATCGTGAACGGGGTTGCGGCGCGATACCACCGTTGGTGGACAGGACTCGATGCACCGACCCTGGATTCTGACAAAGTAACCGACTGATCTCACGTAACGATTGACCAGTTTGCCACTGCTCCCATGGTAGCTGCTTATGGTTTGTGGAGAGTCCTCTTGGCCGTCTTAGTATTGCCATGTCGTTCCTATATGGTGGCAGCGTTGCGATGATCAGTTGAGCGTAAAACGGCCTTTTTTATTATGGCCAATTCCTCTGATATTTCAGCGAGTTGCCGCTTAAGTCGTGCGTTCTCATCAGCCAGGGTTTGCTCACGCCCAGAGGTGTTTTTCTTCTGCTGGGCCTTGGCACGCCACTGTGTAGAGCTGGCTGGGCTGTAAGCCCAGATCACGTGCAGCACCGGCAACGCCCATTGGATCAGCGAGGATTAGCGCCTCCTCGCGATAGGCGTCGGTGTAACGAGCACGGGTCTTCTTCATCAGGGTAGCTTGCCTTGCCATGAGTCACGTCGAGCTCGTGCAGTATAGTGCCTTAATGGGGAGTCGACTGCTCCTGGGCAAGATCAGATAGACCTCGCGAACAATGCCAGACGCCATAGCGAAGACCCGTTCGGCCTGTTCCTTCCAGACGCCACGGGTGGCTTCGTAGAGCGCTGCTGTGGACATGCCCTAATGCCAACTGGGTGAGATACGGATGAGAAGCGAGGGTTCGGCGATATGCATCAGAAGAAATTATCCAAGAAATTCCATGATCCTTATACTAGGCTGTCTACTCAGGTATTAAAATGATTTCCGAGAGGCTATCTTATGGCGAACGAAAATGAAGCAGGTGTTATTCGGGTTACCGGAACCGCACGCATTGAAGCCCTGTGTGTCAACCTGATCCCAGACAGTCACTTGACGGGATAACATGGATCTCAGGGCTATGAAAACAGGATTACAGACAGTGCCTAAAGCCCCATCAACCCTGCCCGACACGCAGGTCGAGCCCAAGGCCTCGCTGG
>NZ_JBDNGD010000162.1:0-53068 GCF_041689495.1 Halomonas sp. | reverse complement strand
GGCCGACAACTGGGTCAGCATCGGCTCCTGCAACTTCGACCACTGGAGCCTGCACTGGAATCTGGAAGCGAACCAGGAAGTGGAGGATCGGCGCTTTGCCACCGAGGTGGCCGGCCTCTTCGAGCGTAATTTCGCCTCGAGCCGCCAGATTACCCGGAAAGACTGGGCCCAACGTCCCCGCTGGCAACGGTTGAAGGAATGGTTGTTCGGCGGCCTGGACGGCTTGTTGACGCGGATGCGCTAGAGTCGAGTAGGCCGGATAAGCCGAAGGCGCATCCGGCGGAGCCGCCCGGTGCGCTGTCGCTTACCGGGGCTACCGCTTTTCTCTTCCCTCTTATCTGCTGTGGCTGCCGCCCTTTCCGGCGGGTATCTTCTTGCGCGGCTTGGGCTTGGGGGTCTCAGGCGGCACGCGGTAATGCAGGTAGAGGTCCAGTATCAGTTCCGGCAACTGGCTGGCCAGGCTCTCCATCCGCGCGGTGTCGGCGATGAAGTCGGCCATGTCGGCCTCGTCGTCGAACAGTCCCGAGAGTGCCATGAAGGGCAGCAGCAGAGTCGCGGCAGCTTCCTCGTCCTCCTCGAACCAGGCCGCCTCCTCGAGGAAGACCCCTTCCATGAAGCCGGCGCACCAGTCTCCGACGGGCGTCTCTTCCGCGGGCAGGCCGTCGAGGGTGAGCGAAATGGGCAGCTCCGGGAGCTGCCCCTGCTCGAGAGCGGCGATGGCATTGCGGCGGAGCTTGTCCAGCAGGCCCAGGATGGTCTCGCGCTCGGTGTCATCGCTGAAGGCCGGTTCGCCATGGAAGAGTTCGGCGACCCAGGTGGCCGGATCTGCATCACAGGGTGCCACGGCCAGGGCCACGAGAAAGCCATGGGCGCCGATCAGGTCGAGGGCATCGGCATCCACGCGTTCCGAGTCGAGAAAATCATCGAGGCGTTCCAGGGCCTCATCGTCCAGCAGGGCTTGGGGCAGGGAGGTATCGGACATCGGTCGTCTCTCGGGGCGGTGTGGTCTGGCGGCGCAGCACCTCTGGCGTTTCCGGCTCAGGTACTTTACGTGCGCCGCGCCAGGCGACATTCTATCACCCCATGAATCGTCCCGTGCTCCCCCATCCCGACCCGGACCGGCTGGCCGGCCTCGACCCCCAGGCACTGCTGGCGGCCTTGCATGCCCGTATCGAGGAGTCATGGCGATTATGTCGAGAGGTCCATCCGAGCTTGCCCCGACCCGGGGTGTGGTGTGACCTGCGCGGCAGGTCGGCCGGCCAGGCGCACTTCGGGCGGGAAGGTCTGCGCTTCAATCCGGTGTTGTACGACGAGAATCGCGAGACCTTCCTGGTCGAGGTGGTTCCCCACGAGATGGCCCACTGGCTGGTGCATCATCTCGAGGACTGCCACCGAGCGCGACCCCACGGCCGCGAATGGCAGGTCGTGATGCGTCGTCTCTTCGGCCTGGTGCCCCGTGCCGCCCATCGCTTCGATACCCGCCGAGCGAGTCCGGCCCCCTATCGTTATCGTTGCGGCTGCCGTGAACACGGCTTCACCGCTCGCCGTCATGGCCTGGCTCTCAAGGGAAGGGGCTATCGCTGCCGACACTGTGCTCAGACCTTGGTCTATCTCGGCCGTGATTTTCACGAAATGCGCATGTAGTTCATTGTTATAAAAGGATATTTTTTTTCTACTAAGGTCTAAATGGAAGACCACGTCGAGACATATATGCTGGAAGCGGTTTTCATGGAGCCGGCACGCTCAACCAGAACGCGGTCGGACGCTGTTGTGCCTGGTTCTCTCCCTGATCAATGAGGTCTATTTTATGACTGAGCAGCACAAGAACATCTACCCGGTTCCCGAGTCGCTGGCGAAAAGTGCCTGGATCGACAAGGCGGACTATGAGGCGCTCTATCGGCAGTCCATCGAGGACCCTGAGGGCTATTGGGCGGAGCAGGCCAAACGGCTCGACTGGATCAAGGCGCCCACCAAGATCAAGAACACATCGTTTGACGTGAACAACGTCGATATTCGTTGGTTCGAAGACGGCACCCTCAACGCCAGTGCCAACTGCCTCGATCGCCATCTCGAGACTCGCGGTGACCAGCCGGCAATTATCTGGGAAGGTGACGATCCCGCTAACGACAAGACGCTCACCTATCGTGAGCTTTACGAGAAGACCTGCCAGCTGGCCAACGGACTCAAGGAGTTGGGGGTCAGCAAGGGCGATGTGGTCACGCTCTACATGCCGATGATTCCCGAGGCCGCCATTGCGATGCTGGCCTGTGCCCGCATCGGGGCGATTCACTCGGTGATCTTCGGCGGTTTCTCACCGGATGCCGTGGCCCAGCGCGTGATTGGTGCCGATTCCAAGCTGATCATCACCGCCGATGAATCGGTGCGTGGTGGCAAGCAGGTACCGCTCAAGGACAATGTCGACGCGGCCCTGACGCGCAAGGGCACCGACGTTTGCGAGAAGGTGCTGGTGGTCAAGCGCACCGGCGGCGAGATCGATTGGAAGGAGGGTCGCGACGTCTGGTATCACGACGTCGTCGACAAGCAGTCCACCGATTGCCCGGTCGAGGAAATGAACGCCGAGGATCCGCTGTTCATCCTCTACACCTCGGGCTCCACGGGCGCGCCCAAGGGCATGAAGCATACTACCGGTGGCTACTTGACGTTCGTTGCCCAGACCCACCAGCACGTCTTCGACTACCACGATGGTGACATCTACTGGTGCACCGCCGACGTCGGCTGGGTCACCGGCCACAGCTATATCGTCTATGGCCCGCTGGCTAACGGTGGCACCACCCTGATGTTCGAGGGCGTACCCAACTATCCGACACCCGGCCGCATGGGCGAGGTGGTCGACAAGCACAAGGTTAGCATCCTCTATACCGCCCCCACCGCCATCCGTGCCCTGCGCGCCCACGGCGATGACGTCATGGCCTCCAGTAACCGCAACAGCCTGCGGCTGCTCGGTTCGGTGGGCGAGCCGATCAACCCCGAGGCCTGGGAGTGGTACTATCGGGTGATCGGCAACTCGAAGTGTCCGGTCGTCGATACCTGGTGGCAGACCGAGAACGGCGGCATCCTAATCTCGCCGCTGCCCGGTGCCACCGACCTCAAGCCGGGTTCCGCCACGCTGCCGCTGTTCGGCGTTCAGCCGGGTATCGTCGACAACGACGGCAACCTGCTGGAAGGAAAAGCCGAGGGTAACCTGGTGATCCTCGATGCTTGGCCGGGGATTGCACGTTCCATCTGGGGCGACCATGAGCGCTTCGTCCAGACCTACTTCTCCAACTACAAGGGGATGTACTTCACCGGCGACGGCTGCCGCCGTGATGAGGACGGCTACTACTGGATCACCGGGCGGGTGGACGATGTGCTCAACGTCTCCGGACACCGCATGGGTACCTCCGAGATCGAGTCCTCGCTGGTGGCCCACGAAAAGGTGGCCGAGGCGGCCGTGGTCGGCTTCCCGCATGACATCAAGGGGCAGGGCATCTATATCTACATCACCCTCAACGATGACTTCGAGCCGAGCGACGAGCTCAAGAAGGAACTCACCCAGTGGGTGCGCAAGGATATCGGCCCCATCGCTTCACCGGACGTGATTCAATGGGCCGTCGATCTGCCCAAGACTCGCTCGGGCAAGATCATGCGCCGCATACTGCGCAAGATCGCTGCCAACGAATGCGATGGTCTCGGCGACACCAGCACCCTGGCCGACCCCTCCGTGGTTGATGAACTGATCGAGCATCGTGCCAATCGCTGAGGCCACGCCTGACGAGATCCTCACTCGCCGTTGATCCGCCTCTCGAGGGCGGATCACACCGAGATGACGCAACGAACGGCATCCTCCCACGCCGGCCCATCGGGTCGGCGTTTTCTTATCCTGTGTCAAGCCAAGCGGTAACGTCGGATCAGCAAGGGAGGTTGCCGGCCCTGCGCTAGGCTCGGGTGCTTGGGAATCGCTCTGCACATGGGGTAACATGCGCTTGATCTCTCATGATGGCGGCCGCCGGCGCGCTGCTCGAGGAACCGGAGGATGATCCATGGCCTTTGCCCAGAAATTCATCGTAGCCGATGACCATCCGTTGTTCCGTGCGGCCCTTACCCAGGCGCTTCGCCAGATGGCTCCCCAGGCAGAGATTGTGGAGTCCGACACCATGCAGGCGACCACCGAGGTGGTCATTCGCCACCCGGACGCCGACCTGATACTGCTCGATCTGCACATGCCGGGTGCTCATGGGTTCTCTGGCCTGATCCAGTTGCGCGGCCAGACACCGGATATCCCGGTGGCGGTGGTATCCGGCAGCGACGAGCCCCATGTGGTGCGTCGCGCCATCGACTACGGTGCCTCCGGCTTCATTCCCAAGTCCTCGTCGCTGGCGCTGATCGCCGAGGCGGTCGGGGAGATCCTCGACGGTGAAGTCTGGCTGCCCGCGGCACTCGCCGAGGCGCTGGGGGAATCCGACGAGGAAGAGACCCGTTTCGCCGAGTCGATCGCCTCCCTAACCCCTCAGCAGTTTCGGGTGCTCAACATGCTGACCGGGGGACTCCTCAACAAGCAGATCGCCTACGAGTTGAGTGTCTCCGAGGCCACCATCAAGGCCCATGTCACCGCTATCCTGCGCAAGCTGGGCGTGCACTCGCGTACCCAGGCAGTGATCGCCGCCCAGAAGCTCGAGGTCGAGCCACCGAAGGTGGTGTCCTAGCGTCAATCTAGGCGCTAGGCGCTAGGCGCTAGGCGCCCGGCTCGCCTGCAGGGTCCGCGTGAGCAGGGCGCGCAGGGCGGCGGGGCGAACCGGCTTGAGGAGCAGCTGGTAGCCCGCGCGGCGGATTTCCTCGGCCACTTCCTCGGTGCGATCGGCGGTGATCAGAATGCCGGGTACGGCACTCTGGAAGCGTTCGCTCAGTGCCTCCAGGGCCATCAGGCCGGTCACTTCATTGTCCAGGTGGTAGTCGGCAAGCACGGCATCCGGATCCCCATCGAGATGACGCAATACCGACTTGGCCCCCCCTATGCTGGTGGCGGTGAAGACCTCGCAACCCCAGCCGGTGAGCATCGCCTTCATCCCTTCCAGAATCAGGGTCTCGTTATCGATACACAGGATCCGTGTATTGAACAGTTTGTTGCCTGCTGCGCGTCGGGGCGAGTCCTCGCCGTCCGGTCGGGTTTCGCTCCGCGCCTCGACGATCGGAACACTGACCGAGAACATGGTGCCGAACGCCTGCCAGGAACGGACGCGGATCGGATGGTCGAGGACGCGACTCATGCGGTCGGCAATCGATAGTCCCAGGCCCAGCCCCTTCTCGCTCTCCTTGTGACGGGAGGCCTGGTCCAACCGCCGGAATTCCTGGAAGATCTCGGACTGCTTGGACTCGGGAATCCCCGGACCACTGTCCCAGACCTCAATGGTCAACCTGTCGCCATGGCGACGACACCCCAGCAGCACTCGACCCTCCTGGGTGTAGCGAATGGCGTTGGACAGAAAGTTCTGGATGATCCGGCGCAGCATCTGGGGGTCGCTGTCTACCCAGCTCCGGGTGGGGACCACCTCCAGGTCCAGTCCACGATCCTCGGCCATTACCTCGAACTCGGCGCGTAATGGCCGGAAGATGTCCGCCAGTGCGAAATGGCTGCGCCTGGGCGTCAGGGCCCCGGCATCCAGCTTGGAGATGTCCAGCAGGGTGCCCAGCAACTCCTCGGCGGCCTGGAGTGAATTGTCGATATGGCCGATGGTGCGCTTCATGTCCTTGGCGTCCATCTCCTGGGCGAGTGCCGAGGTGAAGAGTCGAGCGGCATTGAGTGGCTGCAGGAGGTCATGGCTGGCGGCGGCAAGGAAGCGTGTCTTGGAGGCATTGGCATCCTCGGCCAGCTGCTTGGCCTGTCGCAGGGCCAGCTCGGCCTCGGCACGCACCCGGTTTTCCTGTCGCAGGGCGGCGTTGGCTTCCGAGAGTGCCTGGGTCCGTTCTCGAACGCGTTCTTCGAGGGTCTCGTTGGTCTCCTTGAGGGCGACTTCCGCCAGGCGACGCTCGGTGATGTCCTGGTAGAGGGCGAAGAACCCCAGGATGGTGCCGCTGTCTCCGAGGTGAGGGGTGTAGGTCACCAGCATGTAGCGGGTGCCTTCCGGAAGAGTGAGAGAGACCTCGAAGCTGACCCTCTCGCCGGCCAGGGCGCGTCTGATCCAGGGTTCACGCTCCCGGGCCATGTCCGCCGGGATGACATTCTCCAAATGCTTGCCGATGACGGTGTTGCGATCGATGCCGAAGGTCTGCTCATAGGCCCGGTTGGTGAAGAGGTAGCGGCGCTCCTTGTCGAAGTAGGCGATCAGCGCGGGAACGTTATCCGTGTAGATGCGAATGTTGTTTTCCGAGTGGATCAAGGCCTCCTCGATGCGCTTCTGCTGGGTAATGTCCTGGTAGGTGTAGACGAAGCCGCCACCGGGCATGGGATTCCCCTGGACCTCCAGCACGCTGCCGTCCTGGCGATAGCGGACATAGCGATGGGGGTGGCCCTTGCGGATGTTATCGATCAAGAGGGTGACGTGTTCTTCGGGGTCGCCGGGGCCGTATTCGCCGCTGTGGGCGTTGTAGCGGAAGATCCGGTCGATGGGGGCACCGACCCGGATCAGGTGGTCGGGGAAGCGGAAGAGTTCCAGGTAGCGCTGATTCCACACCACCAGGCGCAGGTTCTGGTCGACCACGCTGATGCCCTGATTGATGTTCTCTATGGTGGCCTGCAGCAGGGCACGATTGAATTCCAGCACCTGGGAGGCTTCGTCGACGATGGAGATCACATCGGAAATGCCGATACCCCGACCCTGGAGTGCCGAGTTGACCACGATGCGTGCCGAGGACGCACCGAGCACCGAGGCGAGGAAACGTTCGGTGAACTGGATGATGTCGATGGAGGCCCGGGTGTTGTCCTCCAGGGGCTTGCCGATGCGTCGTGCATAGTCGTCGAAGGCGCGACTGACCTGACCGGCACCCAGGAAGCGTTCGCACAGCACCTTGAGATCGCCAACGGTGGTGGCGCCCGTCCAGGGCCGGTTGACCGAGGTCTGGCGGGTCTCGACGCTGTCGACGAAGAGGGATGCCTGGATGCGTTCCACCACGCGCTGGGAGGTGACCTGCGAGATGAAGATGTAGCAGAAGAGGTTCACGCCCAGCGACAGCATGACGCCATGGGTGAAACCGTCACCGACATGGAGGCCGAACAGGGAGGTCGGCGTCAGCCATGCCAAGCCCAGGGGGCCGCCATCCATCCAGTGGTCCGGCAGGACACCGGCCGAGATCATGGCAGGCATCAACAGGCTGTAGGCCCAGATACCGAAGCCCGCGTTCATGCCCGCGATCACGCCCAGGCGATTGCCGCGTTTCCAGTACAGGCCGCCGATCAAGGCCGGGGCGAACTGGGCGGCGGCAGCAAACGAGAGCATGCCGATGGCCGCCAGGGAGGTGAATTCGCCGATCAACTGATAGAAGCCATAGGCCATGGCGAGGATGGCGGCGATGGTGATGCGCCTTGTGCGCAAGACCAGCCTGCCGTAGTCGCGTGCCTTGGTGTCGAACCAGCGCAGCCGGAAAAGCGCCGGGATGACGATCTCGTTGGAGATCATGATCGATACCGCGACGGCCGCCACGATCACCATGCCGGTGGCGGCCGAGAAGCCCCCGATGAAGGTCAGCAGGGTCAGCCACTCGCTGCCTGCGGCCATCGGCAAGGCCAGCACATAGGTATCGGCCTCGATGCCACTGTCACCGAAGAGGGTCAGGCCGGCAGCCGCCAGCGGAATCACGAAGAAGGCGAAGGCCACCAGGTAGAGCGGAAACAGCCAGCGTGCCTTGGTGGCATCATCCTTGTGGGTGTTCTCCACCACGGCCACATGGAACTGGCGTGGCAGGCAGAGGATCGCCAGCATGGCCAGCAGTGTCTGGGCCCAGAAGCTCTGGCCGAAGTCCTGCTCGGCGAGTTGCCTTTGCAGCGCGAGTTGGGCCTCGGCGCGGCCCAGGAGGTCGCCCAGGCCATCGAACATGCCCCAGGTGACGTAGGCACCGAGTACCAGGAAGGCGATCAGCTTGACCAGCGACTCGAAGGCCACGGCGTGGATCAGCCCCTCGTGGTGCTCAGTGGCATCGGTGTGTCGGGTTCCGAAGAGGATGGCGAAGACCGCCATGACCACCGCGACATAGAAGGCGGTATCGGCGAACAGCGGGGTTTGGGTAATGTCACTGGCATCGGTGAGCACACTGAAGGAGGTCGACACGGCCTTCAGCTGCAGGGCGATATAGGGCAGGGTGCCGACCAGTGCCACCAGGCTGGCGAAGGCGGCCAGGGATTGGGTCTTGCCGTAACGCGAGGCGATGAAGTCGGCGATCGAGGTCACGTTCTGGTGTTTGGCGACACGGATCATCTTGGCCAGCACCGGCCAGAACAACAGGAAGGTGAGGATCGGACCCACATAGATGCTGGCAAAGGACCAGCCAGCGGTGGCGGCCTGACCCACGGCCCCATGGAAGGTCCAGGACGTGCAATAGATGGCGAGTGCCAGGATATAGATGATCGGGCGCCGTCGCGTGGCTCCGTGTCGCCTCGCGTGACGGTCTCCCCGCCAGGCGATGGCGAAGAGCACGGCAATGTAGACCAGTGAAATGGAGATCAATAGCCAACCGGCGAACATGCACTCTTCTCCCTTCCGGATGCGCCCATTCTAGCAGGCTGTCGGGGCAGCCGGCGGTGAAGAGACGTCGGGTCAGCTCTCCTTGCAGATGGCGTGGAAGAGCGGGCTGGACTGCTCGAAGCGTCGCATCTCATCGGTGCGCGAGGTCCGCGCTTCTCCCTCGAGTGGCAGCATTTCCCGGGTCGCGCAGTTCATCAGCCAGGCCTGCTGGCTCACCTGGTCCACGTACTCCTTCTTGAATCGGTAAAGGATGAATTCCACCAGGCGTTGATCATCCGTTTCCCTGGCGCGCAGGTTGGCGGTATCGACGACGCTGAACGAGATGGTCATCGGGAACATATAGGTCCAGGGTCGCCAGAAGGCGCCGCCCTTCTCGAAGGAGACTATCTCGGTCGAGTCGGGTAGCTGCTGCTGCTTGTAGCTGAACCAAGAGTACTCATGGTGTATCTGGTAGGCCAGCATGCCCAGGTCGGCAAAGACGGGAACGATCCAGCGCGGTAGCCGTTTGCCGCTGATGACGCGCAGCGTCAGGCCGATCCCTGCCGCCGCCAGGCCGGCAAAGATTGCCGCGATCAGGTGCCATACCATAGTCAACCTTCCTGAAAGCGATCGGGCTTCCCTGAGGAAGCCCGATCGAGTGGTGTTGTCCGGCCCGGAGTGACCGGGCCGGGTGACCATTATGGCCTAGTGGTCGATGGCGATGCCAGCGCCTTTCGGGAAGCGAACGCTTTCCACCAGGTCCTGGATTTCCTGCGGAGGTTCTTCGGTGGCGTAGGAAACCGCGAAGGCCACTGCGAAGTTGAACATTGCGCCCACCGCACCGAAGGGCAGCGGCGAGATGCCGAGGATCCAGTTATCCGGCGTGTTGGGCAGCATGTTGGTGCCCGGAATGAAGAGCCAACCCAGGTAGGTGAAGATGTACACCAGGGTGGTGCACAGGCCGGTCAGCATGCCGGCAACGGCGCCCTTGCTGTTCACCCGCTTGGAGAAGATGCCCATCATCAGTACCGGGAACAACGAGGCACCGGCGATACCGAAGGCCAGCGCCACCGTCTGCGCCGCGAAACCGGGAGGATTCAACCCCAGGTAGGTCGCCAGGAGGATGGCGCCGCCCATGGAGATCCGGGCCGCCAGCATCTCACCCTTCTCGGAGATCTTCGGGTTGATCATGGTCTTGATCAAGTCATGACTGATGGCCGATGAGATGGCCAGCAGCAGACCCGCTGCCGTGGACAGTGCCGCGGCGATACCGCCGGCGGCGATCAGGCCGATGACCCAGCCGGGAAGGTTGGCGATCTCCGGGTTGGCCAGTACCAGGATGTCGTTATTGACGGTCAACTCGCTGCCGTTCCAGCCACGCGCCTCTTCCGTCTCGGCGAAGTCCTCGTTGCCGTCGTTGTAGACCTGGATGCGACCGTCGCCGTTCTTGTCATCGAAGGTGATCAGATTGTCTCTTCCCAGGTCCGGACCCACTCGGGACGATCGGCATAGAGGATGGGGTTGTTGGCAGCGTCCTCGTAGCTCTCGACCTGGCCGGCCATGTCCGGATAGACGGTGGTCATCAGGTTCAGGCGTGCCATGGAACCCACGGCGGGCGCGGTCAGGTAGAGCAAGGCGATGAAGACCAGTGCCCAGCCGGCGGACCAGCGCGCATCGGCCACCCTCGGGACGGTGAAGAAGCGGATGATGACGTGGGGCAGGCCCGCGGTACCGACCATCAGGGACATGGTGAACAGCACCATGTTCAGCTTGTTGTCGACGTCGGCCGTGTAGTCGCGGAAGCCCAGTGCATTGATCACGTCATCCAGCTTCGCCAGCAGCGGCACACCGGACTCGGTGTGGGTGCTGAACAGGCCCAGCCCGGGAATGGGGTTGCCGGTCAGCTCCAGGGAGATGAACACAGCCGGGATGGTGTAGGCGACGATCAGCACCACGTATTGAGCCACCTGGGTGTAGGTGATGCCCTTCATGCCACCGAATACCGCATAGAGGAAGACGATGAAGGCGGCAATCCAGATCCCCCAGGTGTTGCTGACTTCCAGGAAGCGCGAGAAGGCCACGCCGGCACCGGTCATCTGGCCGATGACGTAGGTCACGGAGGCCACGACCAGGCAGATGACCGCCACCAGGCGCGCCGTGTTGCTGTAGAAGCGGTCACCGATAAAGTCGGGCATCGTGAACTTGCCGAACTTGCGCAGGTAGGGCGCCAGCAGCATGGCCAGGATGACGTAGCCCCCGGTCCAGCCCATCAGGAAGGTAGAGTTGGCATAGCCCCCGGAGGCCAGCAGGCCGGCCATGGAGATGAAGGAGGCCGCCGACATCCAGTCGGCGGCGGTGGCCATGCCGTTGGTGATCGGATGCACGCCGCCCCCGGCGACATAGAAGTCCTTGGTCGATCCGGCACGGGCCCAGATCGCGATGCCGATATAGTGCTGCACTCCACTTTGTTGGGTTGAGAAGTTGCCCAGTGAGTTGTCGTGGGTTGATCAGAGCAATGGCACGTTTCGCAAACCGTGAACCTGTCTCCCGATGTCGCACCGCGGGGGGAATGTCGTGCCGGAATGTCGTGCCGGAAAGATACAGCTACCAGGAAAAAGGATGATGTCCCTTTATCCTCATTGCCTCTCTCTCGATGGTGACACGATCAAGACATTCCGCTAAGGCAATGAACGTGTGCTGAGCGACCTGCGATTGCCCTGAATGACTCATCGGCAATAGTGGGCAAGAACCGTGAAAAATAAATCCCAGACTTTCGGATCATGAGGAAAATCTCATAAGAAGATTCTTTGAACTATGCAATATAATCAGTATCTTATGATGCTAATTTCCCTGATGCCCTGCTCGTTCGATTGCCCTCCATAGGACGATTGTCTAGGTCTTTCTCCGACACAGGGGGAGCCTTTATCCTGCCCGTCGGTGACGAAGGTCATGGTCATGTCACGGTGGCTGGGTGGTTTCGCAGGTGTCTGCCTTGAACGATGGTCTAGCTGTCTTGGGGAAAGGGTGTCTTGTTATCCTCGGATGGTCATCCTGTTAATGCTCGTCCCGTGGGTACCTGGAGGCTGCTCCCCTACTCAGCGCATGCCGCGCATGTATACCAATTCGCGCATGTACACCATCCGCGCTTGTACACCAATACGCGCAGGTACACCAATAGTCGGATGAGCGGCTCCCGGTATCCTTCCCGGGGGCTTGACATCATTTCCGGCGCTTGGCACTCAGCGAATGCCTTGCCACCGCCTGACGAGGACAGTGCCATGGTCGATATCGATCTTTCACAACCTCCTTTTTCCTTTCTCGATGAGGAGGCACGTGACCGGATCCGGGGTGGTGTCGACCTGGGCTACTACGATCGCGACGAGATTATTCTGGAGGCGAGCCAGCCGGGCGAATTCGTCTTCATCATCCACAAGGGTGACGTATCCGAGATCGATACCACCCAGCCCAGTGCGCGTGAGCGCATCGGCCATTACACCCAGGGTGATCTGTTCGGGGCCATCAGCATCCTCAACGGCAAGAGTCGTTACCGGTTTCGTGCCGAGCAGGAGAGTCTTTGTTACCTGATGCCCAAGGCGTTGTTCCTGAAGCTCTGCGATGACTTTCCCTCCTTCGCTGAATTCTTTCGCCAGACTCTTGCCCACAAGACACGCTTGCTGACCGAACAACGCGCCGAGGGTGGCATGACCATGGCGGGTTTCATGCTGGCCAAGGTCAGCGATTGCATGCGGGAGCCGCTGTTGGTCAACGCCGACACCACCATCGCCGAGGCGGTGGGCACCCTGCGTGACAGCCATGCCGACAGTCTCCTGGTAGAGGGTGAACAAGGGGCGGGAATGATCACCAAGACCGACCTCCTCAATGCCCTGGTATTCGACGGCCGTGATCAGAACAGTCGGGTCGAGGCGGTTGCGCATTTCGAACTGATCACGGTGAAACCCGACCAGTACCTTTTCGAGGTCCTGGTCGTGATGACTCGCTTCAAGGTGGAACAGGCCGGCAGCCTGGAAGCGCTTTCGGCCGCCAGCCACAGTACGCCGGAACTCGTTCAGGCGCTGATGGCCCAGGGGGTCAAGCTGCGTTTCGCGATGGGGCTGCTGGCCGCCCTGAACGGTCGCATCATGAACAAGGCCTGGGGCTTTTTGATCGATGAGACCTACCACCAGGATAGCTGTCTGATGGTGATGGGCAGCGAGGGCAGGGGTGAGCAGATCCTCAAGACCGATCAGGACAATGGCCTGATCCTGTCCGATGACATCCACTGGCCTGATTGTCACGAGTCCATGCAGCGCCTGACGGAGACACTGATCGAACTCGGCTACCCGCCCTGTCCCGGCAATATCATGGTATCCAACCCGGAATGGGTGGGTACCGAGAGCGAGTGGCGGGGACGGATCGCCCAGTGGGCGGCCGGTCGGGACGGCGACAGCCTGATGAACCTGGCCATCATGCTCGATTCGCATTCCGTGGCGGGCAACCCGGCCTTGCTCGATCGAGTGCGGGATGAGCTTTTCGAGCGTTGTTCTCGGGATGAGATATTGCTGTCCTATTTCGCCCGGACGGCCCTGCGCTTCTCGACTCCATTGACGCTGTTCGGCTCCCTGAAGAAACCCCAGCACGGGATCGACATCAAGAAGGGGGGTATCTTTCCCATCGTTCACGGTGTCAGGACCATGGCGCTCGAGCGAGGTATTCGCGTCACCTCGACACTCGAACGTCTCGATGCCCTGGTCGAAGACGGCCGGCTCGAAGCGAGTTTCGCCGAGGATCTGGGCGAGGCGCTGTCGCTGTTCACCGAATTGCGTCTCAGGCAGCAGCTGTCCCGACTGGATGGCGATCAGGAGCTAGGCAGCACGCCTGATCGCGTCGTGGTTCAGGATCTCCCATCGCTTTCATCTGGAGTATTCCTGAATCGCGGCCGTCGTCTCGACGGATCAATCCTGCATTGGAGCCATCCATGCTCAAGGTACTGCGTCGGGTCAAGGACCGTCGCCGACAGGCCGGTGGTGACTATGGCTGGTTATTCCTCCCCTATATGGGCGATGAGGTGGTGGCGATCAATGTACAGACCACCGGCCTGGATGCCCGCCATGCTGACCTGGTGTCGATTGCCGCGGTGAGACTCCGTGGCGAGCGTCTGCGGCTCAGTGAGTCACTCGACCTTCGGCTGGCTCGCCCGGCGAGTCTCACCGCCGAGTCGATTCGCCGCCATGGCCTACGGGGTATCGATCTGGAAGACGGGCTCCCCGTCGGTCTTGCCCTCGCGCAGTTGCTGGACTTCATCGGCAATCGTCCACTAGTCGGCTGGCGACTGGGCCATGCCCTGGAATCACTCAATCGTGAACTGCGTCCGCGGTTCGGCTTCGATCTACCCAATGCCGGTATCGATATCCGCCATAACTATGTTCGGCAGTTGCGCCGCCGCCATCCCGAAATCGAGCCGATATTGCGTTTCGATGAGGTGGCTCGGACCCTCGATGTATCGATGACGGATTGTCGAACTCCGCTGGGAGTTGCCGTGACCACGGCGCTGATGTATCTGCGACTGACACGGGGTGCCATGTTGGCATCCGAGAGAGGTGGCAGCATCGCGGGAAAGCAGGCTGGGTGGTAAGCTATCGCCCTTATTTGCAGATGCACTGGCAGCGCTACCCCCATGCAGGATGTCCTACTTCATACGCCTCACGCCACTGACAGGCCTCTCGACGAGCACAAGGTGCCCCCGCTATCAGACCCCTTGGGGGCAAAGGGGCGTCGCGAGTTCAACAAGCTGCACAAGCGCCTGAGGCGGCAGACCGGTAACGCCATCATCGACTACGGCATGATCCGTGACGGCGACAAGGTGATGGTCTGCCTGTCCGGTGGCAAGGACAGCTACACCATGCTCGAGATCCTCAGGAACCTGCAGCGCAATGCGCCTGTCGATTTCTCCCTGGTGGCCGTCAATCTTGACCAGAAGCAGCCCGGGTTCCCCGAGCAGGTGTTGCCTGACTACCTGGAGGGCATCGGTGTCGAGTATCACATCCTCGAGCGCGATACCTACTCGGTGGTCAAGGAGAAGACTCCGGAAGGCAAGACGACCTGCGCCCTGTGCTCGCGATTGCGGCGTGGCTCCCTCTATGGCTTCGCCGAAGAGATCGGGGCGACCAAGATCGCCCTGGGGCATCACCGGGAGGATATCCTCGAGACTCTGTTTCTCAACCTCTTCTTCGGTGGCAGCCTCAAGGCGATGCCGCCCAAGTTGCTGTCCGATGATGGCAGGAACATCGTCATCCGGCCCCTGGCCTATTGTCGGGAGGCCGATATTGCCGAGTTTTCCCACCTGATGGACTTTCCGATCATTCCCTGCAACCTCTGCGGGTCGCAGCCCAACCTGCAGAGGCAGGTAGTGAAGGAAATGCTGGCCGAATGGGAGAAGAAGCACCCCGGTCGCCTGGAGAGCATGTTCAAGGCGGTGACCAAGGTGGCACCCTCTCAACTCGCCGACCGTGACCTTTTCGACTTCGCAGGCCTGGAGGAGAAGCAGGCCAGGCGGCTCGCCGACCGGATCGATATCCTCAATGAGTGACCAGTGCCGAGCCTAGCGGCAGCCTTCCTCGTCGGCCACCAGGGCCAGGGAGGCGAGGTCCAGGATATGCACCTCGCGCCCGGAGACCGCCACCAGCCCCTGCGACTGAAAGCGTCCGAGGATACGGCTTACCGTCTCCACTGCCAGACCCAGATAGTTGCCGATATCGGCGCGGGACATGGAGAGCCTGAAGCTGTAAGGCGAATAGCCCCTTCGCCGGAAGCGGTCCGATAGGCTGGTGAAAAAGGTCGCCAGGCGCTGGTCGGCGGTCTTGCGGGACAGCAGGCGCATCATCCGGTGATCGTCGCGCATCTCCTTGCTCATGCTGCGATAGATCTGGGCGCGAAGTTCCGGCAACGCCTCGGAAAGGGCGTCGAGTCGCTCGAAGAGGATCTCGCAGACGGTGGTGGTTTCCAGAGCGATGACCGTGCCGGCATAGCGCTTTTCATCGATGCCATCGAGACCGACCAGTTCACTGGGCAGGTAGAAGTTGGTCAGCTGGTCGTCGCCGCTGCCTTCGTTGGAGACCTGCTTGAGACTACCCGAGCGGACCGCATAGACGCTGGTGAAGGGGACCTCCTGACGAAACAGGGTGTCGCCCTTCTTCAGTGTTGTGCGCCTGCGGATGATGGCATCGAACAGGTCCATGTCCTTGAGTTCGAGCGACAAGGGAAGGCACAGCGAGCTCAGGCTGCAGGTCTGGCAGTGTGCCTCCTGCAGCAGGGAACGTGTCCTCAGAGTCGCAGTATCTGCCATCAGTTGCTCCGGCAAGGTGTGTCACAGTCGGATCAGTATGGAGCATTCCTACCGGCTGGCAAAGTTATCACGTCATCGTCAGCGCTGAGAAGGTCTCAGTATCCCGACCCTCGTGTTCTCCTTGGATCGGCGCTGAAGGCCCGGATGATGTCGCCGAGGAGCATCCGCCCGGCGGCGGTTACCACGAGTTGTTGCCCCTGTCTTGCCACCAGTCCATCGCGCTCGAGGGCTTCCAGCCAAGACGCTGAGGCGGCCAGGTAGGCTTCGCCATCCACGCTGAAGGTATCGCCGAGCCGCTTCAGGTCGAGTGTCCCGTCGCAGACCAGTCCTTCGATCGCGTCGCGGCGCAGACGCTCGTCGAAGCTCAGTCGTCGACCGCAAGCGGTGGCCAGTCGTCCGGCATCCAGGGCCCGCTCGTAGCCGCTCGGGAACAGGGCGTTGCGGGCATAGACATCATCCACCCGTGAGATGGCCGCCACACCGAGGCCCAGCTGGACTCCGCTGCCCACGATGGCATAGCCCTGGAGATCCATTGTCAACCTGCCCTGGTCGCGGGCGAGGGTCAGGCTGTCCTCCGGACGGGCAAAATACCCTTGGCCGATATGGACATAGCCGGCCTCCACAAGCCTTTCCAGGCTCGTGATCATCAGTGTCTGGACAGTGTCGGTTGCGGACAGGCCTGGGCCTCGATGTCGGAGTGCCTTGAGGATAAATTGCGGTCTCGGCGGGGGCGGGATGACTCTCACTCTCGCCGGTGCCATGGCGATGACCTGTTCGAGGGTGCCGGCGAGGTTGTCAGGCGTCTGGAAAGGCAGGCCAATCCTCAGCTCCATCGTCAGGGCGTCGAGGTGGAGTCGGTGGGCCTCATCGACCAGCAACTCGACCTTGGCTCTCGGCAGGATCCGGTTGATGGTGTGCTGTGCCGCGGGATCGAGGTCCTGTATGTCCAGGATAAGGCGATTGAACCCCAGCGCCTGCAGATGGCGCAGTGTCAGCACATTGGCTTCCCGAGGGTTGACCTCGATGGCGTAGTCCCGCTCCCTGGACTCGGTAAGGCCGAAACGGACATCGAGTCGATTGATGAGATCGCTCATCTGGTCGAGGGAGAAACTGGTCGCCCCTGCACCTCCCCAGTGCAAACGACGGACCCCTTGGTGGTGGTCGAGGTGGCGCGCGCTCAGTACCATTTCCCGGTCCAGCCGTGACACATAGGCGTCCAGCATTCGCGTGTCCGTCAGCTGGACCTGCGGCCCCGTGCCGGCGATACCGGAAGTGCGGCAGAAGGGGGTCTGGACATGCAGTGACAGCGGCCGCTTGGCGGTATTGCTTCGCACCAGCGCCGTCTGGAAGTCCTCGGCAGTGAAGCTGTCACTGAAGGCGTGTGCCTCAGGGTAGGTCAGGTAGTGGGGGCGGCAGATGTCATAGCCCCGCTGCCCGATCAGGTCTCGAATGAGTCGCGACGTCTCCGCGCCGTCTGATGAAATCGCTTGGCCGGACATGGCGGCACTCCAGGCCGTGAGATGTCTGCGATATCCTAGCCTTGGTGTGAGCTCCAGGCGTTGAGCTGTGTCAAGCGGTGAGCTTTTCAAGCGAGGGAATGATCGGGCAACAGGCGCCATAGCTGCCAGAGGGCAAAGCCGATGATGGTAATGGCCGCCAGGCTCCGGGTCCCCGGATGACGGATCAGGGCGCCGAGCTGGCGGGCGGCGAGACCGGTGACCAGCAGGGCCGGCAGGGTGCCCAGGCCGAAGGCGCCCATCAGGGCGATACCCATCAGGGGGTCGGCGATTGCCAGGCTCCAGGCGAGCATCGAATAGACGAGGCCGCAGGGCAGCCAGCCCCAGACGGCGCCGAGCGCCATGGCCTGGGGAATCTCGACCACTGGTATCAGCTTGCGACCCAGGGGTTCCAGGCGCCGCCAGAGGTGCCTGCCCAGGGCCTCTACCCTCAGTAACCCATTCCACCAGCCGGCGATGTAGAGCGCCATCAGGATCAGCATCACCGCCGCCAGCGCCTGGAGTACCAGACGAGCGCATGCTGGGGGGGACGGCGAAGGTCAGTGCACTCATGATGCCGCCACACATGCCGATGCAGTGGGCGCCGCCGAGCAGGCCGAAGACGAAGGCGGCGACCAGCGGCGAAAGTCCGAGGCCGGTGGGATCCATCAGCGCTCGGCGCCTTTATCTGAATCGATGTCTTCGGCAGGCGGGCTCTGCCGGCGGCGCTTCTCGCGTGCTTCCGGTGGCAGGTCATTCTCATCCTCGTCGAACAGGATGCTATAGGCAGGGCCTTCCAGGTCCTCGAACTGGTCGTGCTTGACCGCCCAGAAGAAGGCCCAGACGGCCAGGCCCAGCAGGATCAGGGGCAGGGGAATGAGTAGGTAGAGAATGGTCATGCGTTCACCAGCCGCGTCGTCGGTGCGGTCGCCGATGTCCGGGAGTGGAACCGGGTCAGCCGCAGGGCATTGCCCACGACCACCAGGGAACTGGCCGACATGCCCAGCGCGGCGAGCCATGGCGGGACAAATCCCATGGCAGCCAAGGGGAGGGCCGAGGCGTTGTAGCACACCGACCAGATCAGGTTCTGGCGGATGATGCGTCGGCTGGCCCGGCTGATCTCGACGGCCTCGACGATACGCGTGAGACGGGGCTCAGCAAGACGGCATCGGCACTGGTTCGCGCCAGGTCGGTGGCGCCGTTCATGGCGATGGATACGTCCGCCCCGGCGAGGACGGGCACATCATTGATGCCGTCCCCCACCATGGCGACGGTTTCACCGGCTTCCTGGCAGGCGCGGATCCGCTCGAGTTTCGCCTCCGGGCCTGCCGAGCCCTGCCAGCTGTCGATGCCGAGATGCTCGGCAAGTTCACCGGCGGACTGGGGTGTGTCGCCGGAGAGCAGTTCTACCCGGATGCCCAGCGCCTTCAGGGCGGCGACCATCTCCGCCGCATCCTCGCGAACCTGGTCCTCGAGGACGAACCAGGCGATAAAGCAACACTCTTTCTGTCTTGACAGTGGGGTCCACTTCACTGAGCCGGTAAGGCGACAGGCCACCCGCTATCCTTTCGTTGGATTCATTAGCCGTGAATGACGAAAGGAGTCGCGAATGACCTGTCACAAGCAGGATAACGAAGGTACGAGCGCAGTGGGACTGATTGCCGAGCGCGGGCTGGATGGTTTGGGAGATGCGGTGTCGATGTTGATCAACGAAGCGATGCGCATGGAGCGTGAGCGTCATCTAGGCGTATCGCCCTATGAGCGCGGTCCCGAGCGTCGTGGCTATGCCAACGGCTACAAAGCCAAGACCGTGAAATCGCGCATAGGCGCACTGAAACTGGCCGTACCACAAGTACGCGAGGGCGGCTTTTACCCACAGTCGCTGGATAAAGGCCTACGCTCAGAACGTGCACTTAAATTGGCATTGGCCGAGATGTATGTCAGCGGCGTATCCACGCGCAAGGTGGCGCGCATCACCCAACAGCTGTGTGGCTTCGAGGTCTCGTCCACCGAGGTCTCGCGCTGTGCGGCGTCATTGGACGAGGAACTGAGCGCATGGCGAGAACGTGATCTGGGCGCGTATCCCTATGTTGTGCTGGATGCGCGTTACGAGAAGATGCGTCATGGCGGCTCGGTCGTGGACTGTGCGGTGTTGCTGGCGATGGGCGTTACCCCGGAGGGCAAACGCGAGTTGCTGGGTGTGTCGGTGGCACTGACCGAGGCCGAGGTGCACTGGCGCACGTTTCTGGCTGATCTGGCCGGGCGCGGCCTGCACGGTACAAAGCTGTTCGTGTCCGACAATCATGCCGGTCTCAAGGCCGCGCGCGTGGCCGTGTTCCCGAGCGTGCCCTGGCAGCGATGCCAGTTCCACCTGCAGCAGAATGCCAGCCACTACGTGCCGAAGAAATCGCTCAAGGCGCGCGTGGCCGCCGATATACGCGCGATCTTCGATGCGCCCGATGCCGTCGAAGCCCAACGCCAGCTCGAGCGCTTTATAACCGCCTATGAAACGGCAGCGCCGAATCTGGCGGCCTGGGCCGAAACGGCGCTGCCAGAAGGCCTGACCGTGTTCATCTTGCCCAAACACCATCGCACGCGCATGCGCACCAGCAACGCCGTCGAGCGCGTGAACAAAGAGATCAAGCGCCGAACCCGGGTGGCTACGCTATTCCCAAACGAAGCCAGCTGCCTGCGGCTGATTACGGCCGTGGTCATGGAAATCTCGGAAGACTGGCAGACCGGCCGACGTTACCTGAATATGAACGAGGACGATAGCGAGTAAAGCATGAGTCCAACGGTGGGATAGCGAATTTACAGAGAGGGTGTTGCTTTATCCTGTATTGATCGGTTACTATCAGCGCATGATAGAAAAACAAGAAACGGCGTCTTCACCCGCGGTGAACGACGGCGACCAGGGGGATACGCTGCTCAGCGTGCGTGACTTGAGCAAGCGCTTCGGCGGGCTGCAGGCCATAAACCGCGCCAGCTTCGATGTGGCGCGCGGCACCATTACCGGACTGATCGGGCCCAACGGTGCCGGCAAGACCACCCTGTTCGGCGCCATTACCGGCTTTCATCGGCCCGATTCCGGCCGGGTCATCTTGAAGGGCCACGACATCACCGGTCTGGAACCACACGCGATCTTTGCCCATAAGCTTTGTCGGACATTTCAGATCCCGCGCGAACACCAGAGCATGACCGTGCTCGAAAACCTCATGCTGGTGCCGCCGCAGCAGATCGGCGAGCGGTTCTGGAACGCGTGGCTGCGACCCTCCGCGGTGCGCGCTCAGGAAAAACAGATTCATGACCAGGCGCTGGAAGTCATGGAGTTTGTCAGTCTGGCCCATCTCAAGGACGAATATGCAGGCAACCTGTCCGGCGGGCAAAAGAAATTGCTGGAACTTGCGCGCACGCTCATGGCCGAGCCCGATATCGTGCTGCTCGACGAGCCCGCGGCGGGCGTCAATCGCACACTCATGAAGAAGCTGGCACAGAACATCGAATATCTGCGCCGCGAGCGCGGGATCACGTTCCTGCTCATCGAGCACGATATGGACCTGGTGATGTCGCTGTGCGATCCGGTCATCGTGATGAGCGAGGGCACCAAGCTCATGCAGGGCCCGCCGGATGCCGTGCGCACCGACAAGCGAGTGCTCGAAGCCTATCTGGGGGCCCGGCATGGCGCTGCTTGAAGTCGACGGCGTGACGAGCGGCTACGGCGACATGGAAGTGCTGCGCAACGTGTCGATTACGGTCGACGACGGCGAGATCGTTTCCATCATCGGACCCAACGGCGCCGGCAAATCTACGCTCATGAAAGCCGTGTTCGGCCTGCTGCATCCCTGGCAGGGCACGATCACCCTGGCCGGCACCGATATCTCGCAGTATTCGCCGTTCCAGATCGTGCGCGAGCGCACCTGTTATGTGCCGCAGGTGTCTAACGTGTTCACATCCATGTCGGTCGAGGACAATCTGGAGATCGGCGCTTATACGCTGGAAAAGAGTGCGATCGGCGACGCGCTCGAGCGCGTCTACGCGCTGTTTCCCGTGCTCAAGGAGCGTCGGCGTCAGAAAGCGGGCACCATGTCGGGCGGTCAGCGCCAGATGGTCGCTATGGGCAGCGCGCTCATGCTCAACCCGGTGCTGATTCTGCTGGACGAGCCCTCAGCCGGCTTGTCGCCCAAGCTCGTGGATACGATCTTCGAGCGGATCGTCACCATCAACGAAACCGGCGTAGCCGTGCTCATGGTCGAGCAGAATGCGCAAGCCTCGCTGCGCATGGCGCACCGCGGCTATGTGCTCGCCAGCGGCGAAAACCGTGTCGACGGTCCGGCACAGTCGCTGCTCGACGATCCCGAAGTCGGCCGCCTGTACCTCGGAGGTTGAGCGAATGAAGAATACCGAAGTGGCTGACGACGATGATGTGACCGACGATCGCGCCGGCGCCGGTTCCCGTATCGGCCCGATCCTGCGCAGCCGCACCGCGCTCGCGGTGTTGTTTATCGCGCTTGGATTTGGTCTGTGGCTGCTGGCCGGCGCGCCCGAGGTGCCGGCCAAGCAACTGCTGTCGCTCACGGTCTGGGGCGTGATGCTCGGCGGCGTGTTGGCGCTCGGCAGCATTGGCCTGACGCTGGTGTACGGGGTGTTGCAGTTTCCCAACTTCTCGCACGGCGCGCTGATCACCCTCGGCGCCTATATCGCCTATGCCGTGATCGGCCTGCTGCCGCCTGGCAGCGAGCTGGGGCCATTCTCCTTCGGTTGGGAGTTCCTGCTGGCATTGTTCATTGCCATGCCGCTGGTCGGCGTGGTCGCGCTGGCGGTCGACCGCTTGATCTATCGTCGTCTGCGCAACCAGCGCGCGGGGCTGGTGCTGTTCGCCATGGCCTCGCTGGGCATGGCGTTCTTTCTGCGCAGCTGTGTCTACATGATCTGGGGGCCGGATTTTCATTTCTATTACCAGGGCCGCAGCAATCCGGCAATGGAACTGCCCCTGGGCGTGCGCGTGCAGGCCGACCAGTTGTTCATTGTGGCGCTGGCCATGGCGCTGGTGGTGGCCGTTTATCTGCTGCTGACGAAAACCCGTATGGGCAAGGCCATGCGCGCCACCGCCGATAATCCCGAGCTCGCCCAGGTGCGCGGTATCAACACCGAGCACGTGATCGCCTTGACCTGGATACTCAGCGGCGCCCTGGCCGCGGCGGCCGGGGTCATGTACGGGCTGACCTCGCAGTTGCGCCCCGAGATGGGGTTCTGGCTGCTGCTGCCGATCTTTGCCGGCACCATCATGGGGGGCATCGGCAACCCGTTCGGCGCGCTCGTGGGCGCCATGATCATCGGCATCGTCACCCAGGTCACGGCGGCATTCATCAGTCCGGCCTATGGCCCGGCGGTGGCGTTCATCCTCATGGTGGTGACGCTGGTCATCCGACCTCAGGGGCTGTTCGGGGGCTCGGCATGAACGCGGAAGCTCTGGCAAAGGCTGTCTTCGTTGCCATACCGCTGGCCTTGCTGTGCCTGCGCGTGCTGCCCCTGCGCTGGGCGCTGCGGGTGCCGGCAGCCATTGTGGCCGCCGCCGGCCTCGCCGTGGCGCTGGTAGTGATTCTGTCGCCCGGCATTCTCGGCTATCTGATCTCGTTCTCGATCATGGCCAGCATCTACGCGGTGCTCAGTCTGGGCTTGAACAGCCAGTGGGGGCTGACCGGGCATCTGAACTTCGGCATCGCCGGCTTTTTTGCGATGGGCGCGTTTACCTCGGCGCTGATTACATCGACGGCCCCGACGGGCGTACTCGCCGATTACTCGCAGCAGGCGTTCGGCCTGGAGATGCCGTTTCTGATCGGCGTGGCGGCTGCGGCTATCGCCACCGGCCTGCTCGCGTTCCTGATCGCGATCCCGGTGCTCAAGCTGCGCGAGGATTATCTGGCTATTGCGACACTGGGGATCGCCGAGGTCATTCGGCTGGTGTTTCAGAACGAGCGCTGGCTGGCGAATGGCCCGCAGCCGCTGCGCGGTATTCCGCGCCCGTTGTCCTGTCTGGTCGAGGATGGCGGCTGCAGCTGGCTGCCGGCGGGCGTGGTCGATTTTCTCGAGCCGCTGGCCCAGCGCGACTATGTATTCGTGTATCTGGTAATCGTGACGCTGTTCGTCGCCCTGATCTATCTCACGCTTGAGCGGATTTCACGTTCGCCGTGGGGGCGCGCGTTGCGCGCGGTGCGCGAGGAGGAATCGTCAGCGGCCATGAACGGCAAGAACGTCGCCTCGCTGCGTATCCAGTCGTTCGTGGTCGGCGGCGTGATCATGGGCATTGCCGGCGCGCTGTACGGGCCGTATGTGGCCTCGATCGACTATAGCCATTTCCGCCCGCTGTTCGCGACTTTTCTGGTCTGGGTGATGCTGATGCTGGGCGGCAGCGGCAACAATCGCGGGGCGATTCTCGGCGCCTTCATCATCTGGGGGGTATGGAGCGGCACGGCTTTCCTGGCCGAGGCGATCACGCCGATACTCAGCATGATCTCGCCCGATTTCGCCTCGCGCAGCCCTTATCTGCGCTGGATGCTGGTGGCCATCCTGCTGGAAATCATCGTGCTCTATCGGCCGGCCGGCCTGTTGAAGGAGCAGAAGGTGGTATCGCGGTTCCTGCCAGGTCAGAGCCGACGCAGCTGATTCGCGCGTCGGTTCGGATCGTTCACCGCTGTCCAGAAAACGGTTCCTCACACATTAGCGGGAACCGCCGGAAGACCAGGGCAGAATATGTCCGCACCTGAACGCGAGCGCAGCAAGCTGCCAAGCACATAGGAAAATCTGATTAGTCTCGAGATCCGATCGATGATTCGATAGCGGTTTGGGCTTCAGACCCACTCAAGAAAAAATCGGTTCACGCAACGCCGCGAAGATGCAAAGAGTACAAGGCCGACGTGTGAAGAACTGTTCCGTCTGACTTTCGCCCTTTTGCGTAAGCTATTCCTGCGTAATGTCTCGAGATCAGCGCGGTCGCTTAGAGCCGGCTGAGTTTCGGACATCATCAAGAACGCTTTATTCGAGGTGCCAGAGCGGCTTATCGCTGCGTATGCCTGTCCGCACCTACGTGCTCGCCGCGGCCTGCTCGCAGCACGCAGTGGTCGCGGACGCCGTATGTTAATCAAGCGTGGCTCGTCTTGTCTGGCGTGCCGCCAATTTGTGAAGGACCAAAAAAAGATCGGCCGCCGGAAACGGCGGCCGATCTTTTTGGCCCGGCGGGTCATCCCTTTCTATTTCTCCGGAATATCCTCGGCCTTCTGGTAGCCGACCGTTTCGATCTTGCCGTCGGCGGTGTACTTCCAGATCACCATCGGGGTGACGACATCGCCAGCGTCGTTGAAGTCGACCGCGCCGGAGGCACCGATATAGTCGATGTCCTGGCCGTCGGCGATCATCTGCAGGGCTTTCGTGACGCCTTCCTGCGTGCCGCCGGTGACCTTGGTGCCCGGACTGTTGGACACCGGCCGCAGCCGGTCACGCAGTGCCGCACCCGTGATTTCCTCGGCGCTCAGGTCGTCGGCGACCGCTTTTGCAAGGGCCAGACCAATCACGATTGCGGCGTCGTAGGCAGAGGTGGTGAACGGCGGAATCCGGTCACGGTTCATCTCGCTTTTATAGGATTTACTGAACTGCTGATAGCCCTGGCTTTCCGGATCCTGTCCCGGCGCCGTACCGAAGCTGCCGGCCAACGTGTCGGCGCCGACTGCCTTAACCACGGCCTCGGACTTGTTGCCGTCGACGAACTGGTACTTATCAATGTCGAAAAAGTCACGGGCTTCCTTGAGGATGACCGACGTGTGGCCGGGATAGCTCACGACCGCGAGCAGATCGGGATCCTCCTTCAACGCTGCGCTCAACTGCGAGCGATAGGTTGGTTGGACCTCTTCCGGATGCGGTACCTGATTGAGTATCTTGCCGCCGCGTTCCTTGAACGCGTCGGCAAACGAGTTGGACAGGCCCTGACCGTACGGGTTGTTGATATAGATCGTCGATGCGGTCTGGTACTTGTTGTCGTCGATTATTTCGCCGTTGGCCAGCTGTGCGGCCACGATGCCCTGGAACGTGTCGGGCGACGTGGTGCGGAACAGCAGGTCGGCGTCATTGTCGGAGGGCAACACCGACAGCAGCGGTGAGGTCGCCCCGTTGGCCACCTGCAGCACGCCGGACGGAATCGTGACCGATTCGGCGACCGCGATGGTCACGCCGCTGGACCAACCGCCGATGATGGCTGGCACGCCGTTGACCTGCACCAGCTTGCGCGCACCTTCGATGGCGGGGGTGGGCAAAGTCGCGGAGTCGGCGGTCACCAGCTTGCCGATGATCGGCCCGCCGAAGACTTCTTCTGCCGCCGTATTGATCTGCTGGACCGCGAGTTGGGCACCGTCCTCGTAGAATGCGCCGAATTCCGCAGCCGATCCGGTGAACGGCGCGATCTGACCGATGTTAATGGTCGGTGGTTTGCTGTCCTGCGCCGCGGCCAGCGTTGCGTTGGACAGTGCAACAATTCCTGCCGCCACGAGTGCGCCTCGAAGCAGCAGGGGCCAGCGACTAGGGCTGGAGTCAAAGTTATTCATGTGTTTCCTCCTCTGGACTTTTTATTATGGACAGATCAGGATCGATAAAGCAACACCCTTTCTGTAAATTCGCTATCCCACCATTGCACCATGGCGTCGATGGCGCCGGAATAGATGGAGACGGAGAAGGTCGAGGTCACCGGGATCGAGGCGCTGTTGACGATGTGCAGCACGGCCACGGTGATGATGAAGGCCGCGTAGAACCAGTTTGCCACGTAGATGTGGGGGGTTTTGCGCAGCTTGATGGTCCCCAGGAAGACGATGGCATAGCTGATCCATACAACGGCCAGCAGAATATCGATCGGCCACTCAAGCTCGGCGTATTCCTTTGTCGTGGTGTAACCCAGTGGCAGGGTAACGACCGCAGACAGGATGACGGCCTGCCAGCCCCAGAAGGTGAAGGCCGCCAGCTTGTCCGAGAACAGTCGCACCTGGCAGGTTCGCTGCACAACGTAATAGGAGGTGGCAAACAGCGCCGAGCCGCCGAAGGCGAAGATCACGGCGTTGGTGTAAGCAGGGGGCGAAGCCGGCCGAAGCTCGTCCACGGTAGTCCCAGGTTGAGTTGCGGCCATACCAGCTGCGAGGCGATGATGACACCGAGGGTCATGCCCACGATGCCCCACACCACCGTCATGATCGCGAACTGCCGAACTACCTTGTAGTTGTAGGTCGGGTGTTCAAATGCTGTGCTCATGTCAGGTTCCCATCGAATGCGGTATTGGGGTTGCCCCGCGGCATTCTGCCTTGGGTCGGTCTTCCGCAGGATGATGCAGATCAATCTTCACAGGAATACTAGCGTAGGCGGCCACTAACCTAAATACGTTAAGGTGATCTATTAACCAATCGAGGTTGTCTCGTGTCCCAGTCTTTCTGTTCGATCAGCGATAGGGTGTCACCCGCCGGATTGGCTGAACGATTACTCGTCGGCGAGCAAGGCGGTTGGGACGTTCAGGGCCTGGGGCCCATCGAGGTGCGGGGTGAGGCCGCGATCGGTCGCCTACTTTTTGCCCATGGGGCGGGGGCCGGGCAGGATTCGGTCCTCATGGAGAGCCTGCGCGACGCCCTGGCCGATGTGGGTGTCCAGACCCTGGCCTTCGAGTTCGCCTACCTCCAGCAGATGCGTCGTGAAGCCCGGCGGCGTCCTCCGCCCCGCATCGATCATCTGGTCGATGAGCTGGCTCGCTGGCGCGACAGCGTGTCGCATCCCGACATTCCGGCACCCTGGCTCGGCGGCAAGTCGATGGGTGGCCGGGCCGCCAGCCTGCTTGCCGCCCGTGATCAGTCGGCCGGCCTGGTGCTTTGCAGTTATCCTTTTCATCCCCCCGGGAAGCCGGACATCTTGCGCCTGTCTCACTGGCCCTTGATCAACTGCCCCGTCCATGTGCTGCAAGGCAGTCGCGATCCTTTCGGTACTCGCGAGGAGTTGGGTGCCCTGGAACTGCCCGAAGGCGTCGCTATTCACTGGCTGGAAGACGGGGATCATGACTGGAAGCCCCGACGCGCCTCCGGTCGCCGTCAGGGCGAACTGATCCAGGAGGCGGCAGGGTCCATCGCCGATTTCATGGCCGCCCACAGGTGATGGCGGCATGCTCGTGAATGGATGCCAAGTCGATGAAAGCGCAGATGATTCTGCAGCGACTGGCCGGATGCCGACGGAGCGCGAAAAGCGTTGACATTGGGCGACGCGCCTGTAGAATTCAGCGCCACGTGACCAGGGGTGGTTAGCTCAGCTGGGAGAGCACCAGCCTTACAAGCTGGGGGTCACAGGTTCGAACCCTGTACCACCCACCATTGCGCTGCAATGGCTGTTCATGTGGGAAAGACACTGGGGACCGGTAGTTCAGTCGGTTAGAATGCCGGCCTGTCACGCCGGAGGTCGCGGGTTCGAGTCCCGTCCGGTCCGCCATGAAGCGTTCGAGTCTGCATCTTGTGGTACAGAATTGTGGGTGATTAGCTCAGTTGGTTAGAGCACCAGCCTCACATGCTGGGGGTCACTGGTTCGAGTCCGGTATCACCCACCATGCGGACCGGTAGTTCAGTCGGTTAGAATGCCGGCCTGTCACGCCGGAGGTCGCGGGTTCGAGTCCCGTCCGGTCCGCCATCATGAATTCCCGAACCCCGAGTCGACTGGCTCGGGGTTCCTTGTTTTTGGCGTTTCTTGCCGTCAAGCACTGGTTGCGCCTAGGCTGGTGAGTCCTGGCATCGTACAGTTGACCTTCGACGCATTCGGCTCTATGCGATGAAGCGCAATTTCTCCAGAACTCTAGGCCGCTGAGATGCTCGTTAGGGGATATCAATATCCATCGTTGATTCGTTGTACGCTAATACGCCCGGTCAAGCGTCTACGCTGATGGATAGCCCCTCCGGAAGGCTGCTCTTGGAGGAGTGGTCGGGGGAATGGGCATATCAGGAGGCATCGATGAGCATCTTCGATCATGTGCAGAACCGTTTTGAGCGTGTCCAGCAGGAAGAAATACCCCTGCAGGAGTACCTTGAACTCTGTCGTCGGGAGCCCGTGGCCTATGCCACCGCCGCCGAGCGGTTGCTCGAGGCCATCGGTGAGCCCGAGGTGATCGATACCGCCAAGGATTCGCGGTTATCCCGCATCTTCTCCAACAAGGTGATCCGGCGTTATCCGGCCTTCTCCGAGTTATACGGCATGGAGGAGGCCATCGAGCAGATCGTCGCCTACTTTCGCCACGCCGCCCAGGGGCTGGAGGAGCGCAAGCAGATACTCTACCTGCTCGGTCCCGTAGGGGGCGGCAAGTCGTCTCTTGCCGAGCGACTCAAGCTGCTGATGGAGAGAGTACCCTTCTATGCCATCAAGGGTTCGCCGGTCTACGAGTCGCCGCTGGGGCTCTTCTCCCCGGAGGAAGACGGCGAGTTGCTGGAGAAGGAATACGATATTCCGCTGCGTTACCTCAAGAGCGTGATGTCTCCCTGGGCGGCCAAGCGGCTCAAGGAGTATGGCGGTGACATCTCCCAGTTCCGGGTGGTGCGTCTCTATCCCTCGCGGCTCAACCAGATCGCCATCTCCAAGACCGAGCCCGGCGACGAGAACAACCAGGATATCTCTTCCCTGGTCGGCAAGGTCGACATCCGCCAGCTTGAGCTCTACTCCCAGGATGACCCGGATGCCTACAGCTTCTCCGGCGGGCTGTGTCGTGCCAACCAGGGGCTGATGGAGTTCGTCGAGATGTTCAAGGCGCCGATCAAGGTGCTGCATCCGCTGCTGACCGCCACCCAGGAAGGCAACTACAATCCCACCGAGGGCATGGGGGCGATACCCTTCGACGGTATCGTGCTGGCCCACTCCAACGAGAGCGAGTGGCAGACCTTCCGCAACAATCGCAACAACGAGGCCTTCCTGGACCGGGTCTACATGGTCAAGGTGCCCTATTGCCTGAGGGTCACCGAGGAGATCAGCATCTACAGGAAGCTGCTCGAGCACTCGTCGCTGGCCGAGTCACCCTGCGCGCCGGACACCCTGCGCATGCTGGCGCAGTTCTCGGTGCTCTCGCGGCTCAAGGAGCCGGAGAATTCGAACATCTACTCCAAGATGCGGGTCTACGACGGCGAGAACCTCAAGGACACCGATCCCAAGGCCAAGTCGATCCAGGAGTATCGCGACGCGGCCGGGGTCGACGAAGGCATGGAGGGGTTGTCGACGCGCTTCGCCTTCAAGATCCTGTCCAAGGTATTCAACTTCGACAATCACGAGATTGCCGCCAACCCGGTGCACCTGCTCTATGTGCTCGAGCAGCGCCTGGAACAGGAGCAGTTGCCCAAGGAGACCTTCGAGCGCTATCTGCGTTTCATCAAGGAGTACCTGGCCCCTCGCTATGTGGACTTCATCGGCAAGGAGATCCAGACCGCCTATCTCGAGTCCTATTCCGAGTACGGCCAGAACATCTTCGACCGCTATGTCACCTCCGCTGACTTCTGGATCCAGGATCAGGAATATCGCGACCCCGAGACCGGCGAGTTCCTGGATCGTCAGGCCCTCAACGAGGAGCTGGAGAAGATCGAGAAGCCGGCCGGCATCTCCAATCCCAAGGACTTCCGCCACGAGGTGGTCAACTTCGTGCTGCGGGCGCGTGCCCAGAACAACGGCATGAATCCCAGCTGGCAGTCCTACGAGAAGCTGCGCGGGGTGATCGAGCACAAGATGTTCGCCAACACTGAGGAACTGCTGCCGGTGATCTCCTTCAATGCCAAGGCCTCGACGTCCGATCAGAAGAAGCACGAGGACTTCGTGGCGCGCATGGTCGACCGCGGCTACACCGAGAAGCAGGTGCGCCTGCTTTCCGAGTGGCACCTGCGGGTACGCAAGTCGCAGTAGGCTCTGGAGCGCCTAGCGCCTAGCGCTGACGACGTCAGAGTGGCGAGCAACAGGAGGTCGTCATGACCTATTTCATCGATCGTCGTGCCAACGCAAAGCACAAGAGTGCGGTCAACCGCCAGCGCTTCCTTGACCGCTACCGCACCCATATCAAGCGGTCGGTCGAGGAAGCGGTGAATCGCCGTTCCATCACCGACATGGAGCGCGGCGAGAAGGTATCGATTCCGGCCAGGGACATCTCCGAGCCGGTCTTCCAGCATGGGCCGGGCGGCAAGCGCAGCATCGTTGCCCCGGGCAACAAGGAGTTCAGCGAGGGGGACCGCCTGCGACGGCCCGATGGGGGTGCCGGCGGCGCCGATGCCGGTGAAGGGGGAGCCTCCGACCAGGGCGAGGGCATGGATGAGTTCGCCTTTAGCCTGTCCCGTGATGAATTCCTGGACTTCGTCTTCGATGGCCTGGAGCTGCCCCATCTGGAGCGCAAGGCCCTGGTGGATCTGGACGAGGTGCGGCCGGTGCGTGCAGGGGTCTCCAGGAAGGGAGTGCCGGCACGCATCAATATCGTGCGCTCCATGCGCGAGGCCTACGCCCGGCGCATCGCCATGCGGGCCCCCATACGCCGTGCCCTGCGCGAGGCTCGCGAGGCACTGGAGGTCGAGGAGCGCAAGGACCCGGTCCTTCGCCATCCGGCGCGCATCAGCGAGCTCAAGGCCGAGATCGAGCGTCTAGAGAAGCGCCTCGAGGCGGTGCCCTTCATTGACACCTATGACCTGCGCTACAACAATCTGATCAACCAGCCCCAGCCCTCCAGCAAGGCGGTGATGTTCTGCGTGATGGATGTTTCCGGCTCCATGACCCAGGCCCACAAGGATATCGCCAAGCGTTTCTTCCTGCTGCTCTATCTCTTCCTGGAGCGCAACTACGCCAAGGTCGAACTGGTCTTCGTGCGCCACCATACCTCGGCCAGGGAAGTCGATGAGGAGGAATTCTTCTACTCACGCGAAACCGGCGGCACCATCGTTTCCAGTGCCCTCAGCCTGGTCGACGGGATCATCGCCAGCCGCTATCCCCCTGGGCAGTGGAACCTCTATGTGGCCCAGGCCTCGGACGGTGACAACTGGGACGATGATTCCGTCACCTGCCGAGACCTGCTGATCAAGCAATTGATGCCGCGGTTGCAGTACTTCACCTATGTGGAGATTACGCCCCACGCCCACCAGGCGTTGTGGGAGGAATACGAGAACGTCGCCGCCGAGTATCCGGAGTGCTTCGCGATGCGCCAGATCGTCCAGCCCGGGGACATCTATCCGGTCTTCCGCGAACTCTTCAAGCGCCGCCTCGTCAGCACTTGACCACCAGAGCAGGCGACCCAGGAGGCACCATGACCCGACGTCAGCCCATAGCTACCGGCTCTGACTGGAACTTCGAGATACTCGATGATTTCGAGCGCGAGATTGCGCGTCTGGCCGACGAATATCGTCTCGATACCTATCCCAATCAGATCGAGGTCATCACCACCGAACAGATGATGGATGCCTATGCCAGCGTGGGCATGCCGGTGGGTTATCACCACTGGTCATTCGGCAAGCAGTTCCTGGCCGTGGAGCAGGCCTACCGGCGTGGTCAGATGGGCCTGGCCTACGAGTTGGTGATCAATTCTGACCCCTGCATCGCCTATCTGATGGAAGAGAATACCCTGATGATGCAGGTGCTGGTGATGGCCCATGCCTGCTACGGTCACAATTCCTTTTTCAAGGGCAATTACCTGTTCCGCACCTGGACCGACGCCTCCTCCATCGTCGACTATCTGGTGTTCGCCCGAAAGTACATCGCCGAGTGCGAAGAGCGCCATGGTGTGACCGCGGTGGAGCAGTTGCTCGACGCCTGCCATGCCCTCCAGAACTACGGTGTCGACCGTTACAAGCGGCCCTCGCCGATTTCCGCTACCGAGGAGGCCCAGCGCCAGAAGGAGCGCGAGGCGCATCTTCAGGCCCAGGTCAATACCCTGTGGCGTACCATTCCTGGTCGTCCGGCCGATGATGTGCTGGCGGCCGGGCCGGATGCAGAAGATCCGCTGGGGCTTCACGAGGGCGGGCGCTACCCGCCGGAACCCCAGGAGAATCTGCTCTACTTCATCGAGAAGAATGCCCCTCTACTGGCGCCCTGGCAGCGCGAGATCGTCCGTATCGTGCGCAAGCTGGCCCAGTACTTCTATCCTCAGCGCCAGACACAGGTGATGAACGAAGGCTGGGCGACGTTCTGGCACTACACCCTGATGAATCGTCTCTACGAAGAGGGCCTGGTGGACGAGGGCCTGATCCTGGAGTTTCTGCAGTCCCACACGGCGGTGGTCAACCAGCCGGCCTTCGATAGTCCCTATTTCAGCGGCATCAATCCCTATGCGCTGGGTTTCGCTATCTTTACCGACCTCAAGCGGCTCTGTGAGTCACCGACGGAGGAAGACCGCCAATGGTTTCCCGACACCGCGGGCAGTAACTGGCGGGAGACCCTGGAGTTCGCCATGCGCAACTTCAAGGACGAGTCCTTCATCCAGCAGTTCCTCTCGCCCAAGGTGATGCGCGACCTCAAGCTGTTCATGGTGGTCGACGATGACCAGGAGGAGATGCTGGAGGTGGCGGCGATCCATGACGAGCGGGGCTACCGGCGCATCCGCGACTCGCTGGCCACCCAGTATGCCCTGGCGGTGCGCGAGCCCAACATCCAGGTCTACTCGGCCGACATACGCGGGGATCGATCCCTGACACTGCGTCATGTCCAGGATGCTCGCCGTCCCCTGGCCCGCAGTGTCTATCCTGTCATCCGCCAGCTGCATCAGTTGTGGGGCTTTCCCGTCAGGCTGGAGTCCGTGGAGGACGTCGAACTGGTGAGGCGTTACCAATGGCCACTTTCGGAGGAAACGGATCAGGCATGAGAGGGTCTTGAGAGAGGGTCTTGAAAGAGGATCTTGAGTGTCCTGAACGAAGCGACCCGTGCCGGGGCACGGGTCGCTTCGTTCACGGGTCGATCAGTTCAGAAAAGCAGTCTCCCCGGATTGCTCGAGGTTGGATCAGGCCTGAGCCGTCCATGACTGGCACCAGCCAGCCGGCTCGACACTGTTCTGCGGGAACAGCTGACAGCCCTCGGAATCTGCCTGGAAGAACATGCAGCTGTCGCAACGCTCTCCTTCCTCGTAGGCCGGATGATCGCTGGCATCCGCCGCATCCTCGACGTAGTTCAGGGCCTGGGCCTGATCGGAATTCGGATCGAGTCTCGGCAGATCCTGGGCGAAGGCAGATCTTGACAGGATCCCGGCCCCCAGTGGCAGGGCGGCCATGCCCATCAGGCTATTGCGCATGAAATCTCGACGGCTTCGATTCGCCATGGTGTCTCCTTGTTTCACGGTTGGTCACCAGAGGTGCCGATGAGTCCTGGTGGGTGGTTGGCCACCGCTCGAAATATCGACTTGCTTTGATGTATGACAACCACTGCCCACCCGAGTTCGATTGTTCTATCGTAGTAGAAGACACCACGGGACGCTAACCACCACCTAGCTGTGCGGCAATCCGTCGCGACCTGGCCATTCCGACATGAGGACACTCCATGAGATTCACACGTTTTGCCGCTCCGCTCGGCGAGATCCTGGTGTGCGGTAATGATCAAGGGTTGCACCGACTGGTGCTGGCCGCCGAGGAAGCTCCCGATCCGCTCGAGGGTCAACGAGATGACGCCGCCTTCGACGATGTCCGGGAGCAGGTCCTGGGCTACCTGGCCGGGCGTCGTCGCCAGTTCAGCCTGGAACTCGCACCGGGTGGCAGTGAGTTCCAGCGGCAGGTGTGGGCGGCACTGGTCCGTATCCCCTACGGAGAGACGCGTACCTATGGTGACCTGGCAAGACGCCTGGGCCGGGATGGAGCCGCCCGCGCCATCGGCGCGGCCAATGGTGCCAACCCCTTGCCGTTGGTGATTCCCTGTCACCGGGTGGTGGCCGCCGATGGTTTGGGAGGATACAGCGGTGGAACCGCCCTCAAACGGCGGCTCCTGGTGCTGGAGGGCAGCCTTCCCGCTTGAGGCGATGCCGTATGGCACCAGTCGCTGCTATACTCGCGCCATTCTCGATCGACATGATGATTCCCGAACCCTGAATGGCCTTGAGCCGGAGAGTGCCCGATGCAGAATGCCGTGATCCTGATCAACACCGACAAGGGCCAGGTCAAGGCGGTGGCCGAGCGCCTGGCTGACGTCGAGGGTATCAGCGAAGTCTATTCCACCTGCGGTCGCTATGACCTGGTGGCGATTGCCAGGACCCGGGATTTCGAGAGCCTGGCCGAGTTGGTGACCGAGCGGCTCAATGTCGTGGAGGGAATTCGGGATACCGAGACCCTCAATGCCATGCAGGTCCACTCCCGTCACGATCTGGAGACGATGTTCTCCCTGGGCTGGTAAACGTCCCTTACCGACTTCTCGCCTTGACGCGACCCCTTTCAGGATGACTCGCCGTAGAGTTCCCGTTCGTCCCCGCTGGCGCCGACAGGTGCGCCGATTCGGTATCTCGCTGCTGTTCGTGGCCGTGGGCTCCGGGCTCTGGTATAGCCAGGAGCGCGAGGTTCGCGACCAGCTCAGCTGGATGGGCGTGCCCGAATGGCAGGCCCTGACGCCGACCCATCTCCATCGTGTCCTGCGCAATGACGGTTTCCTGTTGGGCTGGTCCGATCTGCGGGTCAATCCGCTCTGGGTGAGTTACCTTCTGACCGAAGTGGATGATGCCGCTCTTGGCCCACGCCCGGAATTCCGGCGGGATTGGCGTGCGCTCTGGCCGATCGCCACCGACAGCTACTTCGGCAGCGGCTATGACCGGGGGCACCTGGCACCCAACTATGCCATCGCCACGGTGCATGGGCGCGAGGCCCAGCAACAGAGTTTCCTGATGAGCAACATCTCGCCTCAGCGTCCGGATCTCAACCGACGACTCTGGCAGCGCCTGGAGGAAGTGGTCATCGATCACTTCGTGCCGCGTTTCGGGGTCCTGCAAGTGATCACCGGGCCGGTATTTCCCGAGCGGTTCCTGGACAATGCCTTCAACCGGGTCGGTCTCGTGGAGGTTCCCGAGGCCTTTTACAAGATCATCGTGGTGCCGGCGGAGTCGCCCATGGCCCTGGCCTTCATCATGCCGCAGGCGGTTCGCGGCGATGAACCCCTGGATGACTTCCTGGTCAGCATCGACGAGGTGGAGGCGCGCACCGGCCTGGATTTCTTCCCGAGGCTACCCGAGGACGTGGCGCAGTCCCTGGAGGGGAGGGTGGTGACCGATGGCTGGGGTATTGCCGAGGTGGCCCGTCTGCCCTCACGTTTCTGAAGGCGCTGACAGACAGGGCCAAGCAGACAGGCACAAAAAAACCGCGACGATTTCGCGGTTTCCTGTAGGTGATGTTCTATGCTCACGTATCGATTCGGCTGCATGACGCGAAAATATTGGTGCCCAGGAGAGGACTTGAACCTCCACATCCGTAAGGATACTAGCACCTGAAGCTAGCGCGTCTACCAATTCCGCCACCTGGGCAATCGCTGCGTATGGTACCGGATTGCCGGCCTGATGCAATAGGGTTGCCGGGACGCCCGATGAAAATTCCGGCATCGCCGATCCCGTCGAAGTCCGTCGGTGTGCCCGGCAATGGTTGGGTGACGACAGTGGCGGCGCTATACTGTCGCCATGACAATAGGCCTTCGCAACACCCCATCTTCCCCGAGGCGTTTCCACGCCACCCTTCCCATGCAGTCTCCGACCCTGTCAAGGATGCTATCCGCATGACCCAATGGACGCTCAGCGACGATCCACACGCGAGCCGAGAGGCCCACAAGTACGATAATCCCGCTCCCAGCCGGGAGTACTTGCTGGCCCGTCTCGAGGAAGTCGGCAAGCCGATGACCCATGAGTCCATGAGTCAGCTTCTGGGGCTGGAAGACGAGGAACTCATGGAAGCGGTGCGTCGCCGCCTGGCGGCCATGGAGCGTGATGGCCAGCTGCTGCGTGACCGCCGGGGTGCCTATGCCCTGATCAACAAGCTCGACCTGATCAAGGGCAAGGTACTGGGTCACCGAGACGGCTTCGGGTTCCTGTTGCGTGATGATGGCAAGAAGCCTGACCTGGTCCTGCCGCCCCGGCAGATGCGTCGTGTCTTCCATGGCGACTTGGTACTGGTTCGCGTCAGTGGCCGCGACCGTCGGGGGCGTGATGAGGCGACCATCGCCGAAATCCTGTCGCGCAATACCCAGACGATGGTCGGCCTCTACCGGCAGAACAACGCCGAGTTCGGGGTGCTGATCCCCGAGAATCCGCGTATCACCCAAGAGGTGATCATTCCCCACAGTGCCTGTGGGGGCGCGAAGGATGGCCAGGTCATCTCGGCCAGGATCGTCAAGCAGCCCGAAACCCGGGTTCAGCCGGTCGGGGAGGTGGTCGAGGTGCTCGGTGAGCGCATGGATCCGGGGATGGAGATCGATATCGCCATTCGCAGCTATGAGATCCCCGCCGAGTTCCCGCCCGATGTCCATGACCAGATCGCCGACATGTCGGCCGAGGTGGCCGAGGACGATAAGCTGCATCGTGTCGATCTGCGCGACGTGCCTCTGGTGACCATCGATGACGAGTCGGCCAAGGACTTCGATGATGCCGTCTGTGCCTGGAAGACCAAGTCGGGTAGCTGGAAACTGCTGGTCGCCATCGCCGATGTCTCCCACTATGTTCGCCCGGGCAGTGCCCTGGACAAGGAAGCCATCAACCGTGGCAACTCGGTCTACTTCCCGGGGCAGGTGGTTCCCATGCTGCCGGAGCTGTTGTCCAACGGACTCTGCTCCCTGAACCCCGACGTCGATCGCCTGTCGCTGGTCTGCGAGATGAATATTTCCCAGAGTGGCGCCATCAGCCGATATCGCTTCTACGAGGCGGTCTTCCGCTCCCATGCTCGCCTGACCTACAACAAGGTGGCCGCGATTCTCGATGACCAGGGCAAGCAGGGTGACGAGCTGCGCGAGCAATACCGCCCCCTGGTGCCTTCACTGAAGAACCTCAAATCGCTCTATACCCTGCTGCGGGAAGCCCGTGTGGCACGGGGTGCCATCGATTTCGAGACCACCGAGACCGAGATCGTCTTCAACGACGAGCGCAAGATCGAGAAGATCGTCCCTCGTACTCGCAACGATGCCCACAAGATCATCGAGGAATGCATGCTGGCGGCCAACGTGGCCACGGCGCGTTTCCTCGACAAGCATGACCTGCCGGCCCTCTATCGCATCCACGAGCGTCCCTCGCCGGAGCGCCTCGACAAGCTGCGTCTCTTCCTCAATGAGTTGGGGCTCTCCGTGGGCGGGGGTGACGAGCCGACGCCCCAGGATTACCGGGAACTGGCCGAGGCCATCAAGGGGCGCGAGGATGCCGACGTCATCCAGACGGTCATGCTGCGGTCGATGAGTCGGGCGGTCTATTCGCCACAGAACGATGGTCACTTCGGTCTCGCCTATCCGGCCTATGCTCACTTCACCTCACCGATCCGTCGTTATCCCGATCTCCTGGTGCACCGGGCGATTCGCTCGGTGATCCGTGGCCCACGCAAGACCAATACCGTGCTGCGCGCCGATGGTGCCAAGGTGGAGCCCCCCAGCAAGTGGGCGCCCTATACCTTCGAGCAGATGCTCGAGTTCGGTGAACACAGTTCCATGACCGAGCGACGGGCCGACGACGCCACCCGTGATGTCGAGGACTGGCTGAAATGCGAGTTCATGTCCGACAAGCTTGGCGAGGTGTTCGACGGCACCATTGCCTCGGTGACCCAGTTCGGTATCTTCGTGCGCCTCGACGAGGTCTATGTCGAGGGCCTGGTGCACGTCACCTCGCTGCCCTCCGACTACTATCATTACGAGCCGGAGAAGCATCGCCTCAAGGGCGAGCGCAGTGGCATGAGCTATCGCCTCGGTGATGGCGTGACTGTCCAGGTGGCGAGGGTCGATCTCAACGACCGCAAGATCGATTTCGAACTGGGCGATGACAAGCCGCGTCCCAAGCGGCAACCGCGCAAGCGTGGTGGCAAGGCACCGGCATCGGCTGCCCCCCAGGCGAAAGCGGAATCCGCTGCCGGAAAGGCGCCGAAGCCCGATGACAAGAAGCCCGATGACAAGGGACGGGGTGGCAAGCGCCGCCGGGGCCCGCGCAAGCCGCGTTCCCGCTCCTGATGGGGACTCGCAAGTCGGATCGCCAAGGGGCAAGAAGGCAGCCCGACGTCAGGGTGCCCGGCGCTCCGGGGGGGCTCGATGCGGTCTTCGGGGTGCATGCCGTTCGCGCCCTCCTGGATCGCGGTGAGACGCCCCCTGAGCTCTGGGTTCAGGAGGGGAGTGCCGGATCGCGCCTGGCCGAACTGGTCGAGACGGCGCGACAGGGCGGTGCCCGAGTTCAGCAGCGCTCCCGCGACGATCTCGATCGACTGGCACGTGAGGTCGCCCACCAAGGCATCATCGCCTTTGCCAGGCCCCTGGCCTTCGAGGCCGAGACCTCCCTCTGGCTAAGGCTCCAGGCCTGGCTCCATGAAACTCCGCCTCTCTTGCTGGTGCTTGACGGCGTCACCGATGTCCACAACTTCGGCGCCTGCCTGCGCAGTGCCGATGCCGCCGGCGCCCATGGCGTCGTCGTGCCCAAGGACAAGTCGGCGCCACTCAATGCCACGGTGCGCAAGGTGGCCTGTGGTGCCGCCGAAACGGTGCCGGTCTATCAGGTCACCAACCTGATCCGCAGCCTGACGAAAATGCAGGGGCTCGGCCTGTGGATCACCGGCACGACCGGCGAGGCCGAGGCCAGCCTCTATGAGGCCGACCTTGTCGGTCCGACGGCACTGGTGATGGGAGCCGAGGGCAAAGGCATGCGCCGCCTGACCCGGGAAGCCTGTGACCTCCTGGTCAAGTTGCCCATGGCCGGCGGCGTCTCCAGCCTCAACGTCTCCGTGGCCACCGGCATCTGCCTGTTCGAGGCGGTGCGTCAGCGCCATCTTGCAACCAGGGCCAGGGATCACTAGAATGCATGCGCCTGCTCTCCTGCCGAGCGGGCGCGGCTATTTCAGCCAATGTCGCGTTGCGTAGAGCGTCACGTCGACAATCACTCCTTGCTTCCCCCGAGCGCCACGCTCCCGAGGAAGCTGCCAAACCGCAAGGAGAATTCATGCGTCACTACGAGATCGTGTTCATGGTCCATCCGGACCAGAGCGAACAGGTTCAGGCGATGGTCGAGCGTTACACCAGTCTCATTACCGAGAATGGTGGCACCGTGCATCGCCTCGAGGATTGGGGTCGTCGTCACCTGGCCTACCCGATCAACAAGATTCACAAGGCTCATTACGTGCTGATGAACGTCGAATGCAGCGGTGAAACCCTCGAGGAAATCGAGAATATCTTCCGCTTCAATGACGCCATCATTCGCAGCCTGGTGGTTCGTTGCAACGAGGCCATCACCGAGGCGTCGCCGATGATGAAGCCGGCGGAAGAAAAGCGTGTTCGCCGCGAGGACAAGCCTCGTGACGACAGGCCGCGCAACGAAGAATCCGCCTGAGTCCACTCATCGCACGTTTCAAGGAGTCATTCCATGGCACGTTTTTTCCGTCGCCGCAAGTTCTGTCGTTTTACCGCCGAGGGCGTAAAGCAGATCGATTACAAGGATCTGGATACCCTCAAGGCCTATGTCACCGAGACCGGCAAGATCGTTCCCAGCCGGATCACCGGGACCAGGGCCCGTTACCAGCGTCAGCTGTCTACCGCCATCAAGCGGTCTCGATACCTGGCGTTGTTGCCCTACTCCGATAGCCACCAGTAAGAATCGACGCCTGATGTTGCCGATTGCGCGCTGGTTGATGCGCGGTATTCCCCATGCGGCCTTCGGAGCCGCCATTGCCACGGTCGTCCCCTGGATGTTCTGGCTGGGGGCCGCCATCGCCGGTCTGATGACGCTGCGACGGGGTCTGTCGCCGAGTCTGCCGGTGATCCTGGCCGCGGCCTTGCCGGCCGGCTGGTGGTGGACCCAGGGGGATGTCATCCCGCTGGCCAGCATCCTGCTGGTCGTCCTCATGGCGGTGGTGCTCAGGTCGCGCATGCGCTGGAGCGAGGCCATGCTGGCGGGTGCCCTGGCGGCGGCCGGCATGATCCAGCTGGGGGTGTTCCTTCCCCCGGGCGGTGCGGGTCCCCTGCTTGACCAGCTTCGTCAGGGGTCACCCGAGGTCGAGCGGATGCTCAGTGAAATGACCCAGCAGGGTCTCGACACCGAGCAGCTGGCGACACTCTTGATCGGCGGGGTGACCGGCCTGGTGGTGATGCTGGCGTCCGTGGCCTGTCTGGCAATGGCGCGCAGCTGGCAGGCGGGGATCTACAATCCGGGAGGTTTTCGCGAGGAATTTCATGCCCTGCGTCTGTCGCCCCGGGAGTTGGCCTTCGTGGTGGCGCTTGTGGTTACCGGTGCGGTGCTGGGGATTCCGTCCATTGGCATGGTCCTCTGGGTCCCTCTGCTGGTCGCTGGCGTCTCGCTGGTTCACGGTTTTATTGGATTGAAGGGAATGAACGGGTTGTGGCTGATCGCCTTCTATGTGTTGTTGATCACCACCTGGCCCATGATTCTGATCGTTCTGCTGCTGGCCTTCATCGATTCGCTTGCGGACTTCCGCACGCGGCTGGCCAGCCGCGATTGACAAGAGGTTTACGAGATGGAAGTCATTCTGCTCGACAAGATTGGCAAGCTGGGTGGTCTGGGTGACAAGGTCACCGTGAAGCCCGGATTCGGACGTAACTACCTGGTGCCCTACGGCCTGGCCGTGCCGGCGACCAAGGACAACGTGGCTTCCTTCGAGGCCCAGCGCAGCGAACTGGAGGCCCAGGCCGCCGCGCGCAAGGCCATCGCCGAGGAACGTGCCGCCCAGTTGGCCGAGATCGAACTGTCACTGGTCGCCAAGTCCGGCGACGAGGGCAAGCTGTTCGGCTCCATAGGCTCGCGTGATCTGGCCGAGGCGATTGCCTCCGCCGGCATCGATGTCGCCAAGAGTGAAGTGCGGATGCCCGAAGGTCCGATCCGCCAGACCGGTGAATACGACATCGCCGTGCATCTGCATGCCGAAGTCCACGCTACCGTGCGTGTGGTGGTCGTGGCCGAATAAATCCTGGTCACCGCCATCATGGGGTGTATATCGAGGGGCCCGGGGATCGAGCGATTCCCGAGCCCCTTTTATGTGTCCGGGATAAGCGCATCGACCCCTGCTCACGATGCGTCGGACACATGGGGTATCACCTTGGCTTGGGGTAGAATGAGCCTGCCGTTTCACCCAGGTGTCGCCTTGCCATGAACGAACCCCTTGCCCTCGATCAGGAAACCGCTGCCCTGAAGGTGCCGCCGCATTCGCTCGAGGCCGAGCAGTCGCTTCTCGGCGGCCTGATGCTCGACAATCTGGCCTGGGACAACATCGCCGACCGGCTGACCTCCCATGATTTCTATCGTTACGAACATCGCCTGATCTTCAACGTCATGCAGGGCCTGGCCGAGGCCGCCAGGCCGCTGGACGTGGTGACGCTTTCCGAATCGCTGGACGGCCGTGACCAGCTCGATACCGTGGGTGGGCTGGCCTACCTGGCGGAGCTCGCCCGTAACACGCCCTCGGCCAGCAATATCCATGCCTATGCGGACATCGTCCGCGAGCGGGCGACGCTTCGAAAGTTGATCAAGGCCGCCGGCCAGATCGCCGAGGGTGCCTTCAGTCCCCAGGGACGCCCCACGGATGAACTGGTCGACGAGGCCGAGCGGCTGGTCTTCCAGATCAGCGAGGACAGGCCCAAGGCGGGCGGGCCCGTCGGCATGAACGAGCTGCTGGCCAAGGCCGTGGACCGCATCGATGAGCTCTTCAACCTGCAGGGCGATATGACCGGCCTGTCTACCGGCTTCCGTGACCTGGACGAGATGACCACCGGGCTGCAGCCGTCGGATCTGGTAATCGTTGCCGGCCGTCCCTCCATGGGCAAGACGACCTTCGCCATGAACATGGTCGAGCATGCGGTGATTGCCAGCGAGAAACCCGTGATGGTGTTTTCCATGGAGATGCCCGCCGAGGGCTTGATGTTGCGCATGCTCTCTTCGCTGGGGCGAATCGACCAGAGTCGCGTGCGAACCGGCCAGCTGGAGGACGAGGACTGGCCCCGTTTGACCTCGGCGGTGAATCTGCTCAAGGACAAGCAGCTGTTCATCGATGATACGGCGGCCTTGTCACCCAACGAGATGCGCTCCCGCGTGCGGCGCCTGGTGCGCGAACACGGGAATTTTTCCTTGATCATGATCGATTACCTCCAGTTGATGCAGATTCCGGGCTTTTCCGAGAATCGTACCGGCGAGATCTCCGAGATCTCGCGTTCCCTGAAGGGGCTGGCCAAGGAGTTCGGTTGCCCGGTGCTCGCGCTCTCCCAGCTGAATCGGTCTCTGGAACAGCGACCCAACAAGCGTCCGGTGATGTCTGACCTCAGGGAATCCGGGGCCATCGAACAGGATGCGGACATCATTGCCTTCGTCTATCGCGACGAGGTCTATAACCCCGACAATCCCGATAATCAGGGCCTCGCCGAGTTGATCATCGGCAAGCAGCGTAACGGGCCCATCGGGACCGTCCACATGGCGTTCATCGGCAAGTACACACGCTTCGAGGACCTGGCACCGGACAGCTACGGACAGGCCTTCGGGGAGTGATCGCCTGAGTCCGACACCCGGTACCTGATGTGCCGACCCTCGATCAACCAGCAAGGAGTCACCATGGCAGGCGGATTTCGACGCGGTAATCGCCGCACACCGAAGCTCGAGGCGCGTGGCGAGCTTCAATCCCTGGAACGCGAAGGCCCCTTCAAGGAATGGCTGGGTATGCCTGACCTCTATCGGTATCATCTGGTCGTCGACGGTGAGGCCTACAGCTACCAGACCGAGGACCCCGAGGTGCCGGTAGCGGTCGGCGACCGGGTGGTCTTTCGCTATCGAGAGATCAAGGCAGGCAACTGGGTCGACCGCCGGTCACTGGGGAAAGCGATCGATCCATCCGACTACCAGTGAGTATGGAACCTGACGGTTCGGTCAGGGTCGCAGTGGCGTCACATCCGGGTCATGTCATCGTCATCATGCCCCATCATGCTGACAGTGAATCTATCCCGAAATCACCGACTCGGACGTCAGGGAGAAGTCCCCATGGAATTCAAGGAACTCAAGGCCTTCGTGGCGGCCAATGACAACATCGAGATCCGTGTGATCGGTCATGCCGGCAGTCGCTTCTATCAGGTGGAACTGCAAGACATGGAGGGCGCACGACACCCCCTGACTCGACGGGACAAGCCGGTACTCTTCCGCTCGCTTGACGATGTCTACCTGGAACTCACGCGAGTCGGGATACATCGCGCCTACCTGGTTCATCAGGTTCCCCACGATGAGATGATCGGGCGGGAGGCCCATTACAGCGACCCCCTGACATCGCGTGTGCCGCTCGTGTTCTGATTTCCCGGGTGGGTCATTCCTTGCGCCACCGCTGTAGCCAACGTCCCAGCCGCACCCGATGACGGGCAAACCAGCCATAGCCGATATTCATCATGCCGGCCACGCCCGGCAGGCAACTGAGCCAGACCAGTCGGCGATAGCCGAGGACCGCATAGAGGGCTCGGCTTGCGTCCATGCCGACGTACCAGCGTCCCTCGGCGTCACTGACATGCAGCTTGCCCATCATGGCCGAAAAGCAGGTACCCAGAGTTCGGGCATCGAAGTCCTCGGCCTGGATGTCGACCAGAGCCGCCGCTTCCCGTCGGGGATGTCTCTTCAGCCAGGCGACTTCCCGCTGGCAAAGCGGACAGTGTCCGTCGTGGAAAAGGGTCACCGGCCCACGAGCCTCCAGAGCGGGATGGCGTTTCATGATGTCGTCTCCTGTCGATAGCCGTCACGGGTGCGCCCTGCCCATAGGGTGGTGCCGCTTCCAGGCCGGCCAGGTACCCGTCGCAGAGGGCGATGACAGTTCCCGGGCCGCCGTGATGCAGTACGGCCAGGTTGTGACTTGGCTGGTCACCCAGGACCAGCAGGAGAGGGTTGGACACGTATTGATCCCAAGCTGTACAGATTCATTCTATAGTACAACTTTATGCCGGGCTCAGGCGATTCCCCTGATAGAATATGGCCTGAATCTTCCGTCATCGATAAAGAGGCAATCACCGCATGACATCAACCAATCTGGTTCAGGAACCTTCCGACCTGGACACGCCGGGCAGCGGCCGGCTGGCGCATGCCCCCTCGGACCATCCGCCCGTACCGCCCGGGAAGGTGGGCGTTCTGGTCGCCAACCTGGGAACCCCGGATGCCACCGACTACTGGTCCATGCGCCGCTATCTCAGCGAGTTTCTCTCGGACAAGCGGGTGGTCGATTATTCCGCCTGGTTTTGGCAGCCGCTGCTTCAGCTGGTGATCCTCAGCAAGCGACCCTTCGCCTCGGGCAAGGCTTATCGCGGGATCTGGAACACGGAGAAAGACGAGAGTCCGTTGCTGACCATCACCCGGGATCAGACCCGCAAGATCGCCGAGGGGCTTCAGCACGCCTACGGTGACAGGGTCGTCGTCGATTTCTGCATGCGTTACGGCAATCCCTCCACGGACAGCGTGCTACGTCGGATGCACGCTCAGGGCTGTGAGAGAATACTGTTCTTCCCCCTCTATCCCCAATATGCCGGGCCGACCACCGCCACCGCCAATGATCAGGCCTTCCGCACCCTGATGACGCTCAACTGGCAGCCTGCCTTCCGCACGGTGTCGGCCTATTTCGAGCACCCCGATTATCTCGATGCGCTGGCCAATTCCGTTCGCGAAGCCTATGAGGCCGCGGAGTCGCGACCCGATATCCTGGTGGCGTCCTATCATGGCGTGCCCAAGCGCTACCTGATGGAGGGCGACCCCTACCATTGCCAGTGCCAGAAGACCACGCGACTGCTGAAGGAGCGACTGGGCTGGGGCGATGACGACATCGTCACGGCCTTCCAGTCGAAGTTCGGTCCCGAGGAATGGGTCGGGCCGGCCACCGTGGACCATGTCGCCGAGCTGGCTCGCCAGGGCAAGAAACACATTGCGGTGATCTCGCCGGCCTTTTCCTCCGATTGCGTGGAGACCCTCGAGGAGATCAACGAGGAGATCAAGGACAGCTTCGAGGCGGCCGGCGGGGAGCGCTTCACCTACATCCCCTGCCTGAATGACCGGGACGATCATATCGCCGCCTTGCTGGCGGTGATCGAGAACGAGCTCGGCGGCTGGGTATCCTAGCGGGACGCCGTGCCGGGGGTCAGTGCCCCCGGTCCGGATGCAGGACGGGCTTCTCGCCAACCTCCTCGCGGTGTAGTTCCACGGGCTTGCCGCGGGTCTTCTGCACGTGTCGGAGCTTGAGATGAAGGCCCGTCTTGGCCAGCAGGTGGGCACTCACCGGGGCGGTAATGAACAGGAAAAGGGTGATCAGTAGCTCCTGGATGACGGGTTCACCCTGGATGGTCGAGAAGTAGAGCATCGAGCCGATCAGAATGCAGCCGATCCCCAGGGTGGACGCCTTGGTGGGGCCGTGCAGGCGCATGTAGAAGTCGCGCAGGTGGGCCATGCCCAGCGAGCCGATGAAGGCGAAGACGCCCCCGGCGATCAGGAAGAAGGAAATGACACCTTCGAGGATCACATAGAAATTCATGGTTGCTCCGACCGTGCTGGCCTATTCGATGATGTCGCCGCGCAGGATGTACTTGCAGACCGCCACCGTGCTGATGAAGCCAAGCATGGCGATCAGCAGTGCTGACTCGAAATAGATCCTGGTGTTCAGCCAGAGACCCATGAGCACTATCAGCGCGATCGAGTTTACGTACATGGTGTCCAGCGCCAGGACGCGGTCCGGCATGCTCGGCCCCACCGTCAGACGAAAAGCATTCATCAGGATGGCCATCAGGATCAGTGTCAGGCTGATCGTCAGGGCGATGTCTAGCATTCGTAGATCTCCTTCAGCGGCCGCTCGTAGCGCTCGCGTATCGTCGCGATCAACATCTCCTCATCCTCCATGTCGAGGGTATGGATCAGCAGCGTCTTGCCGTCGAGTCGCATGTTGGCTGATACCGTCCCCGGCGTCAGGCTGATGGTGCTGGCCAACAGCGTGATGGTGAAGCGGTCCTCCAGCATCAGCGGATATTCCACGAAGGCCGGCCGCATGCGCTGCTGGGGATTGATGATCAGCCAGGCCACCTGCAGGTTGGCTACGATGATGTCGCCCAGCACTCGCAGCACATAGCGCAGCAGCTTTCCCGGCTTCTTGATATGGGGCTTGGCGTCCCAGAAGCGGTGGGTCAGCAGCGGGATGGCCAGGGCAAGGAAGCCGCCCAGCAGCACTTGTCCCGGCGCAATGCTGCGGGCCATCAACAGCCAGACGACCAGCAGGAGGATCGAGAGCAGTGGCAGGGGGAGCCAGGGACGGGGCTTGATCATGGTGTATCTCCGGCATCGGACAGGACGGCACGCACCAGGATGTCGGGGTCGGCCAGCTGGTCGGCGGTGGCACGGGTATAGTCGCTGACTGGTCCCGCCAGGGCGACCAGCAGCGGCGAGGCGCCCAGTAACCAGGCCACCCCGAACCAGTGTTGGCGGGACAACGGCTGTCCCCCGGGCTCACCCTGGCTTCGCCAGAATAGCGTCGAGCCTGCCCGAGAGAGGGCGATGATGGCGGCGAGGCCGGTGGCGAGCATGACTGGCCACAGCCACGGCTGCTGCCAGGGCTCGGCGGCGTCGAGCAGCAGGACCTTGCCGATGGCGCCCGACAGGGGCGGCAGGCCGGCCACTGCGATCGCCCCGACGAAGAACAGCCCGGACAGCAAGGCACCATGACGCAGCGGTCGACCCTTGACCAGTCGCGTGCCTGCCTTGCCCCGCTGAAGGCCGATCATCTCGGCCAGAAGGAAGAGCCCGCCGGTCACCAGGGTGCTGTGGACCAGGTAATAGAGGAGGGCGCCGGTGGCTGCTGGCGATCCCATGCCAATGCCCGCCAGCAGCGTGCCCACCGAGACCAGGACCAGATAGGCCACCATCAGGCGCAGGTCCCGGGCGGCGAGGACGCCGACGCCGGCGGCGATCATGGTGCCCAGCGACAACCACCAGACCCATGGCTGTTCCAGGGCGGCGAGGGGGCCGGCTGACTCGCCGAAGATCAGCGAATAGACCCGCAGGATGGCGTAGATGCCTACCTTGGTCATGATGGCGAAGAGCGCCGCGACCGGGGCCGGTGCAGCGGCATAGGCGCGGGGAAGCCAGAAATACAACGGCAGGATCGCCGCCTTCAAGCCGAACACCACCAGCAGCATCAGGGCGCCGGCGGTGACCAGGCCGGCCCGCTCGGCGGGCAATTCACTGACGCGCATGGCCATGTCAGCCATGTTGAGGGTGCCGGTGGCGCCGTAGAGCACGCCCACGCTGATCAGGAACAGTGACGAGCCCGCCAGGTTGAGCGCCACGTAGTGCACCGCTGACTGGATCCGCGACTTGCCCCCCCCATGGATCAGCAGCGCGTAGGAGGCCAGCAGCAGCACCTCGAAGAACACGAAGAGGTTGAACAGGTCGCCGGTGAGGAAGGCGCCGTTGATGCCCATCAGTTGCAGCTGGAAGAGACCGTGGAAGTTGCTGCCGCGCTCGTCGTCACCGGCACAGGCGAAGACCACACAGCCCAGGGCCAGCACTGACGTCAGCAGGACCATCAGGGCCGAGAGGCGGTCGAGCACCAGCACGATGCCGAAGGGCGGCTGCCAGCCGCCCAGCGCGTAGTAGGTGACCTCGCCGCTGGCGGCCCTGGCCAGCATGACCATCGCGACCACCACCAGCAGTGCGGTAGCCGTGACGCCCACCGTGCGGTGTGTGCGCATGGCACCATGTCGGCTTCGCAGCAGGAACAGTCCCGCCAGCAGCGGCAGGACGACGGGAAGAACGATCAGGTGCTGCATCACCGGTGGGGCTCCTCTTGCTTGCGACCGTCGACATGGTCATTGCCCAACTCGCTGCGGGCGCGCATGGCCAGGATGACCACGAAGGCGGTCATGGCGAAGCCGATCACGATGGCGGTGAGTACCAGCGCCTGGGGCAGCGGGTCAGCGAAATCGGCTTTGCCATCGATGATGGCGGCGCCTCCAGTCGTCAGCCCCCCCATGGAGAACAGGAAGAGGTTGACCGCATAGGAGAGCAGGGTCAGCCCGACGACGACCGGGAAGGTCCGGCCTCGCAGCGTTAGGTAGAGGCCACAGGCCGAGAGGATCCCGGTGGTGATGGCATAGAGGCTTTCCATCAGTGTTTCTCCTTGCTGGAACGGGACAGGTTCTCATCGGTGGCCGGGGCGCCCTTGGCCGGGCTGTGGAGCGTGGTAACCTTGCCCAGGTTGGCCAGGATCATCAGGGTGGCGCCGACCACCGCCAGGTAAACGCCCAGGTCAAAGAGCATGGCGGTGGCCAGCTCGAAGTCGCCGACCAGCGGCAAGTGGAAGTGACCGAATGCCGAGGTCAGGAAGGGGCGCCCGAACAGCAGGCTGCCCAGTCCGGTGAGCGTGGCCACGGCGACCCCGGCGATGGCCACCGGCTGGTATTCGAACTGCAGCCGCTGCTGGGCCCACTCCACGCCACGGGCCATGTAGAGCAGGATCATGGCCACGGCGGTGACCAGTCCGGCGATGAAGCCGCCACCGGGCATGTTGTGGCCGCGCAGGAAGATGAACGCCGAGACCAGCAGCGCCAGGGGCAGCAGCGCCATGGAAATGGAGGTCAGGATCATCGGGTAGCGGTCCGTGGACCACAGGCGACCCTCGGCGTCACTGTGGGGCATGAACAGGCGCAGGCGTCGCAGCAGCTTGAAGATCGCCAGCCCGGCCAGGGCCAGCACCGTGATCTCGCCCAGGGTATCGAACCCCCGGAAGTCGACCAGAATGACGTTGACCACGTTATGGCCGCCACCGCCGGACACGCTGTTGTCGAGGAAAAAGCCGGAAATCGAGGCATTGTCGCGGGTCAGGACAGCATAGTTGAGGCTGGCGATTACCACACCCAGGCTGCCGGCCAGCATCATGTCTCGCAGGTTGCGCCGGGGAGACGACTCGCGAGGCGTCTTCTGGGGGAGAAAGAAGAGGGCCAGCATCAGCAGGATCATGGTCACCACTTCCACCGAGAGCTGGGTCAGTGCCAGGTCGGGCGCCGAAAAGCGTGCGAAGGTCAAGGCGACCATGAGGCCGACCACCGACAGCATCAGCAGGGAGATCAGGCGGTAACGGTGGGTGATCACGGTAGCGACGCCACTGAAGATCAGCAGGGCGGCACCGAAGATCAGTACGCCATCGAGGGGTTGATTGCCTTTTGCCCCTGTCAGTGTCGACATGCCGGCCAGGCCAAGAACACCCATGACCAGTGCCGCCATGAGCAGGAGTCCCATGTATCGCTGCAGCGAGTTTCCATCGAATCGTGCCATGCCGGCTTCTGCGATGCGCCCGAGTCGCTGCAGGGCGCCCTCGAAGACCTGGCGGGCGTCCACCGGCTTGAAGAATTGGATCAGCTTGCGCAGGTGAGAGTGCAGCAGATAGCTCGCCACCCCGACGACCAGGGCGGCCAGGCTCATCATCAGCGGCAGGTTGACGCCATGCCAGATGGCCAGGTTGAACTCGACCGGCTGGCCGACTACCGCCCGCGTGGCAAGGTCAAGCAAGCCGGTGGCCAGCAGGGCAGGGAAGAGGCCGACCAGAACACAGAGAGCAACCAGAATCTCAACCGGTACGCGCATCAATCGCTGGGGTTCGTGGGGGGAGCGCGGTGGCGCCACCCTGGCCGGCTTGAAGAAGACGGCATGGATCAGCCGCAGCGAATAGGCCACCGAGAGGATGCCGCCGAGGGTAGCCAGCAATGGCATCACCCAACTCAGGCCACCCAGTACCGGGGTGGCGAGGGTTTCGGTGAAGAACATCTCCTTGGAGAGGAACCCGTTGAACAGCGGCACCCCTGCCATGGCGGCGCCGGCTAGGGACATGAGCAGGGCTGTGATCGGCATCGCTCGACGCAGGCCGCCCAGCTTGCCGAGCTCGCGGGTGCCTGTCTCGTGGTCGATGATCCCTGCCCCCATGAACAGCGCCGCCTTGAATGTGGCATGGTTGAGGACATGGAAGAGGGCAGCCAGTACGGCCATGGGACTGCCGATGCCGAGCAGTACCGTGATCAGCCCCAGATGGCTGACGGTGGAGAAGGCCAGGATGGCCTTGAGGTCGGTCTTGAAAAAGGCGAACCAGGCCCCGTACAGCATGGTCACCATGCCGACCAGCGAGACGATGGCCGACCAGAGCTCGCTACCGGCGATGGCCGGATGCAACCTGGCCATCAGGAAGATGCCCGCCTTGACCATGGTGGCCGAGTGCAGGTAGGCCGATACCGGGGTGGGCGCCGCCATGGCGTGTGGCAGCCAGAAGTGGAAGGGAAACTGCGCCGACTTGGTGAAGGCGCCCAGCAGCACGAGCGCAAGCATCAACGGATAGCGTGAATCGGCCCGGATCGCCTCACCGCTGTCGAGGACCAGGTTCATGTCGAAGCTGCCGACCATGTCGCCGAGCAGCAACAAGCCGGCCAGCAGGGCGAGACCGCCCGCACCGGTCACGGTCAGGGCCATGCGGGCGCCTTTTCGGGCATCGCTGCGATGCGACCAGAAGCCGATCAACAGGAAGGAGGAGAGGCTGGTGAGTTCCCAGAACAGCCACAGCAGGATCAGGTTGTCGGACATCGCGATGCCGACCATGGAGGCCATGAACAGGATCAGGAAGGCATAGAAACGCCCGAATGGCTCCTCGGGCGTCAGATAGAAGTGCGCATAGAACAGGATCAGTAGCCCGATGCCCAGGATCAGCAGATTGAACAGCAACGACAGGCCGTCCAGGCGAAAGGCCAGCTCCAGCCCCAGGCTGGGCAGCCAATCAACGGAGAAGCGCAGCACTTCGCCAGCAGCCAGCCCCGGGATCTGGAACAGCATCAATAGCAGGGCGATGGTAGGCAGCACGGCGGTCGCCAGAGAGCATTCGCGACGCCTACGCCTGGCAGTGAACGCTGGCACCAGGGAACCGAAAAGCGGCAGCAGGGCTATCCAAAGCAACGTCATCGATCGGTCTTCCTGAACGGTTTCGGTAAGCGAAAGGAGACTATCCGCCTGGGATGAAAGCGACGCATGGGCCACGCGTCGATCCCCTCGCAGGTGGGCAGGTCCATCAATGGCATAGGTCACTCCACTCTAACGCAAAGTGGGCAATCTCGCTGCTTCCTTGCCTTTCAACACTTTGTTTCTATCAGAGTTGGCCGATCTGATCGAGCGGACGACATGCATCGGCCTTGGAAACCAAGCGGAGGGGCATCATGCAACTTGCCGTGCTGGATGGCTTTGTGCTGGCGGCCTTTGCGCCATTGTTGCACCACTGGTTCGGTGCTCGCACCCGCTGGTGATGGCGCTGTTTCCTGCCGGGATGGCGGTCTGGCATTGCTCGCCGGTTTTGTGATGATGGGCGTGGCCGGTGGCAGCTGGTCGCTGGCTGAACTCAGCACCCGGGGGATATGCTGCGCGAGCATGCGCTCTATACGCCCTTGCTGATCTGCGTGCTGATCGGGGCCTTTACCAAGTCGGCCCAGTTCCCCTTCCATTTCTGGCTACCCAATGCCATGGCGGTCCCCACACCGGTATCCGCCTACCTGCACTCGGCTACCATGGTCAAGGCGGGGATCTTCCTGCTGGCGCGACTGCATCCTACCCTGGGCGGCACCGATACCTGGGTGATCACCCTCTCCCTGGTCGGCGCCCTGACCATGGCGACTGGTGCCTTTCTGGCGATCCAGCACACCAACGTCAAGAAGCTGCTGGCCTATTCCACAGTGATGGCCCTGGGCACCCTCACCATGTTGCTGGGCATCGGTACCGAGGGGGCGCTGATCGCCTTCGTGATCTTCCTGCTGGCCCACTCACTCTACAAGGGGGCGCTGTTCATGGTCGCCGGTATCCTCGATCACGGGACCGGTACCAAGGACGTCACGGCCATGGGCGGGTTGAAGTGGACCCCATCCTTTGGACCACCTGACAGGTCATCTCGAAGCGAGCGGTCAGCTCCGAGGTGGTCTGGTCGCTCTTCAGGGCGGCGAGGGCCACCTTGGCCTTGAAGTCGCTGCTGTACTGCCGACGTTTCTTGCTCATGATCAGGCTCTCCTGGTCGATCTGATCAGCGCTTAGCGCCTGGTCCGAACTTCAGGGACCACTTCAGCGCTGCAGTGACTGGCGGTGGTGGGAGCGAAATAACAGCCACTCAGGGGGTATGGTGCGGCGAGAGTAGCGAGCCGACCAGAGGGGGCAATGGGAGTCGGAGCCACCCATAGTACTTAGGAAAACGGGGAACCGGCTCGACGGGACCCGGTGGAGGGAAGGGGTGGCCAAGCATCAGAGCCGCAAGAGGGAAACATGGCAGGTGCACAGGAACCTGTGTCCATGTACACGTCACAATTGCGGATAGCAGCGCTGGCAGAGCGCTTCCCGCAGCGTGCCTTCACGTCGCTGGCCCATCATCTTGATGCCCAGT
>NZ_JBDNGD010000161.1:0-4817 GCF_041689495.1 Halomonas sp. | reverse complement strand
CTGGCCGCGCACAGGCTGGAGTGGCAGAGACGCCGTCTGGGCGAAGCGGTTGGCCAGGGCGGCGGTGGCGATCACCACCTGGTCGGCCAGCAGTTGATCCCCATCGGCGAGCGTCACTCGCCAGCCATTCTCCGAAGCGTCCAGCTCCACGGCCTCTCCCTGCAGGAAGCTCACCCCCGACGTGCCAGCGAGTCGCTCGCAGAGCAGGGCAGGGCGTACCCAGCCCGCCAGGGGATAGTCCAGGCCACTCTGGGCGACCGGGATTCCCGCGAGCCCGGTAGCTTCAGTTGCCGATACGCCGCGCACCACGCTTGCCGGCAAGCGGTGGTTTTCCAGGAAGCGTGCCTGGCGGGCCTGCTCGCGGTCGCCCAGGGCGAGTTGCAGCACACCGCTGGCTCCCCACAGTGTCTGCCCGGGGTCGAGGGTCTCCAGCCAGCGCCGGCTATGCAGCAGGCCCGCCAGATAGAATCGGCTCTGCAAGTTGGTGTCGGCGGCGAGCTTCACGTAGAGCCCGCCCTGGGCGTTGCCCGAGCCACCCGCACCAGTAGCCTGCCTGTCGAGCAGGGTCACTCCCAGGCCGCGGCGGGCCAGGGCCGCGGCGACGCTGGCACCGGCGAGGCCGGCGCCGATCACCGCCACCTTTCGAGCCGGGCGGAGGGGCGGTGGCGAAAACCAGGGTGTGCCCTCGCGTCGAGGATCTCCGAGTGGCTCGGCAATCTCTCCGGCGAGTATCTCCCGCTTGCGGCCGATGCCCGGCACCTTGCGCCAGTTGAAGCCGGCGGCCGCCAGGCCGCGCTTGACCACTCCGGCACAGGTGAAGGTGGACAGGGTCGCCCCGGGACGCGAACGGGCGGCCATCGCCTCGAACAGCTCGGGTCGCCACATCTCGGGGTTCTTCGAGGGCGCGAAACCGTCGAGGAACCAGGCGTCGACCCGCCCGTCGAGCAGCCTCAGGCAGTCGGTGGTATCGCCGAGATGCAGGTCCAGAGTCACGCGCTGGTCGAGCCATAAACGATGGATGCCGGTGACGGGCTCCGGCCACTGCGCTACCAGGCGTCGCGTCCTCTCGCCCAGGTCCGGCCAGGCGGAGAGCGACCGCGTCAGATCCGCTCTGGAGAGGGGATATTTCTCGGTGGATACCAGGTGCAGCCGTGCCGCCTCGGGTGCATGGGCATCGAAGCAGGCCCAGGCGCAAAGCAGGTTGAGGCCGGTGCCGGTACCGGTTTCGCCGATGACGAAGGGACGCGTCTCCCGCCACGCGGCGAATCGCTCGGGCAGGCGGTTGGCGGCAATGAACACATGCTCGGTCTCTGCGCGCCCATCGTGCCGGGAAAAATAGACATCGTCGAAGACGGCGGAGTGAGGGGCCTCCCCGCCGTCATCCTCTCTGCGCCAGTCGAGCCGAGCCGGTTCCAGCGCACTGAGCGGTGGCAGGAGATCGGCGGCGGCGGTCACGCCAGGCCTCAGGGAAGGACCTTCTTGAACGGCTTCACGACCACCTCGGCATAGACCCCGGCGATCATGTAGGGATCGGCATCGGCCCAGGCCTGGGCGTCCTTGAGGCTGTCGAATTCTGCCACGACCAGGCTGCCGGAGAAGCCGGCTTCTCCCGGATCCTCGCTGTCGATGGCCGGATGGGGCCCGGCCATCACCAGGCGGCCCTCGTCGCGCAGGGCCTCGAGTCGGGCCAGGTGATCCGGGCGGGCGGCCAGGCGCCGTTCCAGGCTGTTGTTCACGTCTTCGCTGATGATCGCGTAGAGCATAGTCTTCACTTCCTCGGCTGGGGCGGCTCATGCCGCAAGAGTCCGGCAGGGCCCGGCATTGACCAGGGATGGCCGAGCAAGCACCATGGCCGGATAGTCTGACAAAGTCATCCACCGGCGTCATGCCAATGAATGTACTCCCTGCCCGTTTCGAGGGCGAGAGTTTACCACTCAACATCGACCTGCACATGCACTCCACCGCTTCCGACGGTGCCCTGTCCCCGGAGGCCCTAGTGTTACTGTGCCGCCAGCGGGGGCTGACCCATATGGCACTGACCGACCACGACACCGTGGCCGGCATCGCCGAGGCCAGTGCCGCCGCCGAGCGTGCGGGCATCTGCCTGCTCGCGGGTACCGAACTCTCGACCCGCTGGCAGGGCGTCAATATCCATGTCGTGGGGCTCTTGCCCGAGGGCGTCCGGGGCAGCTTGCGGGAGGGGCTGGCGAGCCAGGCCATCGCCAGGGAGGCGCGAGCCGAGCGCATCGCCGAGCGCATGGAGAAGGTGGGCCTCGTCGATGCGCTGGCACGGGCCCGCGAGCAGGCAGGCGGCGACCGGCCCCTGGGCCGGCCAGACTTTGCGCGGGCTCTGGTGGCGGCCGAACTGGTGCCTGATATGGCCACGGCCTTTAACAAGCACCTGGGCAGTGGCAAGGCCGGCGATATCAAGTCGCTGTGGCCTGAATTGTCCGAGGTGGTGGGCTGGATCCTCGATTCCGGGGGGGTCGCCGTGATGGCACATCCGCTGCGCTATCGTCTGACGCGACGCAAACGCGGCCAGCTGCTGGATGCCTTCGTGGCCGCGGGAGGGCAGGCCACCGAGCTGGTCAACGGCTTCCAGAATCCCGATGAGACCCGTGATCTGTCCCGCCAGTGTCAGGAGCGCCAACTGCTGGCCTCGGTGGGCAGCGATTTCCATTTTCCCGGCGGCCACCTGGCACCGGGCAGCATGAGCCCGGTGCCGCGAACGGCCACCCTGCCGGTCTGGCGCCATCCCCTGCTGGCGGGCCTGGTCGACTCGGCCGCCTGATCATCGACGCCAGTACGCGCTATAGTCCGGGTATCCATTCCAGTCGCTGCCAAGGGAGTTTCCATGAGCCAGTATTTCGAGATCCACCCCGAAAATCCTCACAAGCGCCTGATCGACCAGTCCATCGAGATCATCCGCAAAGGCGGTGTGGTGGCCTATCCCACCGATTCCGGCTATGCCCTGGGTTGTCACCTGGGCGACAAGAAGGCCATCGAAAGGATCAAGTGGGTGCGCTCGCTGGATGACAAGCACAACTTCACCCTGGTCTGTTCGGACCTCTCCGAGATCGGCACCTATGCCAAGGTTGATAACGATGTCTTCCGGCTGCTCAAGGCTCATACGCCGGGGGCCTATACCTTCATCCTCAATGCCACCAACGAGGTGCCGCGCCTGCTGCTGCATCCCAAGCGGCGTTCCATTGGTGTGCGGGTGCCCGACCATCGCATCACCCATGCGCTGCTCGAGGCCCTGGGGGAGCCCCTGATGAGTGTGACTCTGATCCCGGTGGGCGAGACGTTGCCGATGACTGACCCGGAAGCCATTCGTGACCGCTTCGGAGCCCACCTGGATCTGATCATCGACGGTGGTGCCTGCCACCTTGAGCCCACCAGCGTCATCGATCTGCGCGACCTGCCGCCGAAGATCCTGCGCGAGGGGCGTGGCAACCTCGACTCCTTCCGGATGTGATCCGCACGCGCTGCCGCATCAGGAGTGCGGCGGCTCGTCGTCCCCTTTCTTCTCTTCTGTCTCTGCCTTCTCTTCCTGTCGTGCTTCCTGCTCCTCGACCTCCTCCAGCCGGGGATCCGGCGTGTACTCGTCCAGCCAGGTGCCGCAGAGCAGGCAATACTTGGCGCGCTGTTCGTGGCGGTCATGGCCGCAGCCCGGGCAGGCCTCGTCCGAGTAGCGGTCGGCGCGAATCGAGCGAATTACCTCCGCCGTGAAGACCCCGGTGGGCACGGCGATGATCGAATAGCCTATCAGCATCACCAAGACCGCCAGTGCCTGGCCCAGGGGGGTCACCGGTACGATATCGCCGTAGCCCACGGTGGTCAGGGTGACGATGGCCCAGTAGATAGCCGTGGGGATGCTGGTAAAGCCGGCCTCCGGGGGTTCTACCAGGTAGACGATCGAGGCGAAGATGGTCACCAGCATGAAGACGGTGAACAGGAAGAGTAAGATCTGGTGGCTACTGCGCTTGAGCGCATCCACCAGCAGGCGTCCCTCGCCGACGAATTCCATCAGGCGCAGCACGCGGAAGATCCGCAGTGTGCGCAACACACGCACCACCACCAGCGACTGGGCACCCGGGATCACCAGCGCCAGCCAGGTCGGCAGGATGGCAATCAGGTCGACCATGCCATAGAAGCTCTTGAGGTATTGCAGCGGGCGGTCCAGACAGTAGAGCCGAATCATCAACTCGATGGTGAAGACGATCGTGAATCCCCATTCCACCGAGCGGAAGAGCGGGCCGTAGGCCTGGCGGTAGGCCGGCACGCTCTCCAGTATCACCACCAGCACGCTGGCGAGAATCGCCACGATAAGGGCGATATCGAAGCCCTTGGCGAGTGGTGTGTCGGATTCGAAGATGACATGAAAGAGTCGCGTGCGAAGGCCGTTTCCGGCGGGTTTCAGGTGATGGTTCACGGGCGTCGTCCTTGTGGTGGCAGGGCCTTTTCAGGCCAGGGCGACAGCGCCGGGCAGATGGCCCGCCAATCGCAGTGCGTGGCGTCCGAACTCCGCGGTCAGCCAGGCATCATGATTCAGGGCATCAACCAGCCAGCGGGCATTGTCATCATCACCCGGAGCAATCAGGTGTTCAAAGGCGTTTCTCGCCGCCTGGCGCCAGTCATCCTTGCCGGTATCGGCCAGGGCATCCAGGGCGACAGTGGCACGGTGCATCCAGGCGGAAGGGCGTCCGCCTTCCGGCAGTTGCCAGACACCGCTCAACAGGGCGCCGCCGCGAGCCGCCTTGCTGGTGTCCGAGGGGCGCAGTGGCACCGTCTCGGCCAGGGTGGCGGCCAGCTCG
>NZ_JBDNGD010000160.1:0-6401 GCF_041689495.1 Halomonas sp. | reverse complement strand
GTTCAAGCAGCAAGCCGACCAGCAGGATGGTACCGCCACCCGAGAAGCAGCCCAGCCACAAGACGGCCCTGGGAATGCCTTGGGGCTGGAAGAGACCATCGAGCCATAGCGCGAAGAGGGCACCGCCGAAGAGGCTGATACCGCTGAGCAGCAACCAGAAACCCACCAGGCGCTGGCGCCTGGGCAGGCCGGAAAGACGAATGGCCATCAGGACACCTCGGCGAGCAGGGACTTGACCTTCTCCACGAGGGCCTGGGTGGAGAAGGGCTTGGTGATATAGTCATCGGCACCCAGGGCCATGCCCTTCTCACGCTCGACCTCGCGTCCGTGGGCGGTGAGCATGATGATCGGCAGGCGGGCATGGTCGCTGTCCGCGCGTAGTTGCTCCAGGACATCGAAGCCGCTGATGCCCGGCAGGCTGATGTCCAGCAGGACCAGGTCCGGCGCGCCTTCGGCAACCCGCGCTAGGGCGCTCTCGCCATCCTCGGCGGTAACGACATCGAAGCCGGCCTGCTGCATGAGAAATTCGATCGAGATGATGATATTGGGTTCGTCGTCAACCACCAGTACCTTGGCCATGGCGTACTCCTTGAATCAGGCGGTCTTTTTATGCGTTATTTATGCGTTATTACCGATCAGTCTAGTGGGCCGCAGCGCTCCGGCAAAGACGACCTTGGCAGGAGAGACCCCATATCCCCATGCAACAGATCCCCATGCAACAGAGGGATCCGATGCGAGTGCTACTGCTATCCGCCTATGCGGCGGTCAGTCACCGTTATCAGCGGTCGAGCAGACGCTGGCGCAGGGCCAGTTCCCCCCGCCCCAGCCACTCATGGAGCGCCCGGGTGCTCTGGTTGAGATGGTAGGCGCGTGGCAGCCAGCCCTGCAGGCCCGTGGGCGGTTCGCTGGCGAATTCCGTGGGTGCCGGGATGACGGTGAGACCCACTCGCTCGAACTCGGTGGTGGCGCGCGGCAGGTGCCAGGCCTGGGAGACCAGCGCGATCCGTTCGATATTGGCGGCACGCAGCATCTCGGCACTGTAGCGGGCGTTCTCGGCGGTATTGCGGCTCTGTCCCTCCATCCAGCGCACCGGTACCCCGAAGACCTCACGCAGCGCCGCGCCCATCAGGCTGGCTTCGGCACTGTGTTCGTCGTGAACGCGTCCGCCGCTGACCAGGATGGGCAGGCCGGATTGCCGATGCAGGTGGGCGCCATAGGCCAGGCGTCGCCAGGTGATATTGGAGGGGGCATCCCCCCAGCCGAACTCGGGCGCCCGGAAATCGCGTCCGCCGCCGAGTATCACGATGGCCTGGGCCCTGCCCAGGGTGCCGGGTCCTGCCAGGGGCGGGGGCTCGAGGCCCTGGCGAAGGGCATGACTGGCCACCGGGGTGGCCAGGGCCAGCAGGCCGCCCAGTCCCAGGACCACCAGCAGGCCTCCCAGCCACTGCATGCGCGACCACAGCAGGCCGCCGAGCAGGGTCAGGACGACGTTGATGAGGGGCGGCAGTAGAAGGTACTTGAGGGTTTCCAAGGCCGTTGTCTCCCTGTCAGTGATGCGGTATCTGCGTGGACAATGACGGGAGGTCTGGAGGCTGTGAGGTAGGGTAATAGCGCATGGGCCGGACTCCGGGTCGCCGTGATTGTTGTTCTGGAGGCCTATGGTCCAACAGCGCGTCCGGTTATGCAAAAACGCCAGCCTCGCCGATGCCCATCCTGCAGGCCGTCACGCCAGGTCGATCTTTTCCTTGAACTCGCACAGGTCCTCGATCACGCAGCTGCCGCAGCGGGGCTTTCTGGCCACACAGGTGTAGCGACCGTGGAGGATCAGCCAGTGATGGGCATCCTGGCGGAAGTCTCTTGGCACGTGCCGCAGCAGCTTGTGCTCTACCTCCAGCACATCCTTGCCCCTGGCCAGGCCGGTTCGGTTGGCGACCCGGAAGATATGGGTATCAACGGCAATGGTGGGTTCACCGAAGGCGGTATTGAGAATGACATTGGCGGTCTTGCGTCCTACCCCCGGCAGGGCTTCCAGCTCCCTTCGCGTGCGGGGGACCTCGCCATGATGCTGGTCGACGAGGATCCGGCCGGTCTTCATCAGGTTCTCGGCCTTGGTGTTGTAGAGGCCGATGGTGCGGATATACGCCTTGAGCCCGTCGAGGCCGAGCTCGAGGATTCCCCGGGGCGTGTTGGCCACCGGGAACAGTCGGGCGGTCGCCTTGTTGACCCCCACGTCGGTCGCCTGGGCCGAGAGCAGGACAGCGGTGAGCAGCTCGAAGGGAGTGGTCCAGTTCAGTTCGGTGGTGGGCTCCGGAATGTGGTCGCGCAGGCGGGCGAAGATCTCATGGCGTTTCTCGGCGTTCATGGTCGTCTCAGCAAGATTCGTGAGTCTGGAGGACACGCCTGGCATCGTCGAGGAGGCGGGATGCCTGGTCCACTTGTGCCTGTGCCGAAGCGACCGCTTCCGGCGTGTCCTGGCGTTCGGCGTGGCTGAGCTGCCTGCGCGCGCGTTTAAGGGCGTCTTCGGCGGCCTTGACGGCCATCTGTCGCTGGCGCTGCTCCAGTCGGTTGGTGGAAGACGTCCGCTTGACACGAGAGGTCTGACGGATCAGGCGCCGCTGGCGTTCCAGGCGCTTCTCCCTGGCCTGGCGCTTCAGGCGGCGCTGGCGTGCCTCGAAGCGTTGCCGACCCAGCCTGGCGCGACGGGCCAGGTAGTCACGGCGTTGGGTCTCGTTTTCGGCGGCGAGCCAGGCGGGATGGGGGAGGATGTCGATGCAGTCGACCGGACAGGGCGCCACACAGAGTTCACAGCCGGTGCACTCGTCGACGATGACGGTGTGCATGCGCTTGGAGGCGCCGAGGATGGCGTCGACCGGGCAGGCCTGGATGCACTTGGTGCAGCCGATGCATTCGGCTTCGCGTATCCAGGCCACCAGCGGAGACTGGGCGGGCTCTGCCAGGGGTTGCCGGGGCTGGCCCGTCAACTCGGCCAGACGCCCCACGGTCTGCTCACCGCCGGGCGGGCAGAGGTTGATTGCCTCGCCTTCCGCAATCGCCTCGGCATAGGGCCGGCACCCGGGATGCCCGCACTTGCCACATTGGGTCTGGGGCAGCTCGGCATCGACGGCGTCGATCAGGCTGGCGTTGCCGGTCACGTCGGCTCTCCTGACGGCTACTTGATCCGCTGGCCCGGCTCGGCACCGGCATGGGGCTCGAGCAGGTAGATGCCCGCGTCATTGCCGGCGGCCAGCACCATGCCCTCGGAGACACCGAAGCGCATCTTGCGTGGCGCCAGGTTGGCGACCATCACCGTCAAGTGGCCCTCCAGGGCCTCGGGGGCATAGGCGGAGCGGATACCGGCGAAGACGGTGCGCGTTTCGCCGCCCAGGTCGAGGGTCAGCTTCAACAGCTTGTCGGCGCCTTCCACATAGTCGGCCTTGGCGATGCGTGCGATACGCAGATCGACCTTGGCGAAGTCGTCGAAGGCGATCTCGGGGGCGATGGGGTCGTCGGTCAGAGGCCCCCTGGGGGCCTCCTTGAGCTTCTGTTCTTCCATCAGATCCTCCTTGGAGACTTCTATCATGGCGTCGATCCTGTCGGGTTCCACTCGGGTCATCAAGGGCTTGAACCTGGCGACGGGGTGATCGATGAGCACCTCATGGCGACTGTGCCAGTCGAGCGTCTCGAGTTGCAGGAAATCCCTGGCACCCTCGGCCATGGCCGGCACCACCGGCGCCAGATAGACCATCAACTGACGGAAGAGGTTGATGCCTACCGAGCAGATCTCCAGCACCTCCTGCTCGCGGCCCTGCTGCCTGGCCAGCACCCAGGGCTCCTTCTCGGCAATATAGACGTTGGCCTCGTCGGCCAGTTCCATCACGCGGCGCATGGCACGGCCGAACTCGCGCCGCTCGAAGTCCTCGGCGACCGCGTCGCCGGCGGCGATGAAGCGCGCCACCATCTCTGGCTCGCTGCAGTGGCCGGCGAGGTGGCCGCCACCCAGTTTCTTGACGAAGCCGGCACAGCGGCTGGCGATGTTGACGACCTTGCCCACCAGATCGGCATTCACCCGGGCGGTAAAGTCCTCCAGGTTGAGGTCGAGGTCGTCCACGCCCGAGGTCAGCTTGGCGGCGAAGTAGTAGCGCAGGTATTCGGGATTGAGGAAGTCGGCATAGGTGGCGGCATTGATGAAGGTGCCGCGGGATTTCGACATCTTGGCGCCGTTGACCGTCACGAAGCCGTGGCAGTTGACTGCGGTGGGCGTGCGGAAATCGGCGCCGTGAAGCATCGCCGGCCAGAACAGCGCATGAAAGTAGACGATATCCTTGCCGATGAAGTGGTAGACCTCGGCGTCGGAATCGGGCACCCAGTAGCTGTCGAAGTCCAGGCCCTGGCGCTCGCAGAGGTGCTTGAAGCTGGCCAGGTAGCCGATCGGGGCATCCAGCCAGACATAGAAGTACTTGCCCGGGGCGTCGGGGATCTCGAAGCCGAAATAGGGCGCATCACGGGAGATGTCCCATTCGTTGAAGCCCGACTCGAACCACTCCATGAGTTTGTTGCGAATCTGGGGCTGGACATGGCCCTCGTTGATCCAGCCCTGCATGAAGTCCGCGAAGTCGGGCAGCTTGAAGAAGAAGTGGGTGGAACTGCGCACCTCGGGAGTGGCACCGGAGATCGCCGAGACCGGGTCGATCAACTCCGCCGGGGTATAGGTGGCCCCGCAGGCCTCGCAGTTGTCGCCGTACTGGTCATCGGTTCGGCACTTGGGACAGGTGCCCTTGATGAAGCGGTCGGCCAGGAAGAGCCCCTTGACCGGGTCGTACATCTGCTCGATGTCGCGGGTGGCGATGTGGCCCTTGTCGCGCAGGCGGTTGTAGATCAGCTCGCTGAAATAGCGATTCTCCGCGGAGTGCGTGGAGTGATAGTTGTCGAAGGCCACGCCGAAGGTGGCGAAGTCCTGCTGGTGCTCGCGGGAGACACGTTCGATCAAGGCCTCCGAGCTGATGCCTTCCTGTTCGGCGCGCAGCATGATAGCCGTGCCGTGGGCGTCGTCGGCACAGACATAGTGGCACTCATGCCCGCGGCTCTTCTGGAAACGCACCCAGATATCGGTCTGGATGTATTCCAGCAGGTGGCCCAGGTGGATGGCGCCGTTAGCATAGGGCAGGGCGCTGGTGACCAGGATCTGGCGCGGTTGGCGTGCGGTGTTCGACATGACGGTTGTTGAGATCCCATGAAAATCAGACCGTTGATTGTAGCCATCTTCGCCATCGCCTGCATCCGCTGGGCGCTGTCGAATCCCGTCCGATCAGGGAAGCGGAATCTCGTTGACCTTCTTCGGGCTGTGATAGCCCCGCTGTACGGCTGGCCGTTCGGCGATCGCCAGGTACCACCGCTTGACGTTGGGGTAGTCGTTGAGGTCGATGCGCTGCCACTCATAGCGGGAGATCCATGGCCAGGTGGCCATGTCGGCGATGGTGTAGTCGTCACCGGCGAGATAGGCGTTGTCGGCCAGGCGCTGGTCGAGTACGCCATAGAGCCGCTTTGCCTCGCCATGGAAACGCTCCTCGGCATAGGGCGCCTTGCCGGGATTGAACTGCAGGAAATGATGAGCCTGGCCGAGGAAGGGCCCGATACCGCCCATCTGCCACATCAGCCACTCCAGGGTGCGATAGCGTCCTTCGGCATCCGTTGGCAGGAAGCGTCCGGTCTTCTCGGCCAGATAGATCATGATCGCGCCGGACTCCATCAGCACCATGCCGGTGTCATTGTCGCGGATCGCCGGGATCTTGTTGTTGGGGCTGACGGCAAGGAAATCGGCGGCGTATTGCTCGCCATTGGTGATATCAACGGCATGGGCCTCATAGGGCAGCCCGAGTTCCTCCAGGAGGATGGAAACCTTGCGTCCGTTGGGGGTGGTCCAGGTCCAAAGGTCAATCATGGCAGATGTTTCCTCAGTACAGGGCGGTTCAACCGCTGTCAGTAGAGCGCCTGTTCCTCGTCGGCGACCTCCTTCAGGAGCTCCAGGAAGAGGTGATCGGCCTCGGAGTGCTCTGCCGGGTCCTCGGGAATATGTACGCTGGTGGTATCGGATATCTCGTTGGCGATCCGCGCCATGACGTCATCCTTTCTGCCCTCGGCGAGCTGTCGCCGGGCGATGTCCAGGGACTGCTCAAGGATCTTCGGGTCCTGGAGCAGTTTCTTGATGAAACCACGCAGTTCATTGATGACTCGGGTCTTCTGAATTTCCGAAGAGGCCATGGCGTTCTCCTTGTCTGGCACGGTTTGTCTGGCACGTTCTGTCTGGCGCTGGCTGTCTTCCACTGCGTGCCGGACTTCTCTTTTCGGGTATTTTCCCGACGATAGCACGGTTGTCGAGAGGGCGGCTGTCGCTGACGGAAACG
>NZ_JBDNGD010000159.1:0-1166 GCF_041689495.1 Halomonas sp. | reverse complement strand
TTCTGCGCCGGTTATGGCTATGTGATCAGTGCCACCTTCATCGTGGCGATCGTCGAGCGAGAGCCGCTGCTGGCCGGCGCCGGCAACTGGACCTTCGCCCTGGTGGGGCTGGCCGCGGCCCCCGCGGTGATGCTGTGGGATCTGGTCGCCCGGCGCATCGGCTACCTGGGAGCGTTGATCACCGCCATGGTCCTGCAGGTGGTGGGTATCGTGCTGCCGGCGCTGACCGCAAGCCTCGCGGGCGTGCTGCTCAGCGCCGTGCTCTACGGCGGCACCTTCCTGGGCTGCGTGAGCCTGGTGCTGACCATGGCCGGTCGGCTCTATCCCCAGAGCCCGGCGCGGCTGATGGGGCGCATGACCCTGGCCTATGGGGCGGCACAGATCCTCGCCCCGGCGCTCACCGGCATGCTCGCCGAGGCCACCGGCCACTACGACACCGGGCTGTGGCTGGCCGGCGGCTTCGTGGCCCTGGGCGCCCTGCTGATTGCCTGGCTGCGCGTGGTGGACCAGACCGCCCAGCGGCTAGATGCGGAGGCGAAGGTGGCAGCGGCCGGATGAGTGGGGTAATCGGGGACAGACCTTGGACCCCTTTCCCATTGCCGAACAGGGCGTCAAATGCTGCGGATTCACCGATCTGCAACACCGGGACTCTTCGACGCGAAGGAATCATGTTGCATTGCACAAAAGTGCCTGCTATAGTGCATGGCATCAGAACGGGGATCGCCCGTTCCATGGCACTCAGAACCTAGGAGGTTCTCATCATGACTAACGCATTCGCTTTCGATACCAAGCAATTCGACACCGCACAGCTCGAGTCCGTGTTCCTCGCCCCGGCGCGTGCCTTCGCCGCCCTGTCCGTCGACTTCACCGAGAAGATGGTCAATGCCCAGCTCGACGCCACCAAGGCCTATGCCGACACCAACATGGCGCAGCTGCGCAGCCTGGTAGAGGTCAAGGACGCCGAAGGCCTCAAGAGCTACATGGAAGGCCAGCAGGAGGTCGCCAAGGAGCTGACCGAGCGCATGAAGGGCGATGCCGAGAAAGTGACGGTCCTCCAGCAGGAGTTCGCTCAGGAAAGCCAGAAGCTGACCGAGAGCACCGTCAAGAAGGCCCAGGAAAGCGCCGAGCAGGCCACCGAGACCGCCAGCAAGGCCGTCAAGGAAGCC
>NZ_JBDNGD010000158.1:0-2981 GCF_041689495.1 Halomonas sp. | reverse complement strand
CCACCGGTCCAGATACACAGCGACTCGCCGAGATCGCGCATACGACTGACCCCCAGTTGCAAGCCCAGGCTCTCGAACCCCGAGCGCTCGCTCAGCGAGAGGAAGTCGAGGAAGGCATGCAACTCGCGCCACGGCTTGCGGTCGAGGTCCACGTACTTGACCTTGATGGCCTTGCCCCCCTGGTCCAGCAACAGTGAGGGCTCGAACCAGCCCTCCTTGATGCTGGGATACGCGATCCCGTCCAGATAAAAGATCCCTCCATACTGCAGCAGGACGAACCGCGAGAGGGCCACCAGGCAACTCTGGTAGCTGCGCTTCAGGGTCTCGGCACGGGTATCCGCCTCATGGGCCGGCATGGCCTCCCAAACGGGGCGCCCCACGCCTTCGGGCCAGCGGTTGGCGGAAGCGATGGCCTCCCGGGTCATCAGGTTCACCCAGAGGTCCTTGCGTAGGTCCCCCGTCGTCACCAAGCAGTGCAGTTGCCCCGTCCATCCCCCCAGGCTCGGGCCAGCCGACGCACTGTGGCGATTACCCAGCGTCCGCCCGGCCAGGGACGTCAGGTCTCCCTCGACACGCTTTCCGCCAAAGGCGAAGTTCATCAGCGTCACCAGGAAAACCGCCTGGTCCGCCGTGTCAATGTGTCTCTCGAACAGGGTATGTGAGAGCAGGGTGTTGTTGGCGGAGGGCAGGTCCGGGTAGAAGCCGGCGCCCAGTGAACGGGGTTGGCCCGAGTCGATGGCCTCCTCGCGTTTGCCCTTGGTCTTCGCTGCCGTGAGCCTGCGCTCGGTGCGCTCGGCAATACACTCCGCCACGGCCGGCATCTGCAGGAAGGGGCGCCCACCGTGCAGGTAGAACCGATCGCGCCATTCCTCCAGGTAGTCCAGACAACGCGCCGATAGACCCTCGATCCCAAGCTCGGCCCATTCGCGTTCATCGTCGGGCGTGCAGGCCGCCTGGGCGATGGCGAGCAACAGCTTCGTCAGGGCGAGCTTCTGAATCGGGTTGCCACCCAGGGCCCGCAGGTCGTGTCTAGCGAAGACATCGCGCAGGCTGGCTCGGCCTTCATCGGCCACCGGGATCCAGGGCTCGTCGATCAGGTTGAAGTGGTTCTCCATGTGTTCAGTCCTTGTCGCGGAAGGCCTGGAAGCCCAGGTCGTCTCGATAGCTGAGCCGGTACCTCTCGTGAGGCGACCCCCCACTCAGCCCCGTCAGGTTTCCGGCCTCGTCCGCCAGCGCCACCCGGAGCAGGGCCTCGTCATGCTCGGGGCGGCCGAGATAGAAACAGTGGTGGAAGCCATACTGGCGTAGCGTGCGCAGAGCCGTCGTGTCCGGCGACTGATAGACCGGCACGCGAACCTGCTGGCGCGTCAGCAGCGCGCTGAGGTCACGCCACTGCGGCCTGCTCAGCGTATTACGGTCCCAAGGCAGCCAGTGCTGCTCGCCATCCAGCAGTACCAGCCGGGTGGCCCGACGCGCGGCATCTGGGGTGAGCCCACGCAGCAGCAGGATCTCTACCGAGTCGATGTCACTGTAGCGGGTGCCCGCCTTGTGCTCAGGCAATGTCTTGCCAGCTTCGGCCAGGGCTCCCCGTGCCAGCTGTTCCATGGCTCGCTGCCCCGTGCGCCGGCGGTTGCCCTCCTGTAGCTCTCGGTACCAGCGCGCCATGTCGCCGAGCTCCTCCCGGCCGGCATAGGTGGCTTCGATCATGGGGCGAATGTCATCGGGAAGGGTGACAGCTTCTCGTCCCTGCCACACCTCGAGGCTGCGACACAGCACATAGGGGCTGTAGACGGCCGCCGTGACGCCGAAAGCCTTAGCAGGCTGGGCGATGGCCGGCGCCAGCTCGGGCGCCAGGAGCCAAGCCTCGTGATGGCTGCCAGCGGGCCTGGGCGTGTCCTCGTGGCGCCACAACCTGCCCAGTCGCTGGAGGAGCATGTCAGTCGGACAGAAGCGGCTGATGAGAAAGTCGGCGTCGATGTCGAGCGACTGCTCCAGGACCTGGGTGCCCACCAGCAGCCGTCCGGCACTGGTGCGCTTCTTCCATGCCTTGTTGCCGTAGAGGGTCACCCAGATGTCTTCCCGAGCCGCGCGGTGCTGAGGAGTAAAACGGGAGTGTAGCAGCCCGACTTCAACCCCCAACTCCGCCGATCGCGCCGCCAGGACCCGAAAGCGCTCCTGGGCCTCGCCCACGGTATTCTCGATCCAGAGCACCTGCTGCCCGGCTTCCGCCCTCGCCAGGGCTTCCTCGACCGCCGCCTCATCTCGATCAATCAGGGTCACGGCGGCCGATCTCGAGAGGGGTCTCGGCAGCGCGACCTCGACAGGGTCACCTGCAGTCGGGCACGCGGTAATCAGGGGGTAATGGTCCTTTTCGACCTCGACCCCCAGCAACTGCTGGCGACGCTCGCGGGCCAGGGTCGCCGTCAGGATGATCACGGTGCATCCTGCCTCCCCCAGGAAATCGATCAGGGCGTCCAGCAGCGTCCCGGTATAGGCATCGTAGGTGTGCACCTCGTCCAGAATGACGACCTTGCCGGCGAGGCCGAAGGCCCGGACGAAGCCATGCTTGACGTTCATGACCGCCATCAGCGCCTGGTCCAGGGTACCCACGGCGAAGGGAGCCAGTAGCCCACGCTTGGCCTGGCTGAACCAGGCACCACCGGGGCGCCCTTCCTCTCCCATTTCGGTCTCGACGAGCCAGGCATGGCCATGCAGCAGCAGCCCCCGGCGCGGGGCATCAGGGGGCAGGATAGCGCTCAGGAAGGCGTTGAAGCGGGTATAGATCCGGTTGGACGTCAGCTGGGTGGGGAGCGCGAAGTAGACGCCGCTGACCTGTCCCCGGGCCAGATGCTGGTAGGCAACGTAGAGCGCGGCTTCGGTCTTGCCCATGCCCATGGGCGCCTCGAGCAGGTAGACGCCGGGACGACTGGCCACCTCGGCGAGACGGACTTGGGCGGCGTTGGGGGAAAAGCTGAAGATGT
>NZ_JBDNGD010000157.1:0-2243 GCF_041689495.1 Halomonas sp. | reverse complement strand
GCCACGCCGTGGGGCAACCCGGAATGCACGCCCACCGCCGCAAAGAGGTCCGGATAGGTCATGGCCAGCGTCGTCGCCATGGCCGCGCCCGCCGAGAGGCCTGCCACGTAGACCCGGCTCGCATCAAGCCCGTGCGTATCGATTATCTGACGCGTCATGCCGGCGATGATGGCCGGCTCACCACGCTCGCGCTGCTGGTCTTCGGCCTTGAACCAGTTCCAGCATTTCGATGTGTTTGCGGTTATCGGCTGGGCCGGATAGAGCACGCAACACAGCTGCTCTTCGGCCAGCTTGTTCATGCGTGTTCCGGCGGCAAAATCATCGGGATTCTGCGTACAACCATGCAGCATGACCACCAGAGGCAGTACCTGGCCGTGATAGCCGCTGGGGATATACAGCTTGTAATCGCGTGTACCGGCAAGATTGGTGAAGCTTCCGGTAGTGAAGGAGCCAGGCTTTGCTACCTCATTGGCGCTCCGCGTCGGCTCGGGTGGCACAACGGATCCTCGAAATTGTTGCCATTTGTCGCGCCACACAGAAGACAAGCCGATATTGCCGGCCGGGGATGCCTCGTTAGTGGCCTGGCGAGCGGAACTACACGCCGAAGATGGTCTCGCTCCCGAGGAGGGCCTCCTGGTCCCATGCGATAGCGGCTCATCACAAGATCGCTTCGACGTCACAACCTCCTCGTCGATAACGCAGCAGGTCCCCTCGAAGATGTTGCCTCCGGTGTGCTGTTTGTCCGGCGTTTCCTCACCCCTCGCCTCGGGAAGGGCGCCTTGAAGGATTGCCATGGCCTCATGTAACTGTCCGGCGCGCGTGAGACGCGTCGCTTCTTCCATTCGGCTCGTCATGCTGGTGTCGATCATCGTCAATATTCCTTCAGTGGATTCGATCTGCCAGCGCGGCCTTTACCGCCGAGCTGGCATTTAGGGCGCCCAACACTACCACCGACTCGATGGTGGCTCGGGCAAGCTCCGGTGACACATCCTCGGCAATGCTGGCCATGCCTAGAACTTGAATCTGCAAGGTTTCTCCGGCCGACTGCAGGGTTTCCAGATCCGCGCGACTGTAGTGCTCGAGCCCCAGCACGAAGGCCTTGCGGGTCACGGTCTCCCTGACCACCTCGGCATGGGTCGCCAATTGATTACGGATAGCCGTGCGGATCAGATCAGTGCGATTGGAATAGAACCCTTCCTGAACAAGCAGGTCGATTTGTCCCAGATCGACGACCCCCAGATTGATAGTGATTTTTTCGCTGGAGTCGCCTGTCTTGCGGCGCAGCTCATGCACGTTCATGCGTTATGCCTCGTTGAAAAAGAGCGGGAGAGCCCACGCAGCCTCCCAATGGAATCCATATACCATCCATATGGATGGTATAATAGGCTAACGCGATAAATTGTCAACGCCGCCGCTGCTGAAATAACCTCCTAAAAAAAGGGCATCCACCGGGTGCCCTTAAACGACCTCATTCCTGTTGACAGCGCGACCTACCAGCCGGTGACCTTCTTCAGGGCATCGCCGATCTCGGCGAGCGAGCGCACGGTCACCACACCGGCGTCCTCCAGGGCGGCGAACTTCTCGTCGGCGGTACCCTTGCCGCCGGAGATGATCGCCCCAGCATGGCCCATGCGCTTGCCCGGAGGCGCGGTGACGCCGGCGATGTAGGACACCACCGGCTTTGAGACATTGGCCTTGATGTAGGCGGCGGCCTCTTCCTCGGCGGTGCCGCCGATCTCGCCGATCATCACGATCGCCTCGGTGGCCGGGTCCTTCTCGAACAACGCGAGAATGTCGATGAAGCTGGATCCCTGGATCGGGTCACCGCCGATGCCCACACAGCTGGACTGGCCGAAGCCATGGTCGGTGGTCTGCTTGACGGCTTCATAGGTCAGGGTGCCGGAGCGTGACACGATGCCGACCTTGCCGGGCTGGTGGATATGGCCCGGCATGATACCGATCTTGGACTCACCCGGCGTGATGACACCCGGGCAGTTGGGGCCGATCAGGCGCACGCCCAATTCGTCACACTTCACCTTGGCATCGAGCATGTCGAGGGTGGGAATCCCCTCGGTGATGCAGACGATCAGCTTGATGCCGCCATTGGCCGCCTCGAGGATCGAATCCTTGCAGAACGGCGCCGGCACATAGATCACGCTTGCCTCGGCACCGGTCGCCGCCACGGCTTCCTTGACGGTGTTGAACACCGGCAGGCCCAGATGCTCCTGGCCGCCCTTGCCCGG
>NZ_JBDNGD010000156.1:0-1637 GCF_041689495.1 Halomonas sp. | reverse complement strand
TTGCTGGATACGCCGCGGGACGTCAGGCCCATAGGGGCGCTGCCCACACGGCTATTGGTTGTTGGGTCCCGAGAAGAAGTGATTCGGGTGGCCGAGCTTCACGGGCTATGTCTTGACGCATCGCGTTCGTCGTGCTTCGCCCCCGCCGTGGGGCCCATGCCCACCATGGTCAGATCCTTACCCGACGCAGGCGCAACGAATTCGTGACCACCGACAAGGACGACGCGCTCATCGCGAAGGCGGCGAACATCGGCGAGATAAGGATACCGAGGAACGGATAGAGGATCCCGGCGGCGATCGGCACCCCCGCCCCGTTGTAGATCAGCGCGAAGAACAGGTTCTGCTTGATGTTGCGCATCGTGGCCAGCGACAGCTTGCGGGCCCGCACGATGCCGTCGAGATTGCCCTTGACCAGCGTGAAGCCCGCGCTTTCGATCGCCACGTCGGCGCCGGTGCCCATGGCGATGCCGACATCGGCCTGGGCCAGGGCGGGGGCGTCGTTGACCCCGTCGCCGGCCATCGCCACCTTGCGGCCTTGTTCCTGCAGTTCACGGATGATGCGGGCCTTGTCCTCGGGCATCACATCGGCGCGGATCTCGTCGATGCCCAGGCGCCCGGCCACCGCCTTGGCGGTGCGCTCGTTGTCGCCCGTCGCCATGATGATGCGAAAGCCCAGCTGGTGCAGCGCCTTCAGTGCCTCGGGCGTGGTCTCCTTCACCGGGTCGGCGACACTGACCAGACCCGCGATGGCACCGTCGAGCACGACGAACATCACCGTCTCGCCCTGGTCACGGCGGTCATTGGCGGTGTCCGACAGCTTGCCGCCGTCGAGGCCCAGTTCGGCCATCAGCTTGGCATTACCCAACGCCACCGGCTTGCCGTCGACCACGCCCTTCACGCCCATGCCGGTCACGGCCTCGAAATCGCTGGCCTCGGCGAGGGTCACCCCACGTTGCTCGGCGCCGCTGACGATCGCCTCGGCCAGCGGATGCTCGGAGCCTTTCTCGAGGCTGGCCGCCAGGCGCAGCACCTCGGCTTCGTCATGCCCCGCTTCCGGCAGCACCGCCACCAACTTCGGTTTGCCTTCGGTCAGGGTGCCGGTCTTGTCGACCATCAGCGTATCGACCTTGGCGAAACGCTCCAGCGCCTCGGCGTTCTTGATCAGCACCCCCAGTTGTGCGCCGCGCCCGGTGGCCGTCATGATCGACATCGGCGTGGCCAGCCCCAGGGCGCAGGGACAGGCAATGATCAGCACCGCCACCGCCGAGACCAGCGCATAGGAGAGCGCCGGCGCCGGCCCCCAGATCGCCCAGGCGATGAAGGACAGCACGGCCACGCCGATCACCGCGGGGACGAACTTGCCTGCCACCTTGTCGGCGAATTTCTGGATCGGTGCGCGGGAGCGCTGGGCATTCGCCACCATCTCGACGATCTGGCTGAGCATGGTATCGGCGCCGACGCGGGTGGCTTCCATGATCAGGCTGCCGGTACCGTTGATGGTGGCCCCGGTGACCTTGTCGCCGTCGACCTTCTCCACCGGCACCGGCTCACCCGAGATCATCGACTCGTCGATCGAGGAGCGGCCCTCGACTACCACGCCGTCCACCGGCACCTTGTCGCCGGGCCGCACCCGCAGG
>NZ_JBDNGD010000155.1:0-2476 GCF_041689495.1 Halomonas sp. | reverse complement strand
CGAGTGCATCAACTGCGATGTCTGCGAGCCGGAATGCCCCAATGGGGCCATCTCCGCGGGCGAAGAGATCTATGTGATCGACCCCGAGCTCTGCACCGAGTGTGTCGGCCACTACGATGAGCCCCAGTGCCAGCAGGTCTGCCCGGTGGACTGCATTCCGCTCGACCCCGACCGCAAGGAAGGCCGCGACGAGCTGATGGAGAAATACCAGCGCATCACCGTCGCCTGAGAGCCGACTTCCCCTGGACGCCTAGAATTCATCCGCCCGACGACTGACCTTGCACCCCAGGCAACGCCGGAAAGCCGCCTCCGTCGGGGTCTTGATCAGCGTCTCGGCGGCACTGTCCACATTCCCCCCAAGGGCCGTGAAAGGCAGGGAAACCAGAAACACCGCTGTCCCCCCCAGGGTTGCCACCACCAGCAATGGCCTGGCGATCAGGGCATCCGCCACCATGGCTCCGCCACTGGGGCTCGCCTCGAGACGCTGATTGCTCTGTGCCATGGCCGGCGTGCTTCCCAACAGCACCACCAGCGCCAGCACGGTGAAGATCCCGCCCAAGCCGACTCGTTTCATTTCCCCGCTCCCTACCATGATGCTGATGACGTTGACGTTCAATCTGACAACGAAGAATCTCTGGCCATTTCTGGCCTGCAAGATGCCAGGCTTCGTGACCACCCGATAACAAAGATAGCTGTCTTTGGATGGCAACCCAAGTCGCCGCGCAGTTGCGTTGCTATGCCCGGGTCGGCATCCTGCGGAATCTTGATGCTTGTGGAACTTGTCGTGCCTCTATCCCCGACTGCCAGGCCGGACGCCTCTCCTTCTCGCATCTGGACACTGGCCTGGCCGTCTATCTACCGCTGTGGTGGCTGACACAGGGACTCGGCAACCATGGCCTCTGGTTGGCGTTCCTGGCTTCGTCCTGGTGAGATCGGCAGTGCTGACAGCCTATTACCTGCACTACCGACGTACTCGATGGGGCCAAGGGGCTGGCCCCGACACCTTTCCTTGATGACCGAAGGCATTGACATGCCCCTCGGGTGACGGCACCGTTGACCGGCCTACTGGCGCAACGTTCTGAGATTGCGCTATTCTTCTCTTCAGGCGACTCCGACAACCCAGAAGAAGAGACATCACCATGCTCAAGTTCCTGTCGAGACCCGCGGTCAAGCTGGTCGATCGATACCTTCCGGATCCCTACATCTTCGTGCTGCTGCTGACCATCATCGCCGCCGCCGCCGCCATCGCCGTGGAGCGCCAGTCGCCCTTGGCGGTCATGCGCTTCTGGGGGGATGGTTTCTGGACCCTGCTGACCTTCTCGATGCAGATGCTCCTGGTGCTGGTCACCGGCTTCATGCTGGCAAGCTCTCCTCCCGTCAAGCGGCTGCTCCAGAAGCTCGCCGGCCTGGCAAGCAACGCCGGCGCTGCGATCATCCTGGTGACGCTGGTCTCATTGGCTGCCAGCTGGATCAACTGGGGTTTCGGTCTGGTGGTGGGTGCCTTGTTCGCCAAGGAACTTGCCAAGCTGGTGAGAGTCGATTATCGCCTTCTGGTGGCCAGCGCCTATTCCGGCTTCGTGGTCTGGCATGGCGGTCTGGCTGGTTCTATTCCTCTGACCATCGCCACCGATGGCCACTTCACCGCCGACCAGATCGGCGTCATCGGCACCGGTTCGACCATCTTTGCCTTCTTCAACCTAGCCATCGTGGTGTGCCTGTTCATTTCCATCCCGCTGGTCAATCGAATGATGCTTCCCGATGAAAAGGAAAGCGTCTATATCGACCCCAAGCTGCTGGAGGACGATCAGGAAACTCGCGTTCGTATCACGCGTCCCGCGGAACGGCTGGAAAACAGCGTCACCCTGGCCTGGCTGGTGGGGGTTCCCGGCCTGCTCTACCTGCTCGACCATTTCCTGTTGCGTGACGGTGGCTTGAACCTGAACATCGTCAATTTCTTGTTCCTTGCCCTGGCCATCGTGCTGCATCGCACCCCGCAGAACCTGCTGAACAGCCTCAACGAGGCGATCAAGGGCGGTGCCGGCATCGTCATCCAATTCCCCTTCTATGCCGGCATCATGGCGATCATGGTGCAGTCGGGCCTGGCCGAGACCATGTCCGAGGGCCTGATCTCGTTTGCCACCGAGGCCTCATTGCCGTTCTGGTCCTTCATCAGTGCCGGTATCATCAACATCTTCGTCCCCTCCGGCGGCGGTCAGTGGGCGGTACAGGCACCCGTCATGCTTCCCGCTGCCGAAGCCCTGGGAGTGGATATTCCCCGGGTGGCCATGGCCGTGGCCTGGGGCGATGCCTGGACCAATCTGCTGCAGCCCTTCTGGGCCTTGCCCGTGCTGGGGATCGCCGGTCTGAAAGCCAAGGACATCATGGGCTTCTGCCTGGTTCAGCTGCTGATCACCGGCGTCATCATCGCCGTAGGTCTGACCTGGTTCTGATCCTGCTCGATCGATCCGCATCACAT
>NZ_JBDNGD010000154.1:0-1863 GCF_041689495.1 Halomonas sp. | reverse complement strand
GACCTCGTGGCAGACCCACTTGCCGCCCGCGGTGCGGTGCAGGGCCAACTCGGTCCAGCGAATGTTGCGCGGGCCCTGGTAGTTGTAGCTGCTCGCGCTGGCTATCTCCTCGCCGGTGAAGCGCACGTCGGGGCCGTCGTCGCGGTTCAGTTCGATAGTTTCCATGTCGGTGTCCATGACGTTGTCCATGTCGAGGCTATCCGGTCCGGGCATCGTGGGCAGGCGCTTCTTGACTTCATGCTCCCAGCAGACACTCTGCTCGATAGCGTTGCCGATCTCGTGGACAGTGGACGTACTGACGGAATCGCCCTCTTTGTTTACGATCTCGAGGCTGCCGGCGTCCAGCTCGTTCTCGCCGAGGGGGTTAACCTCGACGGTGAAGTCGAATGCGTCGGCCAGGGTCTCCTCACCCCCGTTGGCTTGCCATTCGATCGTGTAAGTGACCCCGGGGCGCTCGACGCAGCACAGCACGCAGACGCCGTAAATATACGACTGATACCAGGTCTCCATGACTGGCTCGCCGTCGGCGTCGCATGAGACCTCTCCCTTGTGGGTGTCGAGGTTGTGATCGTCGGCCACAATGGTCTCGACGGCCCAGGTGAGGTCCATTAGCTGCCGGGTGGTGATTTGGATGGGCTTGGTGTGTGTCATTGTCGTTCTCCTTAGTGTCCAGTGTTTGCGCGGATCTGGTTCCGGGCGCGCTTGCGCTGGAGCTCGTCGCGTTTGTGGCCCTTCCCGCGGTCGCCCAGCATCGCACGCCAGGCGGTTTCGTTGTAGGGGGGCTTTTTCATGTCGTTCTGCCGATGATAGGTACCGGCCCTCCGGACTCGATGGACGGGTGTTCGTGGTACATCCGCACAGCCACTTCAACTTCTTTCCCCTCCAGGTTCGTAACGTCATAGCCGAAGTCGCTGTCTGGCATCGTCCTGTACAGGGTATTTCCTACCCGCACCAAAAACCTGGGGTTGCCGCTGGGGCTGGAGCGCATACGCTCAACGATTGTTAGCGTGCCGGTGACGGTCTGTTTATTCATTGTGTGTTTCCTCGGTGATAGGTGGCCCCGGTTGCCCAGGGCTGGCAGTCAGGGGCGCTCACGAGGCGCCCCGCTCAGCTTTGGCGGCTGCCATGCGGAGCTCAGGCATTAGCTCGAGGTCAAAATGCAGGTGCTTTACAGCGGCCAGGGCGGCAAGTTGCGCATATCGAGTGTATTGGCCCTCGCGCGTAGTCTCGAGGCGACCGCCTACGGTGTACCGCCGGCGGAGCCACTCTACAGTCTCGAGATATCGATCGATGTTCTCGGCGGTCATCGTCATGTTGTGGACTCCTTCGTGTGGGCCGTCCCTGGCCGTGATGACTAGCTACTGTATGATTCTTAGCGGGACGCATGCGAGCGCTTGCCGCATACGACGCGCGTATGCGCGCCGGTGCATGGCAGCGCTGTTGCTGTAGGATGCTGCCATCTCTGACAACTGTGCCTCTGCTGCGCGGTGCGCATTGTGTAGGGCCATCTTGGCCTCTACCAGGTGAGTTTCGGCATGTTCGATTAAGATCATTCTCATGTTGTGGACTCCAGGGGTTGGGTTTTCGGTTAGTGGATCAGATCGCCAAGGCCCATGTTTCGGAATTTGGCCTCAATAATGTTGGGTGTGAAACCAGGATCTACTCTAAGCCAGCCCCCATTCCCGCGCACCCGCGACTCCATATCGCGCAGCGCTTGCGCAAACTCGCCCGCGCTGTCTGCTTGGTCACGTGATACGTCGCCCTCGCAGTATGTGACGATCTCCAGGGTTTTCGGGTTGGCCCAGATGCCGAAGTACCAGGCGTCTTGCTCGGTGTCGACCTGAGCCCAGCCTGCTCCCGGTG
>NZ_JBDNGD010000153.1:0-3163 GCF_041689495.1 Halomonas sp. | reverse complement strand
TGACGGGCTTTCCTGACGGACTTGCTAATAACAAATAAATCAAAATCTATGCTGATATATTCTTTCATAGAATAATAAATCGGCGTATGGTGATCGTACGCCTGAAGTCTTCCTTCGTTTCGACTCGCAGGACACGCTTGAATGTATCGGTACGACACTTACGACCAGACGCTCGTCGATGAACGCGTCGTCCAGTTCCGGGACCAGATGGATCGTTATCTGGCCGGACGCCTCGGCGAGGACGAGTTCCGTCCCCTGCGCCTGCAGAATGGCCTCTATATCCAGAAGCATGCGCCCATGCTGCGTATCGCCATTCCCTACGGTATGCTCTCGAGTGTTCAGCTGCGGCGCCTGGCGGCGATCACCCGTCGTTACGATCGCGGCTATGGCCACTTCACCACCCGCCAGAACCTGCAGCTGAACTGGCCGGCCCTGGAGGATGTGCCCGACATCCTCGGTGAGCTCGCCGAGGTCCAGATGCATGCGATTCAGACCAGTGGCAACTGCATTCGCAATACGACCAGCGATCAGTTTGCCGGCATCGCCGGCGACGAAGTGGAAGACCCTCGCCCCTGGTGCGAACTGATTCGCCAGTGGTCGACCCTGCATCCGGAATTCGCCTTCCTGCCGCGCAAGTTCAAGATCGCCGTCTCCGGCGCTGCCGCCGACCGGGCCGCCATCCAGGTCCATGACATCGGCCTGCGGCTCTGGCAAGACGCGCATGGCGAACTGAAGGTCAAGGTGCTTGCCGGTGGTGGTCTGGGTCGTACACCCATGATCGGCGATGTCGTCTGCGAAGACCTTCCCTGGCAGCATCTGCTGACCTACCTCGAGGCCTGTGTTCGTGTCTACAACCAGTTCGGCCGTCGTGACAACAAGTTCAAGGCCCGCATCAAGATCCTGGTCAAGGCACTGGGCATCGAGGAATTCCGCCGCCGTGTCGACGCCGAGTGGGCGCACATCAAGGACGGTCCCCAGACCCTGACGGAAGCCGCCGTCGAGGCGGCGCGTACCCATTTCTCCGAACCTTCGCGTCGTCCGGTGGCCGATGACGCCATCGCCGATTTCGAACGCCAGCGTGGTCAGGACCGTGCCTTTTCCCGCTTCGTCACGAACAACGTCACCGACCACCGTGTGCCGGGCTACAAGGCCGTCACCCTCTCTCTGAAGCGCCGCGACCACGCCCCCGGCGATGTCACCGCCGACCAGCTGGAGGCAGTCGCCGACCTCGCCGAGCGCTTCAGCTTCAGCGAGGTTCGCGTCACCCATGAGCAGAATCTGGTGCTTTCCGATGTTCCCGTGGACGAGCTCGACACCCTGTGGCGGGAACTGGATGGTCTCGGCATGGCCAATCCCACCGTGGGGACGCTCAACGACATCATCTGCTGTCCCGGCGGGGATTTCTGCAGCCTGGCCAATGCCGTATCGATCCCCATCGCCCAGGCTCTCCAGGCGCGTTTCGAGGATCTCGATTTCCTCTATGACCTCGGCCCCCTGGATCTCAATATCTCGGGCTGCATGAATGCCTGCGGCCACCACCATGTCGGCCATATCGGTATCCTTGGCGTAGACAAGAAGGGCGAGGAGTACTACCAGATCTCCCTGGGCGGCAATTCGACCGATGACGCCTCCCTGGGCAAGATTCTCGGTCCCTCCTTCTCCCGCGAGGATGTCCCCGGGGTCATCGACCAGCTCCTCAAGGTCTATGTCCAGCAACGTCATGAGGATGAGCGCTTCCTGGATACCTATCGACGAATCGGCCTCAAGCCCTTCAAGGAGCGGGTCTATGCAAGATGAGCCTCAACTGGAACCCGGCCGGACCCTGATCAAGCTGGGCCAGCCGAAGCAGGATGACTGGGCGCTCTCTCGCGACGAGGCCCGCCTCCCTGATCGGCGGCGTCCGGTCATCGTGCCCCTGTCACTGTGGCGTGACCGGTCGGCCGATGCCGCTCTGGCCCCCTGGCTGGCCAGCGATACCGAACTCAATGAGGCGCTGGCCACGATACTCGCCAGCGCCCCCCTGGTGGCCATCGATTTTCCGGCTTTCACGGATGGTCGCGGCTACACCCTGGCTCGTCTGCTGAGGGAGCGTTACGGCTATCCCGGCGAGATCCGTGCCATCGGTGATGTGCTGGTCGACCAGCTCTTCTACATGTCCCGCTGTGGTTTCGATGCCCTGGCACTTCGCGAGGACCAGCACCTGGACGATGCCTTGCGCGCCCTGGGGGCCTTCAGCGTCAGCTACCAGCCCGCAGTGGATCTCAGCGAGCCCCTCTTCAAGCGCCGACTGCGCGAGAATGGCCACGCCTGAGTATCAACCGCGGCGCTTCTGCTGGCGTTCCCGATTGTTGGCTCTTGCCCGTTGACTCTTGCGCAGCATGACCCAGGTGGCACCCAGGCCCCCATCGGCCTGCTGGGCTGAGACATAGGCCTGGACCTCATCGAAACTCGCCAGCCACTTGGCGAGATAGGAGCGCAGCACATTGGGGCCGCTATCGATCTCGCGGCCTCGTCCATGGATGATCAGTACGGAGCGCAGGTCATGGGCGTAGGCGTCGTGGATGAAGGGCGGCAGGAGACGCCGACATTCCGCCAGGGGAAGGCGCAGCAGATGCAGGCGCGCCTGGGCGCTGTAGCCGCCCTGCCTGAGGCGGTCGACCATGCCCTGCTGGATACCGTCACGATGGAATTCCACGGGATCGTGCGGGGGCAGGAGATCCACGAAGTCATCCGAGAGGAAATCCCGGCTCGCCAGTTGGGCGGCGGCACACTCCCGTCTGGCCAGTTGGGCCTCGGTGGGACGGCTGGTTTTCCTGCCGGGATCGGCTTGGTTTCGCTGCCGCTTTATCGGACGGACGTCATCCATCAGGGCCCGGAAATCCAGATCATCGCGTTTGGCTTGGGTCATGGGCCCCTCCGAGTCGTCAAGGATTCTCCCATCCTAGCAGAGGCGCTTGGCTGGCTTAAGCCGGACAAGGACGAGTCGCCCTGTCAGGCTGGGATCCTGCGTTTCAATGTGGAGTCCAGATGTCACGCTTTCGCCTCTTCCTGATGACCCTTCTCGGCCTGCCGTTGGCCATCGCCGGCTGGCTCTGGTTGACCATGCTCAGCCCCTTTACCTACGACCGCCCCGAGGATCTGGCGCCCATCACCGCGGGCCCCC
>NZ_JBDNGD010000152.1:0-1093 GCF_041689495.1 Halomonas sp. | reverse complement strand
CGTGTCGTGCCGGCCACGGGAAGAGGCTGTCAGTATGGCAGACTATCTTCTACCATCCGTCACTGGATGTGGACAGGCATCAAGACGACAATGGACTGTTCCTAACGATGCAGGCGATGCAGGCGATGCAGGCGATGCAGGCGATGCAGGCGATGCAGGCGATGCAGGCGATGCAGGCGATGCAGGCGATGCAGGCGATGCAGGGAGTCCCTAGCGTTCATGCCAATCAAGACACGTGATCTCGCCATGGACACCCTGCTCTTAATGGTGGCGGCGACCTTCGTGATGCTGGGTCTTGGGGGTCTCCTTGCCCTGGCGATGCAGGATCTGGTCGGCCCCTCTCGTCTCCTGTACGGGGCGAATAGCGCTCTGCTGTCACTCCTCCTGGGAGTCGGCCTGTTGTGCGCCTGGCAGGGGTGGTGGCGTTGTCGGCAGCTGGCGGGCGGCCTGCTGGGGATTCTGATGGTGACCAGCCTGACGGGGTCCGGCCTGGTCGGCGCCCATCTGGACGGTTTCTCACCGCTGGGCCTCGTTGCGGCGGTGCTGGCTTCCGTGCTGCTGCTGGCGGTGGCCTGCTGCCTGCTGGCGGGATTTTCCCGGCCCTGGGCGAGATGGCTCTGGGTCGCTGTCGGGAGCCTGCAGGGGGTGTTCGGCCTGGCCTTGCTCGCCTGGGTGCTCTCGGCGCCCTCCCAGCTGGCCTTCAGCCTGCTGGAATCCGCAGCGCTGACCATGGCGTTCTTCTCACTGCTCCTGGGTGGCGCCATGGTCGCCGCGGGATTCCGTGGGGTGGTAAAGGGTTTCCGCCCTGGACGCATGGCCCTCATCGCGGCCCTGGTGGGCGTAGGCATCAGCGCTGCGAGCGGGACTCTGCTCAGCTGGCAGCAGCAGTCGGCGCTTCACCAGCAGGCCGACTTCCTGCTGGACAACATCCAGCTCAATGCCGAACAGGTCATGACTTCCCGACTCACCCTGATGCAGCGCATGGCGGCGCGGATCGACGCCGCCGCCGGTGGCCTCGACCCCAAGGTGCTCGATCGGGACATAGAGAACTACCTGCGCGATGCGGGCAGCCCCCGGGCCATCGGGCTGCTCG
>NZ_JBDNGD010000151.1:0-5498 GCF_041689495.1 Halomonas sp. | reverse complement strand
TGTCGAGCTGCATGATGCAGTTCACAGCGCAGATACTCGGTACCCGTTATCAAGACCTCGCCCTGTTTCGGGTCCCGACGTATTTCCTCGAGCATGTCCATGGCCAATTCGCCATAGCGACGCCAGAGCCGGATGCTCAGAGGCTCGGAGGATTCAGGCGAGGTCATGGCATCGAGGTCCATCGCTTCCGCCTGGTCCATGAACCGCCCCCTGACCGCCTCTTCCGGTTCCCCGTACCAGAGAAAGTTCGGTGAGGGGATATCCACACCGAGTTTGCGAACCTCATCGACGATTTCCTCACCCACATTGAGACAATCGGTCAACTTGCCACCGAAAATGCTCAGGTGCTGGTTGTGTTCATCGATGTCGACGGCATGCTTGCGCGACAATTGTAGAAAGTCCCGATCACCGCCGGAACTCGCCTTCACTGCCAGGGGGCGTACGCCGCATCGAGTCGAAATGATGTCACTGACATCCAGGGGGTTGGCGAGATTCAGCCGTTTGTTGATGTTATCGAGCACGAACTTGACATCCTCATCCGTCACCCCGACCTCGGGTTTTTCCACTCGGGTATCCGTGGTTCCCACACAGGTCCTGGGCCCCATGGGAATGACGAAGAACAAACGGCCATCATCGGCAAAGAACGCGAGCACCCGACCGCTGTCGGTCAGGCGAGGCACGATGAGGTGGATACCCTTGGAAAAGACATGCTGGTGGTCGGTCTTCTGGCCTGAGAGGCTATTCTGGTCATCCACCCAGGGACCCGCGGCATTGACGATCACGCGGGAACGCACCTCGAAGGTCTCGCCCGACATGCGGTCATGCAAGCGGGTCACCCAGTGCTCCCTTTCACGACGCGACCCCCGTGATTCGATGTAATTTGCCGCCACGGCACCGAAATCCAGCGCCCCGCGGACGAAGTTGAAGACGAAGCGCGCGTCATTGTCATGCAGATAGGCATCGGAGTACTCGAATCCCCCGACGGCGCCCTCGATATCGATGATGTCTTCTTCCTGCTTGATCTTGCTGGGTGTCAGGTACTGGGGAATCCGGGTAAAGGCATTGCCGATGAACCAGTACAACCAGGCACCCGCCCATAGATACAAGGGATGGTAGCGAAATCCCTTGGTGATGGTGGTCAGGAAGCGGATTTCCTGAACCGTTGAAGGGTAGCTCTTGATCAGGTGGTTGCGGCTCTTGCAGAGCTTGCGTACCAGGGCAAAGTCACGGCTCTCCATGTACTTGATGCCCCCCCAGACCAGATTCGAGGAGTGCATGCTGGTACTCCCGGCGAAATCGCCACGGTCGATAAGCGCGACTTTCACTCCCTTGCCACTCAAGGCAGCAGCGGCAGATGCCCCATTGATCCCTCCACCCACGACCAGGACATCGAATTCCTGCTCGGCCAATTGATGAACATTGTTCTGACGAAGTTGCATGTGATGCCCTTCTTGATCAAAAGACCCCGCCAGGCAGATGCCTGGCGGGGTCACAGTCCCGTTCAGGCGACCAGTCAACACTGTATCGCTCCTTCCGAGGAAGGCGCAGGGCCGGCCTTGGCCGGCCCCGCCATTACATCAGCGTGAACCGGCAGCCATCCATTCCTCCATCATCTGGTCGTAAGGCACCGTAGTACCCTGCGGCATCTCGTTGTCCAGTTTGGCCTTGGGTGAGCCAGGCTGTGACAGCCAGTACTCGGGATCACGCTCCTCGTTCAGATTGGGCGAATAGGTTGAGAAGACCTTGGCCCGAGCAAGGCGAGCCATGATGCTGTCGAGATCTCCCACCAGGTTGTCGAGCGCTTCCTTCGGTGAAATGTCGCCGCTGACGGCCGGGGCCAGGTTCTGCCACCAGAGTGGTGCCATGCGCGGATAGTCAGGCACGTTGGTGGAAGACGGCGTCCAGTTGGACTCGTTGGAGCTGCGATAGAACTCCACCAGGCCACCCAGTTGCGGAGCCATCTCGGTCATCTGCTCGGAGAAGATGTCGGACTCGCGAATCGGCGTGAGGCCGGCGATCAGCTTCTCGAGAGATACCGTCTTGGCCACGGTGAACTGGGCGAACAGCCAGGCTGCCGTGCGACGATCCTCGGGTGTGGAGTCGAAGAAGGTCCAGGAACCCACGTCCTGATAGCCGACCTTCATGCCCTCTTCCCAGTAGGGGCCAGCGGGTGACGGCGCCATCCGCCACTTGGGCGTGCCGTCTTCCTCGGTCACCGGCAGACCGGGATCGGTCATGTCGGCAGTGAAGGTGGTATACCAGAATATCTGCTGGGCAATCTGACCCTGCGCGGGAACCGGACCTGCCTCACCGAAGGTCATGCCGCTGGCTTCGGGTGGCGCATACTGCTCGAGCCAATCGACCATCTTGGTGACGGCGAAGATCGAGGCCGGGGAGTTGGTAGCACCGCCACGACTGACGCTGGCACCCACCGGCTGGCTCTCCTCATTGACGCGGATACCCCAGTCATCGACCGGGTTGCCGAACGGCACGCCTTTGCTGCCCATGCCGGCCATGGAGAGCCAGGAGTCGTGGAAACGCCAGCCCAGCGACGGGTCGCGACGACCGTAGTCCATGTGGCCGTAGACCTTCTGGCCGTCGAGCTCGCCGACCTCATTGGTGAAGAACTCGGCGATGTCCTCATAGGCGGTCCAGTTGGTCGGCACGCCCAGGTCATAGCCATAGATCTCGCGGAACTGTTCCTTGAGGTCCTCGCGCTGGAACCAGTCGTAGCGGAACCAGTAGAGGTTGGCGAACTGCTGGTCGGGGAGCTGGTAGATACTGCCATCGGGGCCAGTGCCGTACTGGAGGCCGATGAAGTCGTCCAGATCCAGGGTCGGCAAGGTGTAATCGGCCCACTCGTTGTCCATGGCCTTGGAGATGTTAACAGTGGTGTCGTAGCGGATATGGGTGCCGATCGCATCGGAGTCGTTGACGTAGCCGTCGTAGATGTTGCGACCCGACTGCATCTGGGTCTGCATGTTGTTGACAACATCACCTTCGCCGATGATGTTGTGGGTGACCTCGATGCCGGTCAGCTCACCGAAGGCCTCGGCCAGCACGTCACGCTCGTAGATGTGCGTGGTCAGGCCCTCCGCCACGGTGTTGATCTCCATGCCACGGAAGGGCTCGGCTGCCTCGGCAAACCACAGCAGTTCCTCGATTTGTTGCTCTCGCGTCAGCGTAGAGTCCTGGAAATGTTCATCGACCAGGCGCTCCGCGACTGCCCTCGCATCATGCGAGTCAGCCTGAAGAGAACCTGCCGCTAGCATCAAACTGCTGGCAAGAAACGTCAGTTTCAACCTGTTGTTTTTCATGTGGACCTCTTCGTTGTGTTGGCCATCCATGGCAGTCACGTCATCCATGCAATCATGGTTCAGCCCCAGCGCATCAAGACAAGCATCCAGACAATGGATACCGCCAGAGCCAACCAGATGGTGATATCGGTAAATCCAACCACAAACAGGTGGATATAAGCTGAAGAAAGCAGACCGATAAACAGGCGATCACCACGTGTCGTGGCAATCGGCAGTAAGCCCTTTCGTTCCACCGTCGGTGACACGACTTCCCAGGCAGTCATGCCTGCCAGAATGGCCGCAATGGCCGAGAAGAATATCGTCGTGGGTACAGTCCAGACCATCCATTGCATGTTCTGTCCTCCTCAGGTCCGGCCCAGGGCGAAGCCCTTGGCAATATGGTTACGCACGAAATAGACCACTAGAATACCCGGCAGGATCGTCAGGGTACCCGCCGCCGCCAGCGTGCCCCAGTCGATGCCTGAGGCGCCCTTGGTCTGCGTCATTACCGAGGCGATGGGCTGGGCACCGGTTGAGGTCAGGGTGCTGGCCAGAAGCAATTCCACCCAGGAGAACATGAACAGGAAGAACAATGTCACGCCGATACCGGAACTGATCATCGGGATGAAAATCTTGACGAAGAACTTCGGAAAACTGTAACCATCGATGAAGGCAGTCTCGTCGATCTCCTTGGGAACACTGCTCATGAAACCCTCTAGGATCCATATCGCCAGCGGGATATTGAAGAGACAATGTGCCAGTGCCACTGCGACATGGGTATCGAAGAGACCAACGGTGTAATAGAGCTGGAAATAGGGCAGAAGAAAGACCGCTGGCGGTGCCATCAAGTTGGTCAGCAGCCAGAAAAAGAGGTGCTTGTCACCGATGAACTGATAGCGACTGAAGGCATAGGCCGCCGGAAGCGCCACCACGATGCTGATCAGCATGTTCATCACCACATAGGTGATGGAGTTGATATAGCCCATGTACCAGCTGGACTCGGTGAAGATCTTGGCATAGTGCTCGAGGGTGAAGTTCTCGGGCCATAGTGTCAGGCCTCCGAGAATTTCGGTATTGGACTGGAAGGACATATTGAGCAGCCAGTAGATCGGCAACAGAACGAAGACGATATAGGCACCCAACAGTCCTCTCCGACGCCAGTTGGTAGAAGCGGTACGTGCCTTTCTACGCCGCCTGGCATCCTGGGCGGCCGCCGCCTGGCGGACACTCTCGGGAGTCTTGGGAATGGATTTTCTCATATCAGGCTCCCCCCGCATTGTTGTCTTTTTGCATGTTCATGATCGCGGTGTAGAAGACCCAGCACACCAGCAAGATGATCAGGAAGTAGATCAACGAGAAGGCCGCCGAGGGTCCCAGGTCCTGCTGCCCGATCGCCATGGTAGTCAAGGACTGACTCAGGAAGGTGGTTGAACTGCCCGGTCCCCCACCCGTCAGCACGAAGGGCTCGGCATAGATCATGAAGGAGTGCATGAAGCGCAGCAGCACGCCGATCACCAGGACGTTGACGAGCTTTGGCAACTGGATGTAGCGGAACACGGCCCACTTGGAAGCACGATCGATGCGTGCCGCCTGGTAGTAGGCATCGGGAATGGAGCGCAGACCGCTATAACAGAGAAGTGCGATCAGCGGGGTCCAGTGCCAGACATCCATGAGAATAATAGTCGCCCAGGCATCTACCGGGCTGGAGGTAATGTTGTAGGCGTAACCCAGCTCCCGCAGGCTCCAGCCCATCAGACCGATGTCACCTCGGGTAAAGATCTGCCAGATACTACCCACCACGTTCCAGGGAATCAGCAACGGCATGGTAACCAGTATCAGTATCGCTGAGGCCTGCCAGCCCTTCTTTGGCATGATCAGGGCGATGCCGATACCCAGTGGTACCTCGATGGCAAGGATGGTCAAAGAAAAGGCAAATTGCCTCAGCAATGCCGCCTGCAGGGCGGGATCATTGAGCATGGTCTCGAACCATTCGGTGCCCGTGAAGAAACGCGTATTGGCGTCAAACACGTCCTGAACCGAGTAGTTGACCACCGTCATCAAGGGTACGATGGCCGAGAACGCCACCAGGATCAGCATGGGCAGGATGAGGAACCATGCCCGATTATTGTATACCTTGTTATTCATTCCCCACCTCCACGCGATGCTCATCGATGTACAATCCCAGCCACTCCTCGGGAAATC
>NZ_JBDNGD010000150.1:0-23477 GCF_041689495.1 Halomonas sp. | reverse complement strand
GCGCTGAAACTCAGGAAGCGAGTGAGGGAACGGCAGATCGTCCCGCTCAAGTACGTCGATTGCCATGATCGGCCCACGTTCATGCAGATGCTCAAAATACTACCGGTAGTGGGCGGGTGTGACAACCGGATAAGCACGGAAAGTTCTTCCCGAAGCGTCGCTACGGCGGCCTGCTCGTCATCGAGCCCTACCGCCCAGAGAGTGGCCTGCACCGTTGCACCGCCCTGTCCCCAGCGTCCAAGAAAGCGCGGATGTGCCGGATCGAGGGGCTGGCGTTCCAGCCACAACGGCCGACCGTCCAGGGCCAGGCGAAAGCGCTGCTCGAGTCGGCCGGAGACGAAGGGCAGCGAACTGGCCGGCCTGCCCAGCGCCAGCACCTCCCAGCCCAGGCAACGGGCACTCCCCTCGAGCTGGATGCTGGTGCCCTGCTCCCCCCGGGAACCGTCGAAGGCCAGGGTCTCTTGAGGCAACCACTCGAGAATACCGCCATCGGCCACCTCCAGCCGGGTATGCTGCGTCCAGGCCACGCCGTGGCTGTCGGCCTTGTAGAGCTTGTTGGCCGCCGGGGTGGTGAGCAACGCATGAGCGCCGTTCTCGACACGGGTCGAGATCGACAAGGCATCGCCACTGACCAGCCCTCCGGGAGGATGCAGGAGATAGGCATGACAGGCGCCCCTCGTCCCCTCAGGATGGAAGGTGCGCTGGACGCGAAGCGGACCTCGATGCCGTGAGCGGACCATTCGGGTCACGCCGCGACGCGCCTCGAAGCCCAGCGACAGGGTCGCCGCCCAATGCCGCTGAGCATCGAAGCGATGGCCGGAGAGCTCGGGTATGCTCGTCTCGAAAGCTGTCATACCGTCAGGTGCTCCTTGATGAGTTCATCTGAGAGCTCATCGATCCCGCCATTGGCCACGGGGCGCCCTCGATCGATGATGGCGAAGCGGTCGGCGAACTTGCGGGCGAAGGGCAGTTTCTGCTCCACCAGCAGGACTGTCAGGCCGTCCTCGCGGATCAGGCGACGAATCACCTCACCGATCTGAGTGACGATATTGGGCTGGATGCCCTCCCCCGGTTCGTCGAGAATCAGCAGCCGAGGCTCGATCACCAGGGCACGGCCGATGGCCAGTTGCTGCTGCAGGCCACCGGACAGATCCCCGCCTCGACGATGCTTCATTTCCTCGAGTACCGGAAAGAGTTCATGGACGCGATCGAGGATCCGTTTGACGCCGTCTCTCCTGGCGGCGAGGCCCGTTTTCAGGTTTTCCTCCACGGTCAGCAGTGGAAAGATCTGACGGCCCTGGGGCACATAGCCGATACCAAGCCTCGGGCGATCCTCGATGGGCTTTCGGGTGAGGTCTATATCGCCGGCATAGCGGATGCTGCCCGACGAGATCGCCACCTCACCCATGATGGCCTTCATCAGGGTGGTCTTGCCCACGCCGTTGCGCCCCATCACGCAGGTGCAGGCACCCTCCGGGACCTTGAGGTCGAGATCCCAGAGGGTGTGGCTCTGACCGTAGGACTGGTTGAGTGCCTCGATCATCAGCATCAGGCAGCCTCCTCGTCCGGGTCGGCACCCAGGTAGACCTCGATGACCTTCGGATCACTGGCGACCTGGTCCATGCTGCCCTCGGCCAGCACACTGCCCTGGTGGAGCACCGTCACGGTACGGGCGATGGAGCGCACGAAGCCCATGTCGTGCTCCACCACTACCACCGACTTGCTCCACCACTACCACCGACTGCTTGCCCTTACCGGCAAGGCCAGTCAGGAGTTCAGCGGTACGCTCCATCTCCTGTTCGGTCATGCCGGCTACCGGCTCGTCCACCAGTAGCAATCGTGGCCGCTGCATAAGCAACATGCCGATCTCCAGCCACTGCTTCTGGCCGTGGGAGAGGATGCCCGCGGGTCCATTGCGCAATTCAATCAACCCGATGGTATCGAGCATCTCCTCGATACGATCCCGGATCTCACCGGTCATGCGAGCGGTCAGGGTCGGCAGGATGCGCTTGTCGGCGGCCATGGCCAGCTCCAGGTTCTCGAAGACGCTGAGCGCCTCGAATACCGTGGGCTTCTGGAACTTGCGGCCGATGCCGAGGCTGGCGATCTCGGGCTCGTTCATAGCCAGCAGATTATGGCGGCTGCCGAACCATACCGAACCGCTGTCGGGTCGAGTCTTGCCGGTGATGATGTCCATCATGGTGGTCTTGCCCGCCCCGTTGGGGCCGATGATGCAGCGCAGTTCGCCGTCCTCGATGGTCAGGTTGAGGTCTTGGATGGCCTTGAAGCCGTCGAAGCTGACGGTGACATCCTCCAGATAGAGGATCGGGCCGTGGCGCACATCCACCGGAGAAGTTGCGGGAACCAGAAAATCGAAGACCCGATCACGCTCGGCAAGGGAACTCAGGAAACTCATGCGGAGGCCTCCTTGGTGGTATCGCTGGACAGCGGATCATTGCGGTGCCCCTTAAATCGGTACGCCAGCAGGCCGGCGACACCCTTGGGGAGGAAGACCGTCACCAGCACGAACATGCCACCCAGGGCGAACAACCAGGCGTCCGGCATGACGCCGGTGAAGACGGTCTTGGCGTAGTTGACCAGTAACGCCCCGATCACCGCACCATAGAGCGTCCCTCGACCCCCCAGGGCGACCCAGAGCACGATCTCGATGGAGAAGATGGGCGAGAACTCGCTGGGATTGATGATGCCCACCTGGGGAACATAGAGCGCGCCGGCCACCCCGGCGAGCATCGCCGAGACCACGAAGACGAAGAGCTGGAAGCGTTCGACGCGATACCCGAGGAAGCGCGTACGTGCCTCGGCATCACGACAGGCGACGCTGACTCGGCCGAGCTTGCTGGCGACGATGGCACGACACAGTACATAGCCCATCGCCAGGGCCAGGCCGGTTGCCAGGAAGAGCCCCAGACGGGTGGTGTCGGTACGCAGGTCGAAGCCAAGCAGCTCCCGGAAGTCGGTCAGGCCGTTGTTTCCGCCGAAGCCCATCTCGTTGCGGAAGAAGGCCAGCAACAGCGCGAAGGTCATGGCCTGAGTGATGATCGACAGGTAGACCCCGGTCACTCGCGAACGGAAGGCCAGGAAACCGAACACGAGCGCCAGGGTCCCCGGCACCAGCAGCACCATCAGAAAGGCGAACCAGGGCATGTCGAACCCGAGCCAGTACCAGGGCAGGCTGTCCCAGTTCAGGAAGACCATGAAATCCGGCAGGATCGGATCGCCATAGGTGCCGCGATCGCCGATCTGGCGCATCAGGTACATCCCCATGGCATAGCCGCCAAGGGCGAAGAAGGCCCCGTGGCCCAGGCTCAGGATGCCCAGGTAGCCCCACACCAGATCCACCGCAACAGCCAGCAGGGCATAGCTCAGATACTTGCCGAGCAGCGTCACGGTGTAGGCCGAGACGTGCAAGGGATGTCCCGCCGGGACGGCCAGATGGAGAACCGTCACCAGCGCCAGGCAGGCGAGCAGCACGCCCAGGAAGAGTCGGGTCGCCCCTTCATTGAAGGGTTGCATTAACCACATATCAATCTAGCCCTCCGCGGCACGCCCCTTCTGCGGAAAGAGTCCGCGGGGGCGCTTCTGGATGAACAGGATGATGAAGACGAGCACTATGATCTTGGCCAGCACGGCACCGACCCAGGGCTCGATCACCTGATTGATCACGCCCAGCGACAGACCCGCCACCAGGGTGCCCCAGAGATTCCCCACGCCGCCGAACACCACCACCATGAAGGAATCGATGATGTAGTTCTGGCCAAGGTTGGGCCCCACATTGGTGAGCTGGGACAAGGCAACCCCGGCGAGACCCGCCACCCCGGCGCCCAGGGCGAAGGTCATGATATCCACGCGGGTCGCCCGGATGCCCATGGAGCGCGCCATGGCCCGGTTCTGAGTCACCGCCCGAACCTCGAGACCGAGGCGGGTACGACTCATCACCAGCATCAGGCAGGCAAACACCACCAGGGAAAACCCGAGGACGAAGAGACGATTCAGGGTGAGTGACAACCCCTCATTGATCATCAATGAGCCGCTCATCCAGTCAGGCGAGACCACGGTCCGGTTCTGCGGGGAGATGACAGTGCGGACCAGCTGCTGGAGAATCAGGCTGACCCCGAAGGTCGCCAGCAGAGTCTCCAGGGGACGTCCCTTGAGGAACTGAATGACGCTGCGCTCGATGGCGATTCCTGCCAGGGCCGCCACCAGGAAGCCCGCGGGAATCGACAGGACCAGTGCCAGGCCGGGTTGACCGGGCAGCAGCTGCTGCATCGCCCAGGTGGTATAGGCCCCGAGCATGATCAACTCGCCGTGGGCCATGTTGATCACCCCCATGACCCCGAAGGTGATGGCCAGGCCGATGGCCGCCAGGACCAGCACCGAACCAAGCGACAACCCGAAATAGAGGGTCTCGAGGCCACTGTTGAGGCGCAACTTCTGTTCGATGTCGACAAGCGCCGCCGATGCCGCATCGGCGACCAATGTGTCATCGCTTCGCGCGGCCGAATTGAGAGCGGCGCGGACACGACCGTTCAGGCTGCCCTCGAGCTCGGCGATGGCATCGATGTCGCCCTCGTTGAGGCGGTGAATCGCCAGGCCCTGCTCGAGCAGACGGCGAACCTCGGCATCGTCCTCAGTGGTGATCACTTCGCGTAGTGGCTCGACCATCGAGGCATCCACGCTGCCCAACAGCTCGCGAGCCGCATCGCGCCGGTCATCGGCATCATCCCTGTAGAGGTCGAGCACGGCCAGCGCGCTCTGCAGCTGACCGCGCAAGGCATTGTTGATACCGATGTCATTCAGATCTCGACGCGACATCTCGCCGGCGTCCTCGAAGGTCAGGGCATCGACCACCGGCCAGTTGCGCCCGCGGTTCTCGAGCACGATGACGAAGCGCCCGGTGTCCTTGTGACGCTGCAACTTGCCACCGAGCAATTCATCAAGCCAACGGCGGCTACGCTCATCACCGCTGACGATAATGGCCTCGATGGCCTCAGCCTTGGCGTCGTAGGAGAGTGCATCCAGGGCTTCCAGCAGGGCCTGACCCTGGACCGCGTCCTCCTGGGCCTGGGCCATCGGTGCGAGGCCCATCAGCAGACAGAGGAGCAATGCCCCAGGCACGAATGCTCGTATCATCCTCATGGGAGAATCCTGTGGGTTATCCGTTGAATATTGAGTGGCGTGTCACGTGGGCCGGCCTTTCGGCCGACCCGGGGATCATTCGGCCTCGGCCTCGCTGCCACCACAGCTGCCCTGGACCACGTTGTAGTTGCCGCATTCCATCGGCTTGCGCCAGTCGCTGATCAGGTCACGCGAGCCTTCCAGGTAGTCGGACCAGGCATCGCCGACCACGGGGGAAGGTGTCTGCCAGACGATGGAGAACTGGCCATTGTCCTGGATCTCGCCGATCAACACCGGCTTGGTGATGTGATGATTTGGCATCATGGCTGCATAGCCACCGGTGAGATTGGGCACGGTGACCCCGATGATGGCGTCATTGACCTCGTCGACGTCGGTGGTACCGGCCTTGCGCACCGCCTCGGCCCACATGTTGAAGCCGATGTAGTGTGCTTCCATGGGATCGTTGGTCACCGCCATCTCATCGCCGGTGTACTCGATCCAGGCATCGATGAAGTCGTAATTGACATCGGTATCGACGCTCATGAAATAGTTCCAGGCCGCCAGGTGCCCGACCAACGGCGCAGTGTCGATGCCGGTCAACTCCTGCTCGCCCACCGAGAAGGCGACGACGGGAATATCGGAGGCGTTGATGCCCTGGTTGCCCAGTTCACGATAGAAGGGCACGTTGGCGTCGCCATTGATGGTCGAGACCACCGCCGTCTTCTTTCCCTGGCTGCCGAAGTCATTGATCTCCGACACGATGTTCTGCCAGAACGAGTGACCGAAGGGCGTATAATTGATCATGATGTCTTCATCGGCCACGCCATGTGAGTTGAGGTAGGCATCAAGGATCTTGTTGGTGGTACGCGGATACACATAGTCCGTGCCGGCCAGCACCCAGCGCTCCACGCCGACATTGTTCATCAGGTAGTTGACGGCAGGAATCGCCTGCTGGTTGGGCGCCGCCCCGGTGTAGAAGACGTTCTCGGAGGACTCCTCCCCCTCGTATTGCACCGGGTAGAAGAGCAGCCCGTTCAGCTCCTCGACCACCGGCAATACCGACTTGCGCGATACCGAGGTCCAGTTGCCGAAGATGACATCGACCTCTTCCTGGGCCAGCAACTCGCGCGCCTTCTCGGCGAACAATGGCCAGTCGGATGCCGGGTCCACCACCACGGCTTCCAGCTGACGCCCGAGCAGCCCGCCCTGGGCGTTCTGCTGCTCGATGAGCATCTCGACGGTGTCCTTGAGCACCGTCTCGCTGATCGCCATGGTGCCGGATAGGGAGTGCAGGACACCTACCTTGATCGGGTCCTCCTGTGCCAGTGCCTGGGAGCCGGCTCCCAGCATGGCGGCCGAAAGCAGTGCCGCGGTAAAGACGCGCCCGGGATCTGTCTTGCGTTGGACTGTGGTCACTTGAACCTCCTTGCGCCCTCATGGTGAAGGGACTCGTTTTGGAAGCATCACGCCGGCGATAACATCGACCGGGTGACGGACTGCACCATACCCACAGCAAGAAATGCGCCATGATGTCATTTTCTTGATATGCCCTTTATTTATCAGCTGTTTGTAAAAAATGGATCCTGCTAATCAAGCCCACGATGCACCCTTAAGGTGCAGCAAGCAGCGACATCGAGAATTACCTCTTTCCGAGTGCACCACAATGGCGCCATGGCACCCCGATAGGGAAAGAATAAGGGGCGCCGACTCGGTCGACGCCCCTTAATGTGGGCATAGTGGTTGCCTTGGAGATCAATCGCCTTCGGGATTGCCGGTCCCGGTGGTCACCTTCATGCGGCTGCGCAGTATGGGGCCGACGATATAGGGCAGGATCAGCCCCAGGCCGGCAACGACCCAGAGACCGATGGCCAGGCCACTATCCCAGAGGATGGTCCAGTCACCATCGGAGATTTCCATGGCGTGTCGCAGATTCTTCTCCATCTCCGGCCCCAGCAACAGGCCGAGGATCACCGGCACCAGGGGTATTTCAAGCTTGCGGAGCACATAACCGCCCACCCCGAAGGCCACCATGAAGTAGAGGTCGAAGATGGTGTTGCTGATCGAATAGATCCCCACGAAGGCGATCATGGTGACGATGGGCAACAGGTACATCGGCGGCACCGAAAGCAGCTTGACGAAGATGCCCACCAGCGGGATGTTGAGCACCAGCAGCAGGAAGTTGCCGATCAACAACGCCGCGATCACACCCCAGACGATATCGGCATTCTGGGTGAACATAAGCGGACCGGGCGTGATATTCAGCGAAATGAGCAGCGCCAGCAATACTGCCGTGGTGCCGCTACCCGGCACACCCAGGGTCAGCATGGGCACCAGGGCACCACTCGAGGCCCCGTTGTTGCCAGCTTCCGGAGCCGCCACACCACGCGGGTCACCCTCTCCGAAATACCCTTTCTTGCCGAGCACGCGCTTCTCCAGAGTGTAGCTGATGAAGCTGCCCAGCGACGCACCGGCCCCCGGCAGGACCCCGGCAACGAAGCCGAGTACACCACCGCGAACGCTCGATGGCAGTATCTCGCGGATATCCTTCCAGGACAGGATGAGCTTGTTGACGGTCATCTTGGCCTTGCCGCCACCGGCACGCTTCTCGATGAAGAAGAGCAGCTCGGAAATGGCGAAGAGACCCACGATGGCGATGATGAAGTCCACACCCTCGAAGAGCTCGAGCACCCCGAAGGTATAACGAGGCACCCCGGTATTGTCGATACCCACGGTCGCGATCATCAGGCCGACGCAGGCCGCCACCACCGTCTTCATGGGGTTCTTGCCGGTGATGCCGCCCAGTGTCGCGAAGGCCAGCAGGAAGAGTGCAAAGTACTCCGCCGGGCCAAAGGTCAGGGCGAAATTGGCCAGCAACGGCGCCAGCAGGATCAGCCCCACCGTGGCGATCAGGCTGCCGATGAAGGAGGCGATGGCAGAAATCGCCAGCGCCTCGGCGGCCTTGCCCTTCTGAGCCATGGGATAGCCATCCAGGCACGTCATCATGGCGGGTTCATCGCCGGGAATATTGAGCAGAATCGACGAGATGCGTCCGCCGTACATGGCACCGGCATAGACCGAGGTCAGCATGATCAGGGCGGTCTCTGGTGCAAGCCCCAGCGAGAACGCCAGTGGAATCAGGATCGCCACCCCATTGGCAGGGCCAAGGCCCGGCAGGGCACCGATCAGGGTCCCCAAAAAGGCACCCAAGAGAGCAAACATCAGGTTGTGCGGCGCCAGGGCAACACCGAACCCGTCCATCAGATAGCCGAGTGTCTCCATCAACCCACCTCCAGAAACGACAACAGGCCCAGCGGAAGCGCAAGGTCCAGGGCGAAGCTGAACACCAGATAGACCACCACGCCCGAGATCGCCCCGGTGACATAGGCATTAACCGGACGGGCGCCCATGCGCCAGCACAGGGTACCGACAACGAGGGCGGTACTGATGATGAACCCCAGTGGCTGCAGGAACATCGCATAGAGAATCAGCACCACCACGGCGATGATCAGCTCGATGCCGGTGCGACTCCAGGGCCAGGCATTGTCCGGGTCCGGCCGCACGATCAGGTAGAGACTCGACAGCACCAGCACCACGGCCAGAATAAGGGGAAAGGTATCGGGGCCGACGGACTCGGCCCCACCGAAAGGTTCGGGAAACTGGGTAGCGCCCCAGCCGTATGCGACGGCCAGGACGATCAACAGCACCCCGAAGATGCGGTCATTGAAGGTCATTACTGAATCAATCCGATATCTTTTGACAGTTGCTCGATGTCAACGATCTGGTTGAGAACGAAGTCCTCGAACTCGCCGGCGGTCATGTGAAATGGCATCAAACCATTCTGGGTCATTACGCTCTGCCATTCCTCGCTGGCATATATGGTGTCCATGGCCTCGGTCCAGTAGGCCTTGGCATCATCGGAGATATCGGCGGGCATATAGAAACCACGCCAGTTGGGCCCCAGGGCATCGATGCCTTGTTCCCTGGCGGTGGGGATCTCGGAGAGATCACCGGGCAGACGCTCCTCGGACAGCACCGCGAGAACCCTGAGATCACCGGATTCCATGAAGCCCTGGGCCTCGCTGATATCGCCGGTAAAGGCATCGACATGGCCGCCTATCACCTGGGTCAGTGCCTCGCCACCGTTGTTGTAGGAGAGGTAAGCGATGCGAGGCAGGTTCTCGACGCCCGCTGCATCGGCCGCAATCAGCACTTTCAGGTGGTCCCAGCCACCCTTGGCGCTACCACCGGCAAACTTGACACTGCGTGGATCTTCCTTGAGGGCATCCATCAAGGCATTGAGATCCTGGATCTCGGAATCCTCGGTCACGGCGATGATGCCGTAGTCGGCACCCAGGGCACCGATCCAGTTGACCATATCGGCGGTCATGCCGGGGAACTGGCCCTGGGCCAGACGAGTGGTGGTGGCGGTGGAAGCGGCGACCAGCAGGTGGTCGTCACCGGACCGCTTGCTGACGGTATGGGAGTAGGCAACGCCTCCCCCGGCACCGGCCATGTTGATGGTCTGGACGTTGCCCGACACCAGGTCGAGATCCTGGAGGACGTTGCCCACGCTGCGACAGGTGAAATCCCAACCGCCGCCCGGATCGGACGGTGCGATGCACTCCACCTTGCCCTGGGGTTCGAAGGCCATGGCGCTTCCCGTCCCGAGGGTGAAGGCGGCGACGACAATCAGCTTGAGTGGCGTTCTGGTGATCATTGTGGTGGTCTCCCTTGAGAGGATCAGGTGGCTGAAATCTTGACTTGTCGAAAACTGACGCTTAGCTTACAGTTCTGTAAGGCAGAACGTCATTCCTCACAATGGAAAGCTAGGCCGAGTGGCGGCATGGGTCAACGCCCGGGAATCAAATTACGACCAAAGTTCAACAACGAAAGGCGATAAGGAGGCAGGAGCCGACAATGGCACAGGATCGCGTCGAAGCCGTGGAACGGGCCTTGACGGTGCTCGAATCCTTCGATTCTGCACAGGAGCGTTTCTCCCTGGCCGAACTGGCCGAATCGACCGGCTACTACAAGAGCACCCTGCTTCGCCTGCTGGGTTCCCTGGAGCGCTTCGACTATGTGCAGCGAGATGACGACGGACGCTGGCGTCTGGGGCATACCCCTCTGCGCCTGGCCAGACGTCATCCTCCCGGACGCCAACTGGCCGCTCGGGTACAACCCTTTCTCGATCGCCTGGCCGAGACTCTCGGCGAAACTGCTGCCTTGTTCGAAGTCAAGGAAGATATCGCCGAGTGCCGTCTGGTCGCCCTGCCGGAAACACGACTCCGCCATGACCTCCACCCTGGCGCTCGATGGAAGGTCAGCGACGCGGAGGATCCTCGTCCAGTGCTGCCCGGCGGCGCCATGGTATGCCATGCCCTGGCGACGGTGGGCGGCGAACCCGGGATATGGGTGTCGATATCCGGCCCGCATGGAAGGGTCGAGGTGAAGCGTGCCGAGACTGCCCTGGCAGCCGTCATGGTTGAACTCGGCTCTCACCAGAGTGGTAAAACACAGGAGACGCTTCCATGACGATACTTCTGGTGGAAGACGATCCCCTGCTGGCGGAAACCCTGCTGGACGCCCTTCGGCTGGGAGGTCATGAGGTCCATCCACTGGCCGATGGACGCTTGGCTCGACAGCGGTTGTCGATGCCTGCCCATGGCCATGACCTGGTGCTGCTCGACCTCAACCTGCCGGGTTGTAGCGGTCTGGAGGTCCTGCAGGCCCTGCGAACACATGATCGCGATACGCCCGTCTTGATCCTGACCGCCAGGGGAGCCGTGGAGGATCGGGTCCGGGGGCTGGACCTGGGTGCCGATGACTACCTGGCCAAGCCCTTCGCCCTGGACGAACTCGAAGCCCGGGTGCGCGCCCTGCTGCGACGACGCAGCACGGATCCGGAACTGCGCATAGGCCCCCTGACCTTCGACACCCTGAGCCAGACCTTCAGCCTCGACAATCAATCACTGGCGCTTCCGCCACGCGAGCAACGGCTGCTGGTCTGTCTGATGCGACATGAGGGTGAACCCGTGGACAAGGCCAGCCTCACCCGGGAAGCCTTCCAGGGCGATGCCATGGGCAACAACGCCATCGAGGTCTATGTGCATCGTCTACGTCAACGACTCGCCGGCCACGCCATCGCCGTAAAGACGGTACGCGGCCTGGGATACCTGCTGGAGGCCACGTGAAGCGGGGTGACAGCCTCTACCGACGCCTGCTGGCCTGGCTACTAATCCCCCTGCTGGTGCTGGGTGGCCTGATGCTGCTGCAGGCCTTGGTGGAAGCCCGCCGCACCGCCGACCGTGCCTTCGACCGCTTGCTCGAGGCCGCCTCCCTGGCCATTGCCGAGCAGCTGCAGTGGCAGAACGAAACCCTCTGGCTTGACCTGCCTCCCGCTGCCCTGGAAATGCTGGCAACCGATGCCGAAGAGCGCGTGTTCTACAGCATTGTCGACCAGGAAGGCGTCATGATCACGGGAAATGCCGACCTCCCCGGTGATTCGCGCCAAGATACCGATACCCGGAACACCCTCACCTATCACGACATCGACTGGCAGGGCATGGCGTTGCGCCAGGGGGTACGTCGTACCCGACTCGAGGACTGGCGACTCCGCGAATCCTTCGAGGTGCGTGTTGCCCATACCCGCGAGGGTCGCGATGCCCTCACCGGGGAATTGTGGCGTGCCAACCTGATGGGGATCCTGGCCATGGGACTGCTGGCGGGCGTGAGCCTCGTGCTCGCTATCCGCGCCGCCCTGTCTCCACTGACGCGGCTGCGGAAAGCCATTCGCACACGAGATCCTCGTACCCTCTCGCCCCTGGATCTGCCGCTTCCACGAGAGTTGGCCGAACTGCGTGACACCCTCAATGACCTGCTGGCGCGCATGCGGCGGGTTCGTGCCAACCAGGAGCGATTCATAGGCGATGCGTCTCATCAGCTACGCACCCCACTGGCCGGGCTCTCCGCGCGTGCCGAGCTGGCCCTGAGGCAGGACGACCCTTCCCGCTGGCGTGATGCCCTGGAGGCCATGCGAGCCACCAGTGCCCGAACCGCCCGACTGGCCATGCAACTGCTCTCGCTGACCCGACTGAACAATACGGAATACCGCCCGGATATTGCCGATCTGGACCTCAATACCCTCGCCAGACAAGCCGTGCGTGATCACTGGGCCGCCTGCCATCGAAAGGGAATCGACCTCGGCGTGGAAGCACCCGAGGCACCGGTATGGATTCAGGGCAGCGATTGGCAGCTGGCAGAAGCGCTCGGTAACCTCATCGACAACGCCAGTCGATACGGCGCCCGACGAGTCACCGTGCGGGTCCATGCATTTCCTTCCCGTCTGGAGATCAACGACGACGGCCCAGGCATCGCCGCCGACAGGCGACTGATGATGCTGAGACCCTTTCATCGTGACCACCATGACCTCGAAGGCTCCGGTCTGGGACTGGCCATCGTCGACGGTATTGCACGAGCGCATAGGGCACGCTTGAGGCTGGAACACGGGCATCACGGGAAGGGCCTGAGTGTGATCCTGGCGTTTCCTGGAGAGATATCATGAGCCAATGGATTCGATGTTGTTTCTTCGGACTTCTGCTCGGCCTCTGGAGCCTCGCCGCGAACGCCGACGATCTCCTGGAATATCCGGTAGACCCGGACGCTGGTCCCGCCATGACACTGGTCATCCACGCGGCCCTGGACATTCCCCATGTGCGTCCCCTGCTGGAGGCCTTTCACCGGCGTTATCCGAACATCGAGCTGACCTATCGCAACCTCTCGACGCTGGAGCTTCACCAACGCTTTCTCGAGGCTCCGGACCAGGTCGACGTGATGATTTCCTCGGCCATGCCCTGGCAGTATTGGCTGGCCAACGCCAGCCATGCCCGACCCCTCGAGACGGCTGCCGCCAGCGACTGGCCCGCCTGGGCCCGATGGCGGCAGGAGTTGTTCGCCTTCACCTTCGAGCCCATCGTCATGGTGGTGAGAACTGAATTGATCGAGCGTTTCGGGGCCGTCCGAAGCCATGCCGACCTCCTGGCCCTCCTCGATGCACATGCCGATCAACTCGCCGGACGCGTGGTGACCTATGACCCGGTAAACAGTGGTGCCGGCTACAGCTATGCCATCGAGGAGTCGCGTCTCTCGCCACGCTACTGGGACCTCGTCGCGGCACTGGGAAACACCGAGGCCCGCCTGGTCGGTACTACCGGCGAGATGCTCGACGGCCTGATCGACGGTCGCTACCTGCTTGGCTACAACCTGCTGGGCAGTTATGCCCGCCGTGTCGTGGACGAGCATCCGGCGCTCGAATTGGTGGTCCCCGAAGACTATGCGCTGGTCACCCAGCGCCTTGCCTTCATTTCCCGTCAAACGCCCCATCCCGAGGCAGCCGAACGCTTCCTGGAATACCTGATCAGCGAAAGGGGGCAAGGAGTGCTCGCCGAGAATACCGCCCTGGGGGCATCCACCCGGGCCTGAACGGGCCAGGCACGGCATCGGCGATGCGCAGGGAGCTGGGAGAGGGCCTTCGACCCATCGCCCTGGGTCCGAGCCTGCTGGCCACCCTGGATGATCTCAAGCGGCAGGCGCTACTCAACCGTTGGCAACGCGAATATGCCCAGTCATCCGAGACGGATGATCCCTGAAGGTGGATAACCCAGTGGCAAGGAATTCAGCGTCGATGGCCGGTATCCCAGCCCCTGGCATTCGCCTCGCCCGGATCGAACCAGTCCAGGGTGGCATGCAGGCCCACGACACCGCCGACGATGATGAGCGTCGGGGGCTGTACCAGGGAAGAATCCAGACTCGACGGCAGAGTGGCCAGGGTCCCCCGATGCACCCGCTGGCGAGCCGTGGTGCCCTGCTCGATCAATGCCATGGGTGTATCCGGGGGGAGGCCATGGGCGATCAGCTGGCGACGGATTTCCTGCATGCCATGCAGCCCCATGTAGAACACCAGCGTCTGGCCGGGACTGGCCAGGGCAGGCCAATCGAGATCGCTGGAGCCGTTGCGGAGATGGCCGGTTACCAGGCGGACCGACTGGGCATGATCACGGTGGGTAAGCGGGATACCCGCGTAGGCGGAACACCCCGAGGCCGCCGTGATCCCGGGAATCACCTCCACCTCGATACCCTGAGCCACCAGCGCCTCCAGTTCTTCGCCGCCGCGGCCGAAGATGAAGGGGTCCCCGCCCTTGAGCCGGACCACCTGCTTGCCGGAGTGCGCCCAGTCCAGCAGGGCCTGGTTGATGCCCGATTGCTGAAGGCTGTGGTCGGAACGGACCTTGCCGACATAGACGCGACGCGCCGCCGGGTTGGCCAGTGCCAGGATTTCCTCGCTGACCAGCCGGTCATGGAGAATTACCTCGGCGGCTTCCAGGCGTCTGAGTGCCTTGAGAGTCAAGAGCTCCGGATCCCCGGGACCGGCCCCGACGAGGCTGACCCGGCCCCGGGGCCTTCTGTCGCTCGACGCTGCTGACTCAGCCCTGGCAGGGCCATTGCTGTCATCCTTCATTCGCGTAAGCCTCCCGACGAAACTGACTCGGATCAAAGCGGAATCATACCGGTTTTTCCCAACTTTTCAGGCTGGTCTATGCTGAAGGGGTATGCAACGCCAAGTGGCCGGCCTGCCGTCAAGCATCTACTGCCTGTCTGTGATGGCTGTCGATTCAACTGAAACAGGAGGACTCGATGACCAGTGAACCTCGACTCCGACCCATCCTCCTTCCCGACACCCGGGCACGACGGGTATTCGAACGCCTTATCGCCGGTTCCGGGATATCCCTCAATGGCGATGCCCCTCAGGACCTGCGTATCTTCCACCCCGATTTCTTCTCGCGGGTCCTTCATCAGGGCAACCTTGGCCTCGGCGAGTCCTACATGGACGGCTGGTGGGACTGCGGGCGGATCGACGAGATGGCCTATCGCCTGCTGCAGCATGGGCTAGGTGAACGCGCCAAGCCCCCGCATGAACGCTTTCTCTACCGCCTGCAGGCGGGCTTCTTCAACCTCCAGAGCAAGGCGCGCGCCACCATGGTCGGAGAGGCCCACTACGACCTCGGCAACAATCTCTTCGAGCGGATGCTGGACAGCACCATGTGCTATTCCTGTGGCTACTGGAAACAGGCTCGCACCCTGCACGAGGCTCAGCTAGCCAAGCTGGAGTTGGCATGTCGCAAGCTTGATCTTTCTCCCGGCATGACGGTATTGGACATCGGCTGCGGTTGGGGCAGCTTCGCGGAACATGCCGCTCGCCACCACGGGGTCGAGGTCACCGGCATTACCATCTCCAGGGAACAGGCAGCCCTGTCACGGCAACGCTGTGACGGCCTGCCGGTCGAGATCCTGCTGCAGGATTACCGCGACCTGACGGGCACCTATGATCGCGTGGTCTCCATCGGCATGTTCGAACACGTGGGCCACCGCAACTACCAGACCTATTTCAGGACCGTGGAGGACCGGCTGGCCGATGACGGCCTCTTCCTGCTGCACACCATCGGTTCGAACCATTCCAGGGTCAGCGCCGATCCCTGGTTCAACCGCTATATCTTTCCCAATGGCGTGCTGCCCTCGGCCAAGCATATTGCCCAGGCCAGCAAGGGTCACCTGCTGATGGAAGACTGGCACAACTTCGGTCCGGACTACGACCCTACCCTGATGGCCTGGCTTGAGAATTTCGACAGTCACTGGCACGAAATCGCCCACCACTACAACGAGCGCACCCGTCGCATGTTCCGCTACTATCTCTCGGTCTGTGCCAGCGCCTTCCGCTCCCGGGACCTGCAACTCTGGCAAGTCGTCTTCTCCCGAGGCCGACCGGGTCGCTATGATGCGCCTCGCTGATCCAGCCAGCGGAAACAGATACGACAATCGGTAACGGCCTGACGCCCAGCGCCGATTCGTCGAGGTCAGGACAAAATTGCAGTGATTCGACAACCCGTCAGGGACCCCTCCATGATCCAGCAGACACTCGAGCGCGTCTTCGGCTACCCGAAATTCCGACCAGGACAGCGACCGGTCATCGAAGCCATCTTGGCCGGCCGCTCGGCAGCGGCCATCTTCCCTACCGGCTCCGGCAAGTCGCTCTGCTACCAACTGCCTGCCCTTCACCTGCCACACCTGACCCTGGTGATCTCCCCACTGCTGGCACTGATGCAGGATCAGTTGGCCTTCCTGGCACGCCGCGGCATCGCGGCCGCCAGCCTCGATTCCGGCCAGAGCCGCGAGGCAGCGGCGGCGGTGATGGAGGGCGTCAAGCGTGGTGACATCCGCGTCCTGATGGTCTCGGTGGAGCGCCTCAAGAACGAGCGATTCCGCGCCTTCATCCGCCGCGTGCCGATCTCGCTGATGGTGGTGGACGAGGCGCACTGCATCTCCGAGTGGGGGCACAACTTCCGGCCGGACTACCTCAAGCTGCCCGCCTACCGCCAGGAGTTCGCCATCCCGCAGGTGCTGCTGCTCACCGCCACGGCCACACCGAGGGTCATCGATGACATGCGAAGCCGCTTCGACATCGCGCCGGACGATGTCACCGGCACAGGCTTCTATCGTGACAACCTCGACCTCCAGGTGTCGCCGGTACCCGCAGCCGATCGCACGCGCCGGCTGGTGGAGTGGCTGCGACCGAGGTTCGAACAGGGGCCGCCCCAACCGACCATCGTCTACGTCACCCTGCAGCAGACCGCCGAGCGACTTGCCGCCTACCTGGAGAAGGCCGGCCTGCCGGCAACCGCCTACCACGCCGGGCTCGACGGAGATCGACGCGACACGATCCAGCGAGACTTCATGGCGGGTCACACACCCTGCATCGTGGCCACCATCGCCTTCGGCATGGGCATCGACAAGGCCGATATCCGCAACGTGGTTCACTTCGACCTGCCGAAGTCCATCGAGAACTACAGCCAGGAGATCGGCCGTGCCGGCAGGGACGGTCTTCCCTCGAGCTGTCTGATGCTGGCCGGACGCGACCATCTCGAGGTACTGGAGAACTTCGTCTACGGCGATACCCCCGAGCATCACGGCATTCGCCGGGTGATCGATGAGATGCGTGCCGCCGGTCGCGAGTGGGAGCTGATGCTCAACACGCTGTCGCGGAACAGCAATATCCGCCCCCTGCCGCTCAAGACCCTGCTCGTGCAGCTCGAGCTGCGCGGCATCATTGCCCCTCGCTACAGCTACTTCGCCGACTACCGTTTCAGGCTGGCGGACGACCCCGAGACGCTGGTGGAACGCTTCCAGGGAGAACGCCGCGCCTTCGTCCAGGCGATTCTCGATGCCTCGACCCGTGCCCGCACCTGGTACACGCTGGACTTTGCCACTCTAGAGGCCCTGGGCGCGGAGCGAGAGCTCGATACCCGGCGCGGTCGCGTCATCACCGCCCTGGAGTACTTCGTCGAGAAGGGCTGGATGACACTCGAGAGCAAGCAGATGACCGAGGTCTATGGGGTGCTCGCGCCAGACGCCGACCCCGCAGCGCTGACCGATGACCTCTTCACCTATTTTCGCGACAAGGAGGCGGCCGAGATCGCCCGGCTGCATGCCATGCTCGAGCTCTTCGAGAGTGACCGCTGCCTCAGCCGCCGGCTGGCGGAGTGGTTCGGCGACGACCGGGCCCCCGAGCGCTGCGGTCACTGTTCGGCCTGTCGCGGTCAGCCCGCCCGGCTGCCGCCGGGGCCGGAACGGGCCCCGCTGGAAAGCCGGAACCCGCACGAACTGCTCGGCGAGCTCGAAACGCGCCTGGCCAGCCAGGGCGAGGGGCACCCCGCCACTCGGGACCTGCTGGCCCGCTTCCTCTGCGGCATCTCCACGCCGCTGTTCACCCGGCTCAAGGCGCGACAGCTGCCGGGCTTCGCCGCCCTGGAGGGCTACCCCTACGCCGAGGTCCGCGACTGGCTGGGCCGGCACGGCGTAAACGCCTCAGCCCAGTAGGCCCCGGCACTGCAGCAGGCGCATCAGGAGGTGGACGGTATCCGAAAGCACGCTTGGCATATCGGTGTCCAGGCATCATAACTCCATGAAGTTACTCGAGATGGAACGATTCGATCAGATAACCATCAGGGGTAAAGTAAGGGCATTAAAGCTGCCCGCAAGCGGCTTGACGAACCGAAGCCCTGTGAAAGAGCATTGATATCAATTCAGTAACCTATCTCACCACAGCAAGGAGACACCATGACAAACATCGCTCAAGCCCAGTGCGAAGCCTGCAGCATCGATGCGCCCCGGGTCACGTCGGAGGAGATCGAGGCCTATAGGGCTCAGGTGCCCGAGTGGCAAATCGTCGACCGGAATGGCATCATGCAGCTTGAACGTACCTTCACGTTCAAGGATTTCGTGCAGGCCCTCGACTTCACCCAGCGAGTTGGCGAAATCGCTGAGCAAGCCGATCACCATCCGGCGATCCTCACCGAATACGGCAAGGTCACCGTGACCTGGTGGTCGCACAAGATCAAGGGCCTGCACAAGAACGACTTCATTCTTGCCGCCAGAACCGACGAGGTAGCGAATTAAATGTTCGAGCACATTGAGCGGGTTCCCGGGGATGCGATCCTCGGTCTAATCGAGGCCTTCAAGAAGGATGCCAATCCGCAGAAGGTCGATTTGGGCGTGGGCGTCTACAAGGACGACCAGGGCAATACCCCGGTAATGCGCGCCGTCAAGGAGGCCGAGGCCCTGCTGCTCAAGAACGAGACTACCAAGACCTACATCGGCTCGCATGGCGCTCCGGCGTACGGTGAGGTGATCCTGCCCATGGTGCTGGGCGAGGACTCGCCGGTGCTCGAGGCCAAGCGTGCCAGCGCCACCCAGTCACCGGGAGGCACCGGTGCCCTGCGACTGGCGGGGGACTTCATCGCCAAGCAGTTGCCCGGCCGGGCGCTATGGGTCAGCGACCCCACCTGGCCCAATCACCTGGGGGTCTTTCCGGCCGCCGGCCTGACCCTGAAGAAGTACCCCTATGTGGACGCCGACAACCGGCTGGACTTCGACGGCATGCTCGCCGCCATCAAGGAGATTCCCGAAGGCGATGTGGTGCTGCTGCATGCCTGCTGCCACAACCCCACCGGTTTCGATCTTTCCAGGAGCCAGTGGCAGCAGGTCCTCGAGGTCCTCAAGGAGCGCCAGCTACTTCCGTTGATCGATTTTGCCTACCAGGGCTTCGGCGAAGGCCTGGACGAGGACGCCTACGGGGTTCGGCTCCTGGCCGAGAACCTCGACGAGGTGATCATCACCAGTTCCTGCTCCAAGAACTTCGGCATCTACTGCGAGCGCACCGGCTGCCTGATCATGGTGGCGAAGACTACCGAGCAGATGGAGAATGTCCGCTCGCAGATCGCCATCGTGGCTCGCGAGAACTACTCCAATCCGCCGGCCCACGGCGGCGCCATCGTCAGCGAGATCCTGCATTCCGCCGAGCTGGCCTCCCTGTGGCGTGAGGAACTCACCGAGATACGAGACCGCATCAACACCCTGCGTCGCGATTTCGTCGAAGCCCTCAAGCCCTCCGGCCTGGATCAGAAGTATGCCTGTGTGGCCGAACAGCGCGGCATGTTCTCCTACACCGGGCTCACCCCCGACCAGGTGGATCGCTTGCGCGACGAGTTCGGTATCTACATGGTGCGCTCGGGCCGCGCCAACGTGGCCGGCTTCTCCCAGGAGAACCTGCCCTACCTGGCCAAGGCCATCGCCGTCGTCAACTGACCTCGTTACGATGACCCGATACCAGCAGAAGCCCCGCCCATCCGGCGGGGCTTCTCGTTACAGGGCAACAGCAATCCCGCCCATCCTCAGGCGTGCCCGTAGACGGCCTGTCGCCGTGGACTCGCCAGAATCCGGCGGAGTACCCACCAGGCCGTCAGTCCCGCCAGGCCATTGCCCAGGGCCGCGCCCATGGCAAGCCCCATCAGCCCACCCAGCCAGGCGCCAAGCCACAGGCATGGCAGATAGAAGACAAAGAGACGCGCCCCGGACATCAGCATGGCCCTCAGTGGCCACCCCAGCGCATTTCCAGCGGATACCACCAGCATGCAGATCCCCAGCAGGGTATAACTCGGCAGCAGGAAGCGGATCAGCATCGCCAGGTTACCCCTGACCTCCGGGTTGCCGGCCAGCACCTCGGCCACCCAGGGGGCACCCAGGGCCATCACCAGTCCCAGACCCAGTTGCCAGACAACCACCACCTTAAGCGCCAGGCGCAGCAGACGACGGATCTGGCCCCAGTCGCCCGCCCCGTAGCAGCGCCCGAGCCAGGGCGGCAATGACATCGTCATGGCCAGCACTACCATCAACGACAGGGTCTCGAGGCGGCTGGCCAGCCCCCAGGCCGCCACATGGGCCTCGCCCAGGGAGGCCACCACCGAGATGGCCAGCATGGCCGCCAGAGGCGGCATCAACTGGCTGATCATGGCCGGACCGGCGATGCCGGCGAAGAGCACCAGCGAGCGTTTCAACTCCCCTACCAACCCCTCGGCCGCCAGCCAGTCCTTGTCGCGCAGGCGTCGTACCAGCAGCAGCAGGCCGGTGCCGAAAGCGATCGAGGTCGCCCAGGCGGCCCCCGGCAGGCCCAGCCCCTCCCAGGAACCGACACCGAAGATCAGCAGCGGGTCGAGCACCAGGTTCAACAGGCTGGTGATCACCATCATCTTGCCCGGCAGCCAGGTGTCGCCGTGTGCCCGGAACAGGCTATAGCCGAAGTAGAGCACCGCCCCGAGCCAGGCCGCCAGCAGTTGGGGGGCCCAGTAGTGACGGATCAGCTCCCGGGTCGCTCCGTCGGCCCCCAGCAGGCCGAACACCGGAGCCTGGATGGCCCACAGCAGCAGCACCAGCAGCGCGATGGTGGCGGTCCCGACCAGCAGTACCAGACTGCCCAGCCGGCGCGCCCGCGCCGTCTCTTTCGCCCCCAGGGCACGCGAGATCAATGCCGCGATGGCGATACCCATGCCCACCTGGATGCCGATGACCAGAAAGGACAGCGGGAAGGTGAAGGACTGGGCGGCCAGGGGTGCCGTACCCAGGCGGGCGATGAAGGCACTGTCGACCAACTGGAAGCCCAGCAGGGAGAGCACGCCGATGGCCATGGGCCAGGTCTGGCGCCAGAGGGTGGAACCCAGCGATCGAGGGGCGTCGGGGTCGGTCACGAAGACTCCAGGGTACAGGGGCGCCGAGCATTCTACGCCAAATCACGGCGCGGCTCAGCTCGACAGACCCTCATGACTGGGCACGAAACCGGACAGCAAGCGGTCCATATCGTTGGCCGGCATAGGACGATAGAAGAAGAACCCCTGGACGAGGTCACAGTGCATTTCCCGGAGCAGTGTCAACTGTTCGGCGTTCTCGACACCCTCGGCCACAACCTCCAGCCCCAGCCGGTGACCGATGAAGATCGCCCCCTCCATGATGGCCCGATCCTTGGGCTGGGAGGGGGAATCATGCACGAAGGAGCGATCGATCTTCAGGGCGGTGACCGGAAAGTGCTTCAAGTAGCTCAGGGAGGAATACCCGGTCCCGAAGTCATCGATGGCAATGCGAATGCCGCGATGATAGAGACGACGCAGATCCTCGAGGACCGACTCGTCGGCCTCGATCAGGACATTCTCGGTCAATTCGATGCCGATATCCCGCGGGCCAAGACCATGGCGCTGCAGCGAGTCCTCGAAGCTTTTGAGGGCACCGGGCCGAACCAGCTGTCGACCCGACACATTGATATCGATGCGATGCTCGCGGAATCCCTTGGCACGCCATTCCACCTGTTGGCGGCAGGCTTCCTTGATGACCCAGTCGCCCAGACGATGGATCAACCCGGAGCGCTCGGCCAGCGGGATGAATTCGGCGGGCGAGATCGCCGGGCCCTCGGCCGGTTGCCAGCGTATCAAGGCCTCGAGATTCTCGATCCGCCCACTGGCAGCCGAGACCTGGGGTTGGTAGTGGAGGCAGAATTCACCCTCATCCAGGGCTTCCTCGAGTCGTGCCAAGAGATAGTGCTGGCGAACCAGCTCATCGTGGAGCTTCTGCTGGAAGAAACGCACGGCGCCTCGGCCATCCAGCTTGGCACGATTCTTGGCCACATCGGCATTGCGAATCAGCTCGCGTGACGTCTCGCCGTTCTCGGGAAACAGTGCCACACCCAGGCAGGCCGTGACCTGACGCTCGCGACCGTCCAGTACGAAGGGTTCACGGAAGACATTCTGGACATGACGAACCACCCGTCTGACATCGGGATCCAGATGGACGCCGGGGAAAGCCAGGACGAATTCATCACTGGAGACGCGTGACACCAGATCGGTGACCCGCTGGCATTCCCTCAACCGGCGGGTCAATTCAATGAGCAGACGATCGCCCTGCTCGTACCCGAGAGCATCATTGATCTCGACGAAGTGATCGATGTCCAGATAGATCATCGCCAAACCATTCCCCTGGCGTCGACAGGACTCCAGCAGGCCGTCCAGGTCAATCTCGAGCGTCTGGCGATTGGGCAGATGCGTGAGACTGTCGAAGCGGGTGGCAAAATCCAGGTCACGGTGGGCGCGTTTCTGGTCGGAAAGATCGACATCCACGCAGAACATCAAGGGTAAGTCGGTATGCTCATTTAGCATCAAGTGCTGCGAGAACACCGATACCAGTTCACCGCTCTTGTGCTTGAGCTCGAGTTCATTGGCGGGAATTTCCACGCCGGCATTGACCCAGGCACTGTGCGCCTCAATCACCCCCTGGCGCATGAAGGAGGGAATGATCAGATCTTCCAGTAACTGTCCCCGGGCTTCCTCGGCCGTATAGCCATAAAGACGGGTGCTGCCTTCGTTCCAGTAGATCACTCGCCGGTCACGATCATAGCCCTGAACCGCCACCTTCGGCAGGCTCTCCAGCAAGGTGCGGAATCGCTGCTCGCTTTCCAGATACTGGCGCCGTACCAGTTCGACTTCTTCCCTGCCAAAGGCCTGCGAGTCGGTGTCGTCAGGCGATAGTGACATAGGCACGTCGAACTCGAACGCACCGGAGACATCCTTGCGGTTCTCCTTCGGTCGGCGTTCCGGATCTCTGTGGCGTCGGGAATCGCTGGCAGTCATGGGGTCCACTTCAAGAGAAAGGACGGTCAATTGCAATCATAATGGCAACAGTTTGCACTTTGTCAGGCTTATCTTACACCCCTTTGTAGGAGATGACCTACATACCCGACATCAACGTTCTGAATGGGTCGTCATAAAAAATCACCTGATTAGCAATGAAGCTCAGCCGACCGAATCACCCGCTGGGGTTGCGGCTTGCAGCGCACGGCCGCGATGAGCAGCCGTGTCGGCAGCGCCCTGAGATCAAAGCGGCGGTTGAATCGATAGGTGAACGCGGCGAGGTAG
>NZ_JBDNGD010000149.1:0-5455 GCF_041689495.1 Halomonas sp. | reverse complement strand
TTCGTCGCCGTGCTGGCCGGCTGGATCGTCACCGAGACCGGCCGAGCGCCCTGGCTGGTCTACGGCATGATGACCCACGCTGAGGGGGTCACACCGTCGCTGACGGGCGGCATGGCCCTGTTCACGCTGATCGGCTATGCGTCTGTCTATGCGGTGGTGTTCTGGGCCGGCATCTACTACCTGACCCGGGTCGTGCGTCAGGGCATGCTGCCCGAGCCGACCCATGACCCCGGCGAGGTGGAGCGACCCAAGCGTCCGCTGTCCGCCGCCCATGTGCCCTTCGAGGACGCCTCACGCCAGCCGACAAGGAGCTGAATCATGGAAATGTTCGATCTTTCACTGATCTGGGCGGGGATCATCGGCTTCGGGGTGATCATGTACGTGCTGATGGACGGCTTCGACCTGGGGTTGGGCATCCTCTTTCCCTTCGCGCCCGACGAGGACGCCCGAGACGTGATGATGAACTCGGTGGCCCCGGTCTGGGACGGCAACGAGACCTGGCTGGTGCTTGGCGGGGCCGGTCTGCTGGGGGCCTTTCCTCTGGTCTATTCGGTGTTCCTGCCGGCTCTCTACATCGGGGTCTTCCTGATGCTGGCGGGCCTGATCTTCCGCGGTATCGCCTTCGAGTTCCGTTTCAAGTCGCGTCGCAATCGTCGCTGGTGGAACCGGGCCTTCTGCTGGGGTTCTGCGGTCGCCGCCTTCGCCCAGGGCGCCGTGGTGGGTTCCTATATCCATGGCTTTCCGGTGGAAGATTTCGTCTATGTAGGTGGTGCCCTGGACTGGCTCACCCCCTTCTCGGTGCTGACCGGTCTGGGCCTGATGGCCGGTTACGCCCTGCTCGGTGCCACCTGGTTGATCCTGAAATCCGAGGGGCATGTCCAAGCCTGGGCCTATCGGATCACCCTGCCCTTGCTTGCGGCGGTGCTGGCGGTGTTCGCGATAATCAGCCTCTGGACGCCCTTCGTGGACCCCAATGTCTGGTCGCGCTGGTTCGATCACCTCCAGTTGATCTGGATACTGCCGACCCTGGCGCTGTTGAGCGCGGCTCTGGTCTTCGTCTCGGTTCGGCGGCGTTCCGAGGGATTGCCCTTCGTGGCCACTCTGGGACTCTTCATCTTCACCTACCTGGGGCTGGTGGTGAGCAAGTGGCCGGTAATCGTGCCGCCCGACTACACCATCTGGGATGCGGCCTCGGCCCCGGAGTCCCAACTCTTCCTGCTGATCGGCGTGCTCTTCGTCATCCCCATCGTGCTGGGCTATACCGCCTGGACCTACTGGGTCTTCCGCGGCAAGGTCAAGGTGGGTGAGGGCTACCACTGAGCCCGTGGCGGAGCCCATCGATACCCAGGGTTCCCTGAGCCCCCGACCTTGGCTCGTCTCGCTGGCCGCTGGCGAGCGTCGCTTGCTGGGTCTGGCGACCCTGTCAGGATTGGCCGCCGGGACCTTGACCGTGGTGCAGATGGGGCTGCTGGCGTGGCTGCTCGCCCAGCTTCTGGTGGCTGAGCGGCCCCCTTCCGACTTGTGGCCGGCCTTCATTGCCCTGGTGGCCGTCCTGCCGATCAGGGCGTTGGCGCAATGGGGCCAGGAGGTTGCGGGTCTCGAGGCCAGTCTGCGTATCCGTCGTCGGGCCAGGGCTGCCTTGCTCGACCATCTGGCCCTCCTGGGTCCGGTGCGTCTGGCATCGCGCCATTCAGCCTCGCTGGCCAACCAGCTGGTGGAACAGGTGGAGGCTCTGGATGGCTACTTCGCCCGCTTCCTGCCCCAGTTGCGCCTGGCGGTGGCCCTTCCCTTGGTGATCCTGGCGGTGGTTGTCTGGCTCGACTGGCTGGCTGCACTCTTCCTGCTGCTCTCGGCTCCGCTTATCCCCCTGTTCATGGCCCTGGTCGGCATGGGAGCCGAGCGTCTCAACCGCGACCAGTTCTCGGCCATGGCCAGGCTCTCCGGTCATTTCATCGATCGGGTCCGCGGTATCACTACCCTGCAGCTCTTCGGTCGTGCCCGTGATGCCACCGCCGAGGTGCATGCCGCAGCGGACGACTACCGTCTGCTGAGCATGAAGACACTGCGTCTGGCCTTCCTCTCCTCGGCGGTACTCGAATTCTTCTCCTCGGTGGCCATCGCCGTGGTGGCAATCTATGTCGGGTTCGGCTTGCTTGGCTATATCACCTATGGCCCCTCAGCGGAACTCAGCCTCTTCTCTGGATTGCTGGTGCTGCTGCTGGCGCCGGAGTTCTTCCAGCCCCTGCGCAGCCTGTCACAGCATTACCATGATCGAGCCGCTGCCCTGGGTGCCGCCGATGGGCTCGTGGCGTTGCTCAACGAGGGGCGGGATTCCCTGCACCCGGAGGCGATCCCCCCGGAGCCGGCCAGTGACGGGGAAATCGTCAGCCTCAGCGGTGTCACGGTAGAACATCTCGGCCGGGGCCAAGTGCTCGGACCGATCGATCTGGAGGTGATCCCGGGCGAGATGCTGGTCCTCACCGGGCCATCGGGGGCCGGCAAGTCGACGCTGCTGCAGCTGCTGGCCGGCTTTATCGGGCCATCGTCGGGGCAGTGGCGTCGGTCCACGCAGATGAGGTTTGCCTGGATGGACCAGCGCCCATTGCTGATTCTCGGCAGCCTGACCGAGAACCTGCGGCTAGCCGATCCCGAGGCAAGCGAGATCAGGATGCGTCACGCACTGTCTCGCGCCGGCCTCGATGACGTCCTGTCGGCCCTTCCCGAGGGCCTGGAGACCCAACTGGGTGAACGGGGCCTGGGACTTTCCGCGGGCCAGGCCCAGCGACTTGCCCTGGCCAGGATCTTTCTCTCGGCCTCGCCACTGGTATTGCTCGATGAACCCACGGCCAGCCTGGATGAGGACAGCGAGGCCTGGATCATCCGGGGGCTGAGTGAACTGGCCGAGGAAGGTCGTACCTTGGTGATCGCCACCCATCATCCGGCGCTGATGGCGATGGCGGACCGACGCCTGGAGCTCGATGAAGGCGGCCGGCTAGTGGCCGTGACGGGGGAGAGTGATCGTGGTTGAGTCTCTCCGCCAGGCGACGTCAGGCACCACCTTCGCCCCCTGGTGTCGCCTGCTGGCACGCCGTCGCCGTCGCCTGATGGCGGGGATGGCCTTGATGGCATTGACGCTGGTCTCGGCAATCGGCCTGCTGGCGCTATCCGGCTGGTTCATCACCGCCAGCGGATTGACGGGTCTGCTACTGGCAACAGGTGTCGCCGCCAGTCTGGATGTGTATGTCCCGGGCGGCGGGATTCGTGCCTTTGCCCTGACGCGAACGGTGTCTCGCTATGCCGAGCGGCTCTACAACCACGATACGGTTCTGCGTTTGCTGGCCGATCTACGCGCCCGGCTCTTCGGTGTGCTGGTGGAGCTCGATGAGCGCACACTCTCTCGCCGTCGAGCCAGTGACTGGTTGCATCGCCTGACCGCCGACATCGACTCGCTCGACAGCCTCTACCTGAGGTTGCTGGCTCCTCCCGCAGTGGCGGCCCTGTCGATTCTCGCTCTGGGAGGCTTCTTGGCCATCTGGTCGCCGGCGGCCGGGATGGTGGTGTTGCTGGTGCTCGGCACGACCTGGCTGTGGCTCACCCTTGGCCAGGCGTTGGCAGGCATGGCGGCCAGCCGACGCCAGGTCACTGACCTAGAGCGAATGCGCAGTGGCCTGATCGAGGAATTACAGGGGCTCGCGGAATTGCAGGCCTATGGCAGCCTGGCGGAACATCGTCGGCGTCTGGATGCCGTAGAAGCCTGCCTTCAGGTCGATCAACGGTGTCTGGGACGCCGAGTGGCTTTCGGCAATGCCCTGGTTGGCGTGGCGGTGAGTCTGACCCTGGCGCTGGTCCTCTGGCTGGCGGCACTGGCTCACCAGGTTGAAAATCTGTCGGGTCCAGTGATGGTGATGATGTCCCTGGCGATCCTCGCCATGAACGAGGCCCTGGCCGGTCTGCCTATGGCCTTCACGCGGCTCGGAGCGACTCAGGCGGCTGCCGAGAGGCTCAACGGGCTGGAGGCGTCACGACCTGTCGCAGCGACGCGGGAAGAATCGCTTCCCGCCGGGCCGCTCGGGGTGACCCTGGAGGATGTGACGCTGCACTATCCCGGCAACCTCGAGCCTGTCCTGGAAGCTGTTTTCGTGGATATACGCCCTGGCGAGCGAGTGGCGATCACCGGTGTTTCCGGTGCGGGAAAGTCCAGCCTGGGAGGGCTGCTGGCTGGTCGACTTCCGCCGACTCGGGGCCGGATCATCCTGGGCGCTGTCCCCCTCGGCTGGCCGGTGCCCGGGTCTCTGGCGGAACGAGTGGGGCTGCTCACCCAGCGGGTGGATCTCTTCGATGACAGCCTGGCCGCCAACCTGCGTCTTGCGGCCCCCGACTCCCCGGAGCCACGGCTTTGGCAGGCCCTGGCAATGGTGGATCTCGCCGACTGGGCAGAGGCATTACCCGGAGAGCTATTGACGCGGGTGGGCGAGGGCGGTGCCCAGCTCTCGGGTGGTCAGGCGCGTCGTCTGGCCCTGGCGAGGCTGTGGCTGCGCGATCCCGGCCTGGTGATCCTCGACGAGCCCTTCGCTGGCCTGGATGCCGAAACTGCCTCGCGTATCGCGCCTCGGCTCGATGGCTGGCTGGCGGGTCGCACGGTCATCTACCTGGTACACCAGCTGGGCGAGGCCGTCGATCCGCCGTCAATCGATCGGGCAATGACATTGCGCGCCGGCAGGCTTTGCGAAACCGCCCGGTATCTTTCAGTATAAGGTCATGACTTACGACGGTGTGGACCATGCATGACTTCCTCAGACGCCTGCCCAAGGCGGAACTACATCTGCACATCGAGGGTGCTCTGGAACCGGCGTTGATGTTTGCCCTTGCCGAGCGCAACGGGATCGAGCTGCCCTACGCAACCGTCGAGGACGTGCGCGCCGCCTATGATTTCTCCGACCTTCAGTCCTTCCTGGACCTCTACTATCAGGGCATGAGTGTCCTGCGGACCGCCGAGGACTTCTTCGATCTGGCGATGGACTACTTCCGACGGGCCAGCGACGAGGGGGTGGTGCATGTAGAGATGCACTTCGACCCTCAGGCCCATCTGGCGCGTGGCATCGAGCTGCCCGTGGTGATGGAGGGGCTTTCGCGGGCACGGCGCCAGGCGCAGCGCGAGCTTGGCATGTCCACGGCGTTGATCATGGCCTTCCTGCGCGACGGTCCGGCCGATGAGGCGATGGAGATGATGGAGAGCGCGGCCCCCTACTGGGAGATGCTCGATGGCGTAGGGCTCGACAGCGCCGAGGTCGGCCATCCGCCGGCGAAGTTCGTCGCTGTATTCGAGCGGGCTCGCGCCCTCGGTATTCCCCGGGTCGCCCATGCCGGCGAGGAGGGGCCTCCCGCCTACATCCGCGAGGCCCTGGACCTGCTGGATGTCTGTCGCATCGATCACGGCGTGCGTTGCCTGGAGGAT
>NZ_JBDNGD010000148.1:0-2522 GCF_041689495.1 Halomonas sp. | reverse complement strand
CCTGAGCCGCACCTTCTCTCGGCTGACTTGTTGGACGCCGTGCCGGGCGGGTAGAAAGGACGTCGAGACTTGATGATCCAGAGGCGGAGGAAATCATGGACAAGTGCTGTGTCAAGGCCCTGGTGGTGGGTAAGGTTCAGGGCGTCGGGTTTCGCTGGGCGACCCGAGAGCAGGCACTCACGCATGAGGTGACGGGCCATGCTCGAAACCTGCCCGACGGGCGTGTCGAGGTCCTGATGTGTGGTGAGCGCGACGCCGTCAAGTCGATGTCGGAATGGCTCTGGAAAGGACCACCCCATGCCCATGCCACTCATGTTGAACTGGAGGTGGTCGAGGCCCGTGACCCGGACAATTTCCGCACTTTCTAATCAAGCCAGCGCCTCAGGCCAGGCTATCGGCGATCCATTGGCTGACGGCGTCACCGTCGGTTTCCAGGCAAACGTCCACCAGCGGGGTGCCCGACCAGCGAGGCTCGATGAATCCCCGTCCTTCCGGTGCGAAGATGGTCTGCCCCTCGGCATCCCCCGAGGTGACGACCCCGAGGTGCCCGCGGGCGGTGGTGAAGAGCTCGGGTCTGAGCAGCCAGGCCAGTGCACAACTGTCATGGGGACAGCAGCCGTCGATGCCGAGGAATTCCCGGTAGAAGTCGCGGTAGAAGGCATAACTGCCGGCCAGTACCTGGCCAAGCATCCCGTGACTGGCTTCGATACGGTCCATATGGGCCTGGGTCAGTACGCAGCGATGAGTGACATCCAGCCCAACCAGGGTCAGCGGCCAGCCCGCGGTCAATACCCGAGACGCGGCGTGGGGGTCGTTGAACATGTTGGCCTCGGCCACAGGCGTGACATTGCCGCCTTCGCGGATCGAGCCCCCCATGGTGACCACCTGCTTGACCTTGTCGACCATGGACGGATCCAACTGCAGCGCCGCGGCCAGGTTGCCGACAGGCCCTACCGAGACCAGCGTAATCTCTCCGGGGCGCTGGTTCACCGTGTCGACGATGAACTGAGCGGCACTGCGCGCCTCGGCCTTGCCCTTGACGGCGGGAAGTTCCATGTCACCCAGACCATTGGTTCCGTGGATGTGTACCGGAGCCGGGTGCCGAGCCTTCACCAGGGGGGCGGCGGCGCCCTGGGCAACCGGAATATCCTTGCCGGCCAGTTCAGACAGCAGCAGGGCATTATGGGTCGCCGTTTCCACGTCCACGTTGCCGTAGGTGGTAGTCAGCCCCAGCAGGTCAATCTCGGGATGGAGCAGAGCAATGGCAATAGCCTGGGCGTCGTCTACGCCTGGGTCGGTATCGATGATGATGGGATGGGGCACGGTAACTCCTTGTTGGTTGACATTGGTCTGGCGACGTCAAGACGGGGGTCTGTGCTTCGCCAGGAGGGATTCGACGGTGTCTCGACGGGGTATGCTGTCGGCGGCACCGGGGTGTTGCACGCAAAGGGCGGCAGCCATGGTAGCGCGCGCCAGGCAGTCGGGAACAGGCAAGCCGGCTTGCAGGGCCGCCAGATAATAGCCGATGAAGGTATCACCGGCACCAGTGGTGTCCACTGGCTCGACGGCCAGGGCAGCTTGGTGAAAGCGCTCGCTGCCGTGCTGGTACCAGGCACCTTCGCCGCCGAGGGTCAGGACCGTCTCGACGTCGGTCAGCTTGGCCGCCAGGGCATCGAGGAGCGTCTCGGCACTGGCCGATGGCTCGACATCGCCTAGCCGTGCCGCCTCACTGCGGTTGACGAACAGCAACCGGCAGTGCGTCAACGGCAGCGACGCCACGGAGTCGGTCATCGGTGCCGGGTTGAAGGCGATTGATACGCCTCGCCGATGCGCGCCCTCCATGATCTCGACCAGGCCATTGCATTCGTTCTGGGCCAGCAGCCAGTCCCCCGGCCGGGTGGTGTCCAGCGATGCCTCGATGGCCTCGGGCTGGAAGCCATGGTTGGCCCCGGCGAATAGCAGGATGGCGTTCTCGCCGAGATCATCGACCTGGATGATGGCATGGCCGCTGGGTTCATCCACCAGTGCCAGAGACGAGACGTCGACGCCGGCCCTGGCCAGGATCTCGCGCGCCCAGGCGTCCTGGCGTCCGAGTCGACCCCAGTGCGCGACCTCGCCACCGGCCAGGGCCATGGCCAGGGACTGGTTGGCCCCCTTGCCGCCGAGACCCACGCGATACTCCCGGCTGGCAAGGGTCTCGCCGGGAGCGACCAGGTGTGGGACCCGGTAGACATGGTCCAGATTGATCGAACCGAGGTTATGCAGCATGGTTGTCACCGTCATCGAGCCTCGTGAAACCGCAGTGAAAGCGACACCCTTCTCACAGGGAAGGAGTCACAGGGGTTTGCGCAGGTTGTCGACCGTCAGCGACACCACGGTCTGCCGTGCTTCCGGCGTGATCCAGGCGTTATGCGGCGTGACGATCAGATTGAGGGGCTCAACCAGGGCGTCGAGCAGCGGATGACCGTCCCGGGGTGGCTCGACGGGCAGGACATCCACACCCAGGCCGCCCAGTCGTCCCT
>NZ_JBDNGD010000147.1:0-2304 GCF_041689495.1 Halomonas sp. | reverse complement strand
TGGGAGGCCGGCTATGCCGGGCGAGGGGTTGGTTGGGACCTCAGTGGTTATCACAGCCACAACCTCGCGCGGTAAACCGCCCTCCCACGAAAGGCGCCACTGTGGCAATGCAGGGCTCGAGGCTTGTTATGCCGGAGAGGGTTTGACCCTCGTGGGAGGCCGGCTCAGCCGGGCGAGGGGTTGGTTGGGACCTCAGTGGTCGTCACAGCCACAACCTCACGCGGTAAACCGCCCTCCCACGAAAAGCGCCCTCGCGCGGTAAACCGCCCTCCCACGAAAAGCGCCACTGTGGCAATGATTGGGTGGCCATGATGATGAAATGCCTGCGGCTCGGGATGATTGCCTTTCATATGAATGCCGCCGTGGGCTGGGGTATCATGGCGGCCCCAGATACTCCGTGATGCGAGGTTTGCCGCCGATGTTCAGCCGTGACATGCAGATTGCCGGTTTCGATGATGTCCTCTTCGACGCGATGCAGAAGGAAGTCGCGCGCCAGGAGGCCCACATCGAGCTGATCGCCTCCGAGAACTACGCCAGCCCCCGGGTGCTGGAGGCTCAGGGCAGCCAGCTGACCAACAAGTACGCGGAAGGCTACCCCGGCAAGCGCTACTACGGCGGCTGCGAGTATGTCGACATCGTCGAGCAGCTGGCCATCGATTACGCCAAGCAACTGTTCGGTGCCAGCTACGCCAATGTCCAGCCGCACTCCGGCTCCCAGGCCAACGGCGCGGTCTTCCAGGCGCTGATCAAGCCCGGCGACACCATCCTCGGCATGAGCCTGGACGCCGGCGGCCACCTGACCCACGGCGCCAAGCCCAACTTCTCCGGCAAGCACTACCACGCCGTGCAGTACGGCCTGGGCGAGGGCGGCCTGATCGACTACGCGGAAGTGGCAAAGCTTGCCCGCGAGCACCAGCCGAAGATGATCATCGCCGGCTTCTCCGCCTATTCCCAGGTCATCGACTGGGCGAAATTCCGCGAGATCGCCGACGAGGTGGGCGCCTTCCTGCTGGTCGACATGGCCCACGTCGCCGGCCTGGTCGCCGCCGGGGTCTACCCCAGCCCGCTGCCCCATGCCCATGTGGTCACCACCACCACCCACAAGACCCTGCGCGGGCCGCGCGGCGGCCTGATCCTCTCCAGCGAGGGTGACGCCGACATCGAGAAGAAGCTGCAATCCGCGGTCTTCCCAGGCGGGCAGGGCGGCCCCCTGGAGCATGTCATTGCCGCCAAGGCGGTGTGCTTCAAGGAAGCCATGGAGTCCGGGTTCAAGACCTACCAGCAGCAGGTGGTCGCCAATGCCCAGACCATGGCGAAAGTGTTCATCGAGCGCGGCTACGACATCGTCTCCGGCGGCACCGAGGACCACCTCTTCCTGCTCTCGCTGATCAAGCAGGGCCTCACCGGCAAGGACGCCGACGCCGCCCTGGGTCGCGCCCACATCACCGTCAACAAGAACGCCGTCCCCGGCGATCCCCAGAGCCCCTTCGTCACCTCGGGCCTGCGCATCGGCACCCCGGCGGTCACGACCCGCGGCTTCGGCGAGACCGAATGCCGCGACCTAGCCGGCTGGATCTGCGACATCCTCGACGCCATGGCCGAAGGCCAGGACACCGCCGCCCTGGAAGCCGAGATCAAGGCCAGGGTCGCGGCGGTCTGCGCCCGCTTCCCCGTCTATCGCGATTGAGGCTCCCGGAATGCCTTGTAATGAATCGTTGCCGGTACACGAAAGGTAGCCGGCCATTTCCAGGGCATGGGAAGGCGCCCGGATAAGCCGAAGGCGCATCCGGCGTCAGGCAACAGCTGCCTCCTTATCCTCAAGGATCAGCTCTATGTGGAAGTGAGCAGGCCCGGTAAGGTTTACCAAGGCATCCAGGCTGAACTTGTTGATGCGGCCGTTAAGCAGGTCATTCAGGCGTGGCTGAGTGATACCCAGGCGGTTGGCCGCCTCCTTCTGAGTCACGCCCCAGTTCTCTACGCGTTTGGTGATTTGAGTCATCAGCTCGGAACGCAACCTCATGTTCATGGCTTCTTCGGGGGTATCTTCAATGGCATCCCACACGCTGTCGAATCGTTCGTTGGCCATGGCGGGCACCGTTCCTCTGTCAGTGTATCGTCAGTCGTTCAGTCATCGCTCAGTCAGGTAGTTCGCTATAGCGCTGCTTGCCGATCTCGATGTCTTGCCTATCATTATATATCAATATTGATATAGCGCCAATTGAATTGGCCCCCGAAGATCCAGCCTCCCCAGACGATGAATTGCTGTTGAGGTCCTGCTGCAAAGACGGCCTGGACTCGGCCAAC
>NZ_JBDNGD010000146.1:0-3333 GCF_041689495.1 Halomonas sp. | reverse complement strand
GAACGAGACACCGGAAACGGTCTATCGGACCCGGCAGGGCGGGGGCGCACTGATCGTGGACAAGTACGGCCCGGCGGCGACGCCGGCCGGTGAACCAGCGGGACCAGGGCAGCGCTGTTCAGCTGCGAGTGAGGCACAGGCTATTGCTTAAACCCATGCACTTTCTGTCTTGACAGTGGGGTCCAGTTTACTCCTCATAAAAGTTGTTAACTATATGTTTTAGATAATTAATTTATCCATATCCCAAGTGAGTGACGGCGTCGTCGCAGTGTAGGTGGTTGCGTTAGCTGCTACTCTCAGGATAGGCTTGGATTGACATACTGCTTCGACATGGGGTCCCGAGACATCAGGGGCTGAAGGTCGTGCCCCATCGAATTACAGGGCTGCATTCTCGTAGAGGAGTGAGACATTCGAATGAAGATCACATCCGTCAATTTAAGGAAGCTCCGCCTCCCCTTGGTGGTCCCTTACCGACTCTCCTACCGAACCTTTGAAGAATTCGAGCCCTATTACGTCGAGATCACGACGGACGATGGTCGAGTAGGGTTCGGGGACGGCCATATCTCGCCTGGCTCAAGTAGTGAAACCCGTGAGGGTGGCTGGGCGTTCTGCAAGGAGCTGAGTCAGGCATTACTGGGCAAGACCGTCGGGGAGGCCAGGCGGCTAGTCCAGGAGCGCATGCCCGAGAGCAAGGTGGCCGCCAGTGCGCTGGCCACGGCGCTGGAAGTGCTGGACAACACTGACCTGATCAACATTCCCGTTGATCTTCATCTGCCCCTACTCACCCCCGTCAACTCCACCAACCTGGAGAATATTCCGGGAGAGCTGGAAGAGCTGATGGCCAAGGGGTTCAAGACCTTCAAGGTCAAGGTCGGCAAGGATCTCGAGGCCGATCTCAGGCGGGTCGCCGCCATCCAGGAGGTCACGGCCGGAAGGGCTACGCTGCGTCTGGATGCGAACCGCGCCTTCGATCAGGACCATGGCTGCCGATTCGCCTCTTCATTGAACCCGGAGGGAATCGAGCTGTTCGAGCAGCCTTGCCTGGCCGAGGACTGGGATGCCAATGCCGCCGTCGCTCGGGTTTCGAAGGTGCCGCTGATGCTCGATGAGCCCATCTGCACCCTTGCCGATATCGAGCGCGCCAGCAAGTTGGAAGGTGTTCGGCTCTGCAAGCTCAAGCTCAAGCGCTTTGGCTCCATGCAGGGCCTCAAGGAGGGGCTCGACGCCGTTCGCGCGCATGGCATGGAGCCCGTGCTCGGCGATGGACTGGGTAGTGAAATCACCAGCTGGATGGAGGCCTGCGTGGCGCAGAGCACCATTCGCAATGCCGGCGAATTCAATGGCTTCCTCAAGCCTGTCTATCGGTTGCTCGATACACCACTGACGTTCAGGGATGGCGATATCATCCTGACCAAGGGATATCGGCCAAGTGTCAACCGTCAGCTGCTGGATGACAGTACAACGCAAAGTCTGAATTTCTCATAAACAAGATGAACAAGAGCAGGAGTTGATCATGGCACATGATGACATCATGAATGATCTGGAAAGGCGTCGTGAGAATGCACGCGCCATGGGTGGTGAGGAGAAGCTCCAGCGGCGTAAGGAGCGTGGCAGCCTGAATGCCGAGGAGCGGCTGGCATGCCTGGTCGACAAGGACAGCTTCATCGAGGTGGGACTCCTGGGTGCAGCATCCGGGGGCAATCTCGACCCCGCCAAGACACCACGCGACGGCAAGATCACCGGCTTCGGCAGGATCGATGGCCGTGACGTTGGCGTCTGTGTCAATGACTTTACCGTCAAGGGGGCATCCACCGGTGGCACCAACTCCAAGAAGCTGGGCTATATTCGACGCTCCACCGTGGAAAGGGGAATTCCCTTCATCCACATCGGCGAGTCCACCGGCGCCAGGCTGCCCGATGCCATGGGCTCCAAGGGAATGGGTGCCATGCTGGGCAACGACACGACCCAGTTCCGGCGTCTCCGCGAGAATCCCTGGGCGGCGGTGGCTCTCGATACATCCTTCGGCTCTTCCGCCTGGCTGGTCTGCTGCTCGGACTTCTCCGTGATGAAGAAAGGATCAGTCCTGTCGGTCTCTAGCCCGGGCCTGGTGTCGATGGCCATTGGGGAGCGCGTCGACCCTGAAGATCTGGGCGGCTGGCGTATCCATGCCGACATGACTGGCCTGGTAGATCGCTTCGTCAACACCGATGAAGAGGCCATGGAGGAAATCCGGCGCTTCATCAGCTATATGCCCAACAACAACATGGAGCTGCCGCCTGAGTATGACATTCCGGCAGGGTCAGGAGACCAGCAGGAAGATATCCTCAAGGTTCTTCCTGCAAGCCGTACCCATGTCTATGACATGCACAAGGTCCTCGAGGTCATCGTCGATAAGGACAGCCTGCTGGAATTCAAGCCACGCTTCGGCAAGCCGGCCATTGCCGCGCTGGCTCGGCTAGGCGGCAAGACCGTCGGCATTATTGCCAACAACCCCATGGACGGCGGCGGTGCCATGTCGGTCGAAGCCATCCGTAAGCTGATCGACCTGACGGTCCTGTGTGACTCCTTCAACATCCCGATCGTGCGGTTCATGGATACCCCCGGCTTCGTGGTGGGTACTGGTGCGGAGAAGAAGGGCGCGCCTGGCCACATCGTGAACCTGATGAACGCCACCTGTCTGACGACGGTTCCCCAGCTCACCGTTCTCGTGCGCAAGGCCTACGGGCGTGCCTATGTTGCCCTGGGTGGCGGTGAGCATAACGATGAAATGATTGCCTGGCCGACCGCCGAGGTCAGCTTCATGGACCCGGTATTCGCCACCAAGATCGTGCATGACCTGAGTCCAGGCGACGATGGTTTCGATCAGGCCCTGGCGGAAATCCAGAAGGACATCGAGATCTGGGATATGGCGTCTACGTTCTCTGCACATGACGTCATCAAGCCGCAGGAAACCCGGGACTACCTGATTCGCATGCTGGATGTCCATCGCCGCCGCCGTACCAAGGGTATCGGTCAGCACCTGATGCAAACCTGGCCCACCAGCAGCTAAGGGTGAATTCCATGAACGATTCGTTGAACATCATTATTGCAGCACGTAAGGCTGGGCGTGGCTCGCTGACCGAGGCCGAAGGCAAGCGGCTCCTGGAAGGCTTCGGTGTCAGGGCCCCGCGCTCCGTGCAGGTCAAGGGGGTCGAGGATGTGGCGTCGGGCCTGCGCGATCTCAAGGCGCCCCATGTCGTCAAGGTGGTATCACAGGACATCCTGCACAAGAGTGATGCCGGTGGCGTGGCGCTGAACCTGCAGGATGCCGACGATGTGGTCGATGCCATCCAG
>NZ_JBDNGD010000145.1:0-1785 GCF_041689495.1 Halomonas sp. | reverse complement strand
GTCGCGGGTGAAGCCGATCTTCAGGGCGTCTTCGATGACCAGCGGCAGAAGCCGCGCCGAGGGCACCGAGCAGAGGATCGGCCCCTGGTAACCCGCGGCCAGCAGATAGGGCAGCCGGCCGATATGGTCGATGTGCACATGAGTGGCGATCAGCGCCAGCACGTCGTCCACCGGGAAGCTGACCTTATGCTGCTCGAGGCTGCCCAGGAAGGGGTCGGCGTCCTCGCCCTGGAAGAGGCCACAATCCACCAGCAGCGCGCGATCCTCGCTGATCTGCAGGCGGTGGCAACTACCGGTGACGCCGGTGTGGCCGCCATGGTGGCTGAGGTGGGGGAACTGACTCATGGAATGCTCATGGCATGGGTTGGTTAGCGCCTAGCGGCCAGATCATCGTGGGAAAGTGCCCCTCAAAAAATAACGAGTTGTTCAGGCGTTCTTCTGAAATCGATAGCGGCGCAGGCTGCCGGCGAACCGGGCAATAAAGACCATCATCACACCAAGCATGCCCCCGAGCACAAGGGAGAGCGCGAGGATCAGCAGGTGCCGCGGCGAATCCGCGGAGGTGGGCTCGTAGGCCCAGTGGATTACCTCGGCGACCTCTATGTCGTCGGCCTGGATGAGGTTGGCCTGGAGCAGCGTATTCTCTTCCCGCAGTGCATTGTACTCCTCGATGAACGGCGAGTGCTCGTCGCGGGCCTCGAGGGCCTCGATCTGCCGGTTCTGCTCGCGCTGGCGGATACGCTTCTCGATCTCGCGGATCTCGGCGGTCTTGACCTGCTGGCCAAGGTCGGCCTCGATGACCTCGCGCTCGGCACGCAGCGTCTGGGTGCCCATGAAGTACAGCGGCAGGCTGCCCTGGGCGTTGATCTCGGCGTAGACGATGTCGTTATCGCCGCCCTGGCGGCCCAAGTCGCGCGGGGTGGTCGGCCGTTCGATACCCAGTCGCTCAGCGATTCGTTCGGCCTCTGCCAGCAGGCGGACGCGCTCTTGGCGTTCATCGATCACCGCCTGCCGCTCGGCCTCCAACTGGTCGCGGAGCTCGGCCAGGGCGATGCGGTCGTCCTCCTGGAGCCGCGTGATGTTCGCGGCCACCTCCTCGTCGTAAGCCTCGAGGTGGGCCGCCATGCGCGACTCGTTGCGCGCGACGATGCCGTCGACCGCACGCTCGGCGCGCCCCGCCAGGGTCTGGGCCAGGTCGCGCTCGGCCCAACGATAGTAGCCGTTGAGCAGGGCGGGCCCAGACCCTGGCGATTGGCTGTAGCTCAGCGCCAGGCCGTAGCGGCTGCCATCATCGCCGGGGCGAGCATCATCGCCGGGGCGAGCTAGCGAGAGGTTGTCGAAAAAGAAGCGCCGTTGGCGCACACTTAGGTCGACGGCGGCGTCGACATCATCCATGGCGTCGATGAGCCGTTCGCGCCCGGCCTCGTTCTCCTCCATGAAGCGGCTGAAGTGCTCGTAACTGGCGAGCCGCTGGCCAAGCTCCGCGGCCACGCCGGCCGGGGAATAGTCCACGCCAGGCATGCCGTCCAGGGCGCGCAGGCCATCTTCTGCTGTGGGGGTGAAACTGAGGTCGGTGCTGTAGGTGGAGACGCTCAAGGCCAAATAGCCCAGCGCGGCCGTAAGGGTGGCCACGATGGCACCTAGGATCCAGTACCAGCCTTCGATCAACATCAGTGCCAGGTCGCGAAGATCGATCTCATCATCCTGATAGCTAGCGTGTTGCGGCTCTTCCTTGTTCATCCAGGTCACTCGTTGCTGAAAGGCGTCCAGGCACGCTACCGCCCG
>NZ_JBDNGD010000144.1:0-2528 GCF_041689495.1 Halomonas sp. | reverse complement strand
GCGTCCCTGAGTTTCCGGCAGGCATTCACGACGGCCTCGTCGATCTCGTTGGCATGGTTGATGTGCAGGACGACGACCTTCTGCAGGCGCGTCGCCGATAGCCAGTGCAGCAAGGCAGTATCGATACGGTCGGGGATGACCACCGGTAGCCGGGTGTGGATCCTCAGGCGTTTCAGGTGCGGGATGGCCTCGAGACGCTGGACCAGCCAGGCGAGCTGGCGGTCACTGGCGGCAAGCGGATCGCCGCCGGAGAGGATCGCTTCACGGATCGAGGGATCATCATGCAGGTGCGCCAGGGTCCGGTCCCACTGGGCCCTGGAGGGCGCGTTCTCGTCGTAGGGGAAATGGCGCCGGAAGCAGTACCGGCAGTTGACCGCACAGCTGGGGCTGGCGATGAGCAGGACCCGCCCCGGGTACTTGTGGATCAGGCCCGGCGCAGCGGTACTCTCGGCCTCGGCCAGAGGATCGGCGACGAAGCCCGGGGTGGTCTCGGCCTCGATGCCCGATGGCAGCACCTGGCGCAGCAGGGGATCCTCGGGGTCGCCTGGTCGTATGCGGCTGAGGAAGGCCTCGGGGACCCTTACCTCGAAGAGGTCGTGACCAACCTCGGCACCGGGTAGCCAGGAGGCGTCCAGTCCCAGACGATGGCAGAGCTCGCGGGGGTCGCGGATCACCCCGGCCAGCTGGGCCTGCCAGCTTGGCGGGATGCCCAGGGGAGCCTCATGAGTCTGCCCACGCTGCAAAGGGGACGGGCTTCGGGTTATCATTCGATACACCAGTCAATACGGGCGAGGGACAAGACCCTCGTCGAAAGTCGTTTTCATGGGCGCGCTGCCGATCGTGATTGGCGGCGCGCTCGAACATGAGTGAGGGACCATGGCGAACCATTCTACCAACGAATTCAAGGGCGGGCTGAAGGTGATGCTCGACGGTGATCCCTGTGCGATCGTCGAGAACGAGCTGGTCAAGCCCGGCAAGGGACAGGCCTTCAACCGGGTCAAGTTGCGCAACCTGATGACCGGGCGTGTCTGGGAGCGGACCTTCAAGTCCGGTGATTCCCTGGAAGGCGCCGATGTCATGGACCTGGAAATGGAGTATCTCTACACCGATGGTGACATGTGGTACTTCATGAAGACAGATGGTTCCTTCGAGCAGTACGCCGTCGAGAAGAAGGCCCTGGGTGATACCGATAAGTGGCTCAAGGAACAGGTGCCCTATACCGTCACCCTGTGGAACGACAATGCCATTACGGTGAGCGCCCCGAACTTCATCGAACTGGAAGTGGTCGAGACCGACCCGGGTCTCAAGGGCAATACCGCCCAGGGCGGCTCCAAGCCGGCGGTCCTTTCCTCGGGCGCGGTGGTCAAGGTTCCCCTTTTCATCGAAGAGGGCGAAGTTCTCAAGGTGGATACGCGCACCGGTGACTACGTCAGCCGGGCATAGACGGCGGGTCGCGATCCGGCAGCGCCGAGCCTTCACCGAGGTTCGGCGTTTTTGGTGGAGAAGAAGATGCAGGAGTTCAACTGGCAGCCGACCGCCGACATCGGGACGCTGCGCGAGCGTGCCCGGCTGCTGGCGATGGTGCGAGCCTTCTTCACCGACCGTGGGGTGCTGGAAGTGGAAACACCGGTGCTGGGTCACGGCGGTAGCACCGATGTCCATCTGGCATCGCTGAACTGCCAAGCCACCACGCCGGCCGGGCACGAAAGGCTATGGCTTCAGACCTCGCCGGAATTCCACATGAAGCGGCTCCTGGCGGCCGACAGCGGACCCATCTTCCAGCTGGCCAGGAGCTTTCGCGATGGCGAGGTGGGACGCCGCCACAACCTCGAGTTCACCATGCTGGAATGGTATCGCCCCGGGATGGCACTGGACGCGCTGATCGAGGAAACCAGCGACCTGGTGCGTGTCGTGCTGGAGCGGGACCCGGGACCGGCAAGATGCCTGCGCTACCGGGCGCTGTTCCAGGAGGCCCTGGCCATCGACCCCTTCACCGTCGATCTGCAAGCACTGCGCCGCCTGGCCGGTGAGCGGGGCGATCTGGACATGTCGGGGTTATCGCGCGATGCCTGCCTTGACCTCTTGATGGGCCTGGTCATCGAGCCGCAGCTGGGAGGCGAGGGAATCGAGGTGGTGGTGGATTACCCGGCCAGCCAGGCGGCTCTGGCCCGACGCCATCGGGATCCCGAGGATGGCGAGTGGGTGGCATCGCGCTTCGAGCTCTACCTGGCGGGGCTGGAAATCGCCAATGGTTATGACGAACTCACCGATGCCGAGGAACAGGCGGCGCGCTTCGCCGCAGACAACGCCGCGCGCCGAGCCGCGGGGCTGTCCGAGGTGGACGTGGATCAGCACCTTCTGGCGGCGCTGGCGCATGGCCTGCCGGCGGGCAGCGGGGTGGCGCTGGGCATCGACCGGCTGATCCAGTTGGCTCTGGGGAAAGACAGCGTGGCGGAGGTGATGGCCTTCGCTACGCCGGTTGCCTAATCGGCGTCTTTCGATGCGATTTTGCCCAGAGACTGCCCCAT
>NZ_JBDNGD010000143.1:0-1519 GCF_041689495.1 Halomonas sp. | reverse complement strand
GCGTCATCGGCCTCGGCTATGTCGGCCTGCCCCTGGCGGTAGAATTCGGCAAGCTGCTGCCCACGGTGGGTTTCGATATCAACGCCAAGCGCATTGGCGAGTTGCGCGACGGAATCGATTATACCCTGGAGGTGGAGCCTGAACTGCTGGCCGAGGCTACACAGTTGAGTTTTTCCGCCGAGCTCGACGCGCTGCGCGAGTGCAACGTCTATATCGTTACCGTGCCCACGCCCATCGATAGCAGCCGGCGCCCGGATCTCACGCCCTTGATCCGCGCCAGCGAGAGCCTGGGCCAGGTGGTGGGCCAGGGCGATGTGGTGATCTATGAGTCCACCGTCTACCCCGGCGCCACCGAGGAGGACTGCATACCGGTGATCGAGCGGGTTTCGGGGCTGGTATACAACCGCGATTTCTTCGCCGGCTACAGCCCGGAGCGCATCAACCCGGGGGACAAGGAACACCGCGTCACCTCCATCAAGAAGGTGACTTCGGGCTCTACGCCGGAGGTGGCCGAGTTTGTCGATGCCCTCTATCGCCGGGTGATCACCGCCGGCACCCACAAGGCCAGCTCCATCGCCGTGGCCGAGGCGGCAAAGGTGATCGAGAACACCCAGCGCGACGTGAACATCGCCCTGATCAACGAGCTGGCGATGATCTTCAATCGCTTAGGCATCGATACCGAAGAGGTGCTGGACGCCGCCGGCACCAAGTGGAACTTTCTGCCGTTCCGCCCCGGCCTGGTGGGTGGCCACTGCATCGGCGTGGACCCCTACTACCTGACCCACAAGGCCCAGCAGGTGGGCTACCATCCCGAGGTGATCCTTTCCGGGCGGCGCATCAACGACGGAATGGGCGCCTATGTGGCCAGCCAATTGATCAAGCAGATGATCAAGCGCCGCATCCACGTGGAAGGGGCACGCGTGCTGGTGATGGGCCTGACCTTCAAGGAGAACTGCCCGGACCTGCGCAATACCCGGGTGGTGGACATTCTCGCCGAGCTTGCCGACTACAACGTGGCGGTGGATGTCTTCGATCCGCAGGTGAACAAGGACGAGGCCGATCAGGCCTATGATATACGCCTGATCGATCACCCCCAGGCAGGTGCCTACGATGCCATCATCCTCGCCGTGGCCCACCGCGAGTTTCACGAACTGGGCGTCGAAGGCATCCGCGCCTGGGGCAAGGCCGAGCATGTGCTGTATGACTTGAAGTACGTGCTGCCCAAGGATGCGGTGGATCTCAGGTTGTGAGCGGCCAACCGAAGAGTGACGAGAAAATCGGCAAGCGCCGTCTGTTGTTTGTCGTCAATGCGCCTGAGTTTTTTCTCTCCCACCGCCTTCCGATCGCCCTGGCCGCCTTGCAGGAAGGCCATGAGGTGCATGTGGCCACCGCCGGCGGCGATGCCTGCCGGCAGATCAAGGATCATGGCCTGATCCATCACGAGATCGCCTTGACACGCAGCGGCCAGCATCCCGCGAAGGAGCTGGCCGCTGTCGTTTCCTTGTATTGTTTGATGCGC
>NZ_JBDNGD010000142.1:0-29143 GCF_041689495.1 Halomonas sp. | reverse complement strand
GCCGTCGGCTTCGCGCATCGATGCAAAAACGCTATTATAGCGCGACGCCCATGGGCAGCGCCAAGGCGCATGCCCATTGCCCACCTTACCAATGCACAGGAATGCTTCGATGATCGTTCTGCAGACTACCCTGGGTGATATCACCATCGTCCTGAATCACGAGAAGGCACCCAAGACGGTGGCCAACTTCGAGCAGTACGTCCGCGACGGCTTCTACGACGGCACCCTCTTCCACCGCGTGATCCCCGGCTTCATGGTCCAGGGCGGCGGCTTCGACACCGACTTCAACCAGAAATCCGGCCGTGAGGCCATCGAGAACGAGGCCGACAACGGCCTGACGAACACCAGAGGCACCCTGGCCATGGCACGCACCCAGGATCCACACTCGGCGAGTTCCCAGTTCTTCATCAACCTCTCGGATAACGACTTCCTCAACCACAATGGCAAGTCAATCCAGGGCTGGGGCTACTGCGTCTTCGGCGAGGTGGTCGAGGGCATGGACGTTGTCGAGAAGATCGAGACGGTTCCCACCAAACGCCGTGGTGTGCATGCCGACGTGCCAGCCCAGGACGTTGTCATCGAGAAGGCCTACGTCAAGAACGACGCCTGAACAACTGACGGCCACTTGCCACGCCCATAGACAGAGGGCCAACCATGACCACCCTGCTGATATCCGACCTGCATCTGCAGCCCGCTCGACCCGAGGTCACGGCGGGCTTTCTGCACTGGCTCGAGAACAGGGGCCGTGGAGCCCATGCCCTCTATATTCTCGGTGACCTCTTCGAGGCCTGGATCGGTGATGACCTGCTCGATCTGGGGGATGCAGACCCGACCGGCAACGCCGCCCTCGCCTCGCGGGTCGCCGAGGCACTGCAACGTCTCAGCGAGGGCGGCACCCGGATCCTGCTGATGCACGGCAATCGCGACTTCCTGCTCGGCAAGCGCTTTGCCGACGCGGCCGGCGCTCGCCTGCTACCCGACCCCTCCGTGATCGAATTGGGCGGAACGCCTGTCCTGCTGATGCATGGCGATAGCCTGTGCACAGGTGACAAGGCCTACATGGCCTTCCGCACCCAGGCACGCGATCCCCGCTGGCAGCAGCAGGTACTGGCAATGCCGATCAGCGATCGTCTTGACCTGGCAAGACAATTGCGCGAACGATCAGGCGAGGCCAACTCGAACAAGGCCGAGGACATCATGGACGTGACGCCGGGGGAAGTGGTCAGGGTCATGCACGATCAGGGCGTGACCACCTTGATACACGGCCACACCCACCGCCCCGCCGTTCATAGGCTCGAGGTCGACGGTCAGCCGGCACAACGCCTCGTGCTCGGTGACTGGCAGCCCGGCAAGGGTTGGGAGATTGCGGTCGAGGATGGCGGTGAACCGGAGCTGCGAGAATTCAATTTCTAGCCAGTCTCTGGTATCGGAGCCCGAGGCCTCACCACCATGCAGGATGGATCAGGGTACTCTTGCCACATGCCCAGGAAACAGGTGGACAGTAACATTGGCAATCGCGGTCGACATGGAGGCTATCAGCGCTGGATTTTCGCCGTTTCGCGAAGATGATCGATCAATCCCTGAATGGCGGCTTGAGTGCGCAGACGCTCCGCCATGCTCGCCACGAATTGCTCGATCTCGGCATTGACCTCTCCCGACTCGACACGGTCAAGGGCGATAAGGATCACGCGATCACCATCCACGGCGTGGCCATAGACCGTACGGTCATCCTCGGGTGCCGGCAGGCGGAAGGCCGCCTGCCGAACGGACGGTGACACCTCGGCTTGTCCCTGTCGGGAAAGATTCTCGGCGACCTGCCAATCGATGTCGATGGCGTTACCGGCGCGCAGTTGCCCGACAAGATCGCCGGCCCGTTGGGTCAGGTCCTCGCGACGCAGCCTGGACTCGACACTCGCCCTTACCTGGTCACGCACCTCGTCGAGAGGCAGCACGGTAGCCTCGCGACGCTCCGCCACACGGATGACGAGGCGGCGATCCTGGTCGAGTTCAATGACCTCGCTGTTGAAACCTTCCTCGAGCACATCCTCGCTGAACGCATCTGTCATCACGCCGGGTTCGGAGAGCACCCCCTCGCTACCCTCGCGAGAGACCCAATCGCTCTGCTGCAGTTCAAGGCCGATGCCATCGGCAACGCTTTGCAGATCGTCAGCGGCAAAGCTTTCATCGATAAGGCGCTGTACCTTCTCGTTGAACTCATCGGTGACTCGTGAAATGGCCAGCTCACGACGCAGATCGTCGCGGACCGATTCGAAGGGCTCACGTTCCAGGGACGTGACCTTGAGAAGATGAAGGCCATTGTCCGTCTCGACGATATCCGACACCTCACCAGACGCCAGGGAAAAGGCCGCCTCCTCGAAGGCCTCACCGAAGAAGCCGCGACTGATCACACCCAGGTCACCGCCCTGGTCCGCAGAGACCGCGTCATCGGAGACTTCCTCCGCAATCGCGGCGAAATCTTCGCCATCGGCCAATCGTTCACGAACGACCTCCAACTCGGCAACCGCTTCTTCACGCGAACGGTTCCCATTGAACGTCAGCATGATATGCGATACCCGTCGATCGGCATCTTCTGTGCCCTGCTCCCACAGTTCGCGCAGGGAAGATTCCTCTACTTCCACCTCGTTCGCCATCCGCTGACGGTCGATCAGCACATAGTCGAGTCGAACCTGCTCGGGACGCTGAAAATCATCCGCATGCGACTCGTAGTACGCCTGCATGGCGTCCTCGCTGACACGAAGCTCCTCTTCCAGGTCATCGGCGGTCAGCGCGTAATAGCGGAAACTACGGCTCTGACGCTGCAGTGAACCCAGAGTTTGCTGTTCATTGGGCAAGGTGAAATCGCTGAACGCCAGCCCCTGCTGAAGTTGCTGGCGTTTCATGTCGACACGCAATTCCTCACGGAAGGAAAGCGGTGTGTAGCCGGCACTGGCCAGACGATTCCTGAAAAGGTCACTGGAGAAGCGTCCATCCTGATCCTGGAACTCGGGAAGGGAAACAATCAACTGGTCAAGCTGATCCTCCGACAGGTGCATGCCCCCCTTCTCGGCATACTGGGTCAGGAGCTGTTCGGTGATCAATTGGTCGAGCATCTGCCCACGCAGAACCCGTTCCTGTTCCGGTGGCACCTGGCCACTGCGTATCGCCCGTTGCACCTCCAACTCGAGTTGCTGGCGAGTGATAGACTCGCCATTGACCTGGACCACTTCGTCGGCCCCACCGATGAAGATACCTACCAGAGAATCCACCCCGAGAAGGGCCAGGGCGGCGACGATAGCGCCGATGATGATCTTGGCGCCCCAGCTCCTGGAGCGGTCACGGATACTTTGCAGCATGCAGGCCTCTGATGATGGTGGTGGCAAGGGGACACATTATACTCATGAAGACAGGACACGCGACCCTGCTCGAAACCTAACGAAGACAGGCGCACCGCGATGGGCGATGCGCCTGTGAAGACAATCAGTTACAGCAGGACACTGAACAAGGCAGATCACGGGTCAGTCAACAATTCAGGCCCTGAGCAAACCGGACAACCGACCGACGGATCAGTTGACGGAATCCTTTAGTGCCTTGCCTGCCTTGAAGCTCGGCACCTTGGCAGCGCTGATCTGTATGGGCTGACCCGACTGCGGGTTGCGGCCGGTTCTGGCAGCGCGCTCCTTGACGGCGAAGGTACCGAAACCCACGAGAGAAACACTGTCACCCTTCTTGAGGCTGTCGGTGACGGAGTCGACCATGGCATCTAGTGCCCGGGATGCGGCGGCCTTGGGAATATCGGCAGATGCGGCGATGGCTTCAATCAGCTCAGATTTATTCACACTTCACCCCTTGACTGTTTCAATAAATAGCTCTCACAAACGCGACTTGATATGCGGCAGACGCGAAAATTCCGTGGAGCATCTTATAGCAATACGACAAAAGACCTGTCAAGAAAACTCCGCCACGAAGCCCATCAAATCGGCATTTCAATGCTTAAATGGCAAAAAAAAGACATTAATGTGTACTAATCATCGAGTGCGACGCAGTTGATTCGTCCGCACGGGTTTCGTCGGTTTTAGTATCCGCCTTCTTGACCAGTGCTACATCGAGAACTTCGTCGATCCAGCGAACAGGTCTTATATCGAGTGCATCCTTGATGTTATCCGGAACCTCCTTGAGGTCACGGCGATTCTCTTCCGGTACAAGCACGATCTTTATACCACCACGACGCGCAGCCAGCAATTTCTCCTTTAGGCCGCCGATCGGCATCACTTCACCACGAAGGTTGACCTCGCCGGTCATGGCCACGTCACAACGGATCGGGGACCCCGTGTAGGCAGATACCATGGCGGTGACCATGGCCACGCCGGCGCTGGGACCGTCCTTGGGAGTCGCCCCCTCGGGCACATGGATGTGCAGGTCTTCCTTCTCGAAACGGTCGGGATCGATGCCCAGGGCCGTGGCTCGGGCACGAACCACGGTATGGGCAGCGCTGACCGACTCCTTCATGACGTCGCCCAACGATCCCGTCTTGTTGATGCGCCCCTTACCCGGCGTGACCACCGATTCGATGCTGAGCAGCTCACCCCCCACGGACGTCCAGGCCAGGCCAGTGACACGACCGACCTGATCATCCTGATCGGCGAGGCCATAGCTGTATCGACGCACGCCGGCGTAGGCCTCGATGTCGTCAGCGGTGATCGTCACCGGCGCCTGAGCACCTTCCTTTGCCTCCAGCCCGAGACGTTCACGGAGCACCTTGCGAGCCACCTTGGCGATCTGGCGTTCCAATTCACGAACACCGGCCTCACGACTGTAGTAGCGGATCAGTTCGAGCAGGGCATCGTCGGAGAACGACAGTTCATCCGCCTTGAACCCATTGGCCGTCAGCTGCTTCGGCACCAGATAGCGGCGAGCGATGGCCTGCTTCTCGTCCTCGGTATAGCCAGGAAGACGAATGACCTCCATACGATCGAGCAGCGGGCTCGGTATGTTCATGGAGTTCGCGGTGCAGATGAACAGCGTCTCGGAGAGATCGTAATCCAGTTCCAGATAATGATCGCTGAAGGTGTTGTTCTGTTCGGGGTCGAGGACCTCGAGCAATGCGGATGAGGGGTCACCGCGGTGATCCATGCCCAGCTTGTCGACCTCGTCGAGCAGGAAGAGCGGATTCTTGACCCCCGCCCTGGCTATCCGCTGGATTAGCTTGCCAGGAAGCGAGCCGATATAGGTACGACGATGGCCGCGGATCTCGGACTCGTCACGCACACCGCCCAGGGCGAGTCGCACATATTTGCGATTGGTGGCCCTGGCGATGGACTGGCCCAGAGAGGTCTTGCCGACCCCGGGAGGGCCGACCAGGCAGAGCACCGGACCCTTGAGCTTCTTGACGCGCTTGTGCACGGCGAGATATTCGAGGATGCGCTCCTTGACCTCGTCGAGGCCATAGTGGTCCTCGTCGAGCACCTGCTGAGCATGCACGAGATCGTGCCTGATTCGGGTACGCTTCTTCCAGGGCACTGAAACCAGCCAATCCAGGTAGGAGCGAACCACCGTGGCCTCGGCAGAGGATGGTGACATCATCTTCAGCTTGCCGAGTTCCTGGTTGGCCTTGTCCAGGGCCTCCTTGGGCATGCCGGATTCCTTGATGGCCTGCTCATATTTCTCGGCCTCGTTGGGCATATTCTCGAGCTCACCCATCTCCTTCTGGATGGCCTTCATCTGCTCGTTGAGGTAGTACTCGCGCTGAGATTTCTCCATCTGATCCTTGACGCGTGAACGGATGCGCTTCTCGACCTGAAGCAGATCGATCTCCGTCTCGATCAACGCCATCAGATGCTCGATGCGATCCCGCACCCGATCCATCTCGAGCAATTGCTGCTTATCGCCGATCTTCAACGACAGGTGTGCACAGATGGTGTCCACCAGCCGGCTGGGATCCTCGATACCGGACAGCGAGTTCAGCACCTCGCTAGGTACCTTCTTCGACATCTTGACGTACTGCTCGAACTGGTTGAGCAGCACACGCACCAGGGCTTCTTGCTCGCGCTGCGTGAGGGGATCTCTCTCGCGCAGCGCAATCTCGGCACGACTGTAGCCATCATCGGCGGCATGGATCTCGCCTACATCGGCTCGGGAGGTGCCCTCGATCAGGACCTTGACGGTCCCATCGGGCAGCTTCAACAACTGCATGATCTCGGCGACGGTCCCGACCGAGAACAGATCCTCATGATCGGGATCATCCTTGCTGGCTTCGCGCTGAGCCACCAGCAGGACGCGCTTGTCGGCGGCCATGGCCGCTTCGAGGGCCTGGATAGACTTCTCGCGGCCGACGAACAACGGAATGACCATCTGCGGATAGACGACGACATCTCGCAGCGGCAAGAGTGGCAGACTCAGGGTCTGATCGGAATTCTGCTGCATCGCAGAGGCACCTCAAACGGAAACGGGTTCATACCAAGGGAATGGGGACAGGGACACGCCAATGCAAGTCGTAGGCGCCTCATCTGCATCACGGAACAAGAAAAACGGGAGCCAATCCAGTGCCGGTTTCACGAGCCCCTGTCATGACAGGGGCAAGGAACTGGCTCGAATCGGCTCCCGCGGGGAAGTATCCGCCTACCGACGGCTAGCCATCGGTACCGTCGACCCTCGGGGCTTCCTGCTGCGAATAGATCAATAATGGCTCGCTCTCGCCGGCAATCACCGACGCATCGATCACCACCTTGCTCACTCCCTCCAGGGAGGGAATCTCGTACATGGTGTCGAGCAATACCGACTCGAGGATCGAACGCAGACCACGGGCGCCGGTCTTGCGGGCCATGGCCTTGGTCGCCACAGCACGCAGGGCGTCCTCGCGGAACTCCAGTTTGACGCCTTCCATCTCGAACAGCTTGGCATACTGCTTGATCAGGGAGTTCTTGGGCTCGGTGAGGATCTCGACGAGGGCATCCTCGGAAAGCTCCGTCAGGGTGGCAATGACCGGCAGGCGACCGACGAACTCAGGGATAAGCCCGAACTTGACCAGATCGTCCGGTTCGACATCGACCAGAAGATCGCCCACCCCCTTGGTCTCGTCCTTGGTCTTGACGGTCGCGTTGAAACCGATGCCTCCCTTTTCGGAGCGGTCACGGATCACCTTCTCCAGGCCCGCAAAAGCGCCACCGACGATGAACAGGATTTTGCCCGTGTCGACCTGCAGGAACTCCTGTTGCGGGTGCTTGCGTCCACCCTGGGGCGGAACCGAGGCCGTCGTGCCCTCGATGAGCTTGAGCAGCGCCTGCTGGACGCCCTCCCCCGACACATCACGTGTAATGGAGGGGTTGTCGGACTTGCGAGATATCTTGTCGATCTCATCGATGTAGACGATGCCACGCTGGGCCTTCTCCACATCGTAGTCACACTTCTGCAGCAGCTTCTGGATGATGTTCTCGACATCCTCACCCACATAGCCGGCTTCGGTCAGTGTCGTGGCGTCGGCAATGGTAAAGGGAACATTGAGCAACCGTGCCAGGGTCTCGGCGAGCAGGGTCTTGCCGCTGCCGGTGGGACCGATCAGCAGGATGTTCGACTTGCTGAGTTCGACATCCTCTTCCTTGACACCGGAACGAAGTCGTTTGTAGTGATTGTAGACCGCCACGGACAACACCATCTTGGCGCGATCCTGGCCGATCACATAGTCATCGAGGGTGTGGCGAAGCTCACGGGGAGCGGGCAGGCGCTCCTCGTCGCTCTCGGCATCGGCATCGAGAACCTCCTCGCGAATGATGTCGTTGCATAGATCGACACACTCATCGCAAATATAGACGGACGGACCGGCGATCAGCTTGCGCACCTCGTTCTGGTTCTTGCCACAGAACGAGCAATACAGCAGCTTGCCGCCATCGTCCTTGTCTTTGCCTTTGCCGTCGGCCATTGGCATACCTCATTCAGATTGACGACCCAGCGGTTGGGACGGGGTCGTCGGGTTCTCATCGGGGTCAGCGACCACCGGGAATCATGTCAGGGTGATTTCACGCTATCAGGATGTCGGCCGCTTATCCAGCACAGCATCGATCAGGCCGTATTCCGCCGCCTGATGACCGTTCATGAAGTTATCGCGATCGGTATCCCGTGCGATGGTCTCGATATCCTGACCGGTATGGTGCGCCAGGAGTCCATTGAGCTTGTCGCGAATGCCCAGGATCTCACGTGTATGAATCTCAATGTCGGCCGCCTGGCCCTGATAGCCCCCCAGTGGCTGATGGATCATCATGCGCGAATTCGGCAGGCAATAGCGCTTTCCAGCTGCGCCACCAGCAAGCAGGAAAGCCCCCATGCTGGCCGCCTGACCAATGCATACGGTGGAGACATCCGGCTTGATGAACTGCATGGTGTCATAGATCGACATGCCCGCCGTGACACCCCCTCCAGGCGAATTGATGTAGAGGTGGATATCCTTGTCCGGATTCTCGGATTCCAGGAACAGCAGCTGGGCGACGATCAGGTTGGCCATGTAATCCTCGACCTGCCCCACCAGGAAAATCACGCGCTCCTTGAGCAGACGGGAATAGATATCATAGGCCCGCTCGCCACGTGCGCTCTGCTCGACCACCATCGGGACGAGGCCACCGGCGGCTTGTGTTTCAAACTCGTTGCTCATCTGTGTGATGTCCTTAGATCCGATGAATGAAAGCGAACCCCTCCGCTGCTGCTCTCAAGAGCATGAACGCGCAACGGCAGGCAGCATCCTGTCAGGCGCGGCTTTCTGATTCACCGCTCGCTTCGTCACTCTGCTGTTCGCCCTCTTCCTCGGGAGCCTCTTCCTCTTCTGATTCGGACTGCTTCTGTGCTGCCACCAGCACTTCCTGATAGGTCATTGGCACATCCTTGACGGTAGCCTGCTCGAGCAGCTTGTCGACTCCCTTTTCCTCGAGGATAGCGGACTTTACCTGGGTCTTGAGCTGGTCATTACCCATGTAATACTCGACCACCTGTTCCGGTTCCTGGTACTGCTGAGCAAGTTCTTCTACCTCGGCCCTGATCTCTTCATCGCTGGCATCCAGCTCGTTCGACTTGATCACCTCGGCCAGCAGCAAGCCCACCTGGACCCGGCCCTTCGCCTGTTCTTCGAAGAGCTCATTCGGCAACTGGGAGGCATCGAAATCCTCGCCCAGCCCGAATTGCTGGGCGGCCTGGCGCTTGAGACCGTCAGTTTCCTGCTGGACCAGCGACCGTGGCACGGGAATGTCATTGGCCTTCTTGAGGGCCTCTAGCACCTGCTGCTTGACCTGGTTGTCGACGGCCTGACTGGACTCGCGAACCATGTTCTTCCTGACTTCATCACGGAAGCGGTCGAGATCGCCGTCCTCGACGCCGAACTTGGTGACGAAGTCGGCATCCACCTCGGGCAATGCCTGTGCCTCCACCCCATGGACCTTGACCTTGAAGCTGGCTTCCTGGCCGGCCAGATTCTCGGCCTGGTAGTCGTCGGGGAAGGTGACCTCTATGGCCTTCTCGTCACCGGCCCTGGCGCCAACGAGTTGCGGCTCGAAGCCGGGAATGAAGCTGTTGGAACCCAGAACCAGCTTGTGGTCCTCGGCACTACCGCCCTCGAAGGGCTCGTCGCCAAGGAAACCCTGGAAGTCGAGAGTCACCTGATCACCGTCCTCGGCCGCACGGTCCACTTCCTCCCAGGACGCGTTCTGCTTGCGAAGGGTCTCGACCATCTCATCGACGTCGGCGTCGGATACATCCACCACCGGACGCTCCACCTCGGTGCCCTCGATCCCCTGGAGGTCGATCTCCGGATAGATCTCGAGGGTGGCCGTGAATTCGAGATCCTTGCCGGACTCGTTGACAGTGGCCTCGATCTGCGGATAGCCGGCCGGGTTCAGTGACTCATCCGTGATGGCGCGCACATAGCGCTCACGCATCACTTCACCCACTACCTCGTTGCGGACATCGTGTCCGTAACGCTGGCGGATCACCGACATCGGCACCCGACCCTTGCGAAAACCATCCATGCGGACGTTCTTGGCGGCATCCTTGAGACGGGAGGCGACGGCCTCGTCGATCTCTTCAGCCGGCACCTGGACGGTGATGCGGCGTTCGATCTGGGAGGTCGTATCAACGGAAACTTGCATGAATTGTTCTCTGCCGACTGGGGGCGTTCAGATGTGAATGTCAAAAGGGTCAAGGGCAAGATTCTAAGAACCCCGCCCGGCACTGGCAAGCACCATCCCAGTCAGATGGGGTCAACAGCTGGAAATACAAGGTGAACCACCGGTGAAATCGGCATTTTTCACCCTCACTGGCAAAGGGCATGACGGACATGCAAAGGGGCCCGGCCTCTTGGGGAGACAAGCCATCGAGAGGAAGAGGTCGATGAGGTGATGGGGTGGATGATGGGGATCGAACCCACGACATCCGGAACCACAATCCGGGGCTCTACCACTGAGCTACATCCACCAGATCGAACCACCAGGCGGGTTGTGAACGAAACCGACCGGGACAAGCCAACACGGGTTGGCGCGCCCAGCAGGACTCGAACCTGCAACCTACGGCTTAGAAGGCCGTTGCTCTATCCGATTGAGCTATGGGCGCATTCTATGATACAGGGCTCCTGACCGCAACCCCTTGAATAAAAATGAATTTCAAACAAGGTTTAGTGGTCGGGGTGGAGGGATTCGAACCCCCGACATCCTGCTCCCAAAGCAGGCGCGCTACCAGGCTGCGCTACACCCCGCCTGTCAAGCACGGCCCTGACGGCGCCGCAAAGGCCTCGCCAAGCGATGCGTATTCTACGGGACTTTGCCCGGGGGTCAAGGGCAAAGGCTGCCATGCCGGGACAGCGGCACTTTGCCTCGGAGCCCCATCATGCGAAAATCAGCGGCCTCTTTGCCAAGCGGCTGCCATAGGGACACTGCTCCATTCACCAGCACCGCACGAGGACACTCGATGACCGCCCAATTGATCGATGGCAAGGCCATCGCCGCAAGAGTCCGTGACAAGGTCGCTCGCAAGGTGCTGGCACGCCGTGAGGCCGGCTCTCGTCAGCCCGGACTCGCCGTCGTCCTGGTCGGTGAGGAGCCCGCCTCTGCCGTCTATGTTCGCAACAAGTCTCGTGCCTGCGAGCAGGTAGGTATCGCATCGCACCAGTATCCACTGCCAAAGGAAACCGACCAGTCAGCGCTGGAATCCCTGATCGACGACCTGAACGCCGATCCCGGCATAGACGGCATTCTCGTACAGCTCCCCCTGCCTCCTCACCTGGACAGTCGTCGGATCCTCGAGCACATCCTGCCGCACAAGGATGTCGACGGCTTTCACCCCTACAATCTCGGCCGTCTCGCCCAGCGCCTGCCAGTCCTTCGCCCCTGCACTCCCATGGGCGTGATGACACTCCTGGATGAATGTCATCTCGACGTCCGCGGCCTGAACGCCACCGTGGTGGGCGCGTCCAATATCGTCGGGCGGCCCATGGCACTGGAACTGATGCTGGCCGGTTGCACGACCACAGTCTGTCATCGCTTCACCCGTGACCTCGAATCCCATGTACGGCGTGCCGAACTGCTTGTGGTGGCAGTGGGAAAACCGGGTCTGGTGAAAGGGGAATGGGTACGTGAGGGTGCCATCGTCATCGACGTGGGGATCAATCGCGAGGACGACGGACGCCTGGTAGGTGACCTGGAATTCATCCCCGCCGCGGAGCGAGCCGCCTGGATCACCCCGGTTCCCGGCGGCGTTGGGCCCATGACGGTCGCCTCGCTGATGGAGAACACCCTGGTGGCGGCGGAACTGCACGATGCGATGGAGGTCAACGCTCAGCTCGCCTGATCAGAGCGAAAGGCAAGGCCCAGGGAGCAGATTCCATGTCGACATGCCCGACCAGCCGAGAACGAGGTTCGCCCCGGACTATCGGTTTCCCGCCCAACTCCACGATCTCCAGAAGGCCATGGCCTGGCTGCATGAGAAGTCGGACGAGTGGCGAGTGGATACCGACCGCATCGTCGGCGTGGGATATTCCTCCGGCGCCCACCTGGTCAGCCTGCTGGCGCTGCTGGGGGCGGAGGGACCGCTGGCCAGCCCACACGGAGGCGAGCATACACGTCTTGCCGCCGTCCTCGCCGGCGGCATCCCCAGTGACCTCTTCAAGTTCCCGGACGGGAGGCTAGTCGTGGACTTCATCGGCGGCACCCGAGCCGAACGCCCGGAAGAGTACAAGCTGGCGTCTCCCGCTCGCCAGGTCACGGCGGACGCCCCGCCCTTCTTCCTTTTCCACGGGACCTGGGACCGGCTGGTGCCGGTGAACCATGCCAGGGATTTCTACGCGACACTGCAGGAGAAGGGCGTGAAGAGTGAACTCTACCTGCAGCACCTGCGGGGCACTTCACCAGTTTCCTGACTCGGGGAAGCGCCATGGACGCCGGGATCGCCTTTCTCGATCGACAGGTTTCTAGGCGCCAGGCGCCTTGAGCTTCCACCCAAGCGTCTCTCCGGCCATCAGCGGGACGATGCGTTGACCGGCTGCATAGGGCAGCGACTCCGGAAGGGTCCAGGGCTCCCGCACCAGGCTGACGGTGTCAGCATTTCGCGGCAGGCCGTAGAAATCCGGCCCGTGATGGCTGGCGAAGCCTTCCAGGCGATCCAGGGCGCCGGCCTGCTCGAAGGCGGTGGCATAGAGCTCGATGGCTGCCGGCGCCGTGTAGGCACCGGCACAACCACATGCCGATTCCTTGTCGCCACGGGCATGGGGGGCGCTGTCGGTGCCCAGGAAGAACTTGCCATTGCCGGAGGTGGCCGCTGCCAGCAGCGCCTCGCGATGTCGCTCCCGCTTGAGGATCGGCAGACAATAATAATGGGGGCGGATGCCTCCCACCAGCATCCGGTTACGGTTGAACAGCAGGTGATGCGCCGTGATGGTGGCACCGATACTGGCCGGCGCCGCAGTCACGAACTCGACCGCCTCGGCGGTGGTGATATGCTCGAAGACCACCCTGAGGTCGGGATGACGATCGAGTAGCGGCTTCATGACCCGTTCGATGAACACCGCCTCGCAATCGAAGATATCGATATCGGCGCTGGTGACTTCCCCATGCACCAGCAGCGGCATGCCCAGCCGGGCCATGGCCGAAATGGTCTCGTCGCAGAGCGCCAGATCCGTGACGCCCGAGGCGGAATTGGTCGTGGCGCCAGCAGGATAGAGCTTCACCGCCTGCACGAGGCCGCTGGCCATGGCGCGATCTATCTCATCAGCAGGCGTCCTGTCGGTAAGATAGAGTGTCATCAAGGGTTCGAAATGACTCTCGTCGGGGAGGGCCGCAAGGATCCGTTCATGATAGGCCAGCGCCTGTTCGGTGGTGGTCACGGGCGGTGTCAGGTTCGGCATGATGATGGCTCGACCCATCTGGCGAGCACTGGCGGAAACCACGGCCTCCAGGGCCTCATCATCGCGCAGGTGCAGGTGCCAGTCGTCCGGGCGTGTCAGTGTCATGGTGTTCAAGGGAGCATCCTGTATCGTCGGTTAGGCGAAGGCAGCCATTATACTTCAGCAGGAAAAGGCATCGCCGACCGAATTCCCGTATCATGCGGCCCTAGCAAGCCAAGGGGACAACATGCCGAAGGTGCGTCACTATGCCGATCTTGCCGCGACCCTGGCCGGGCTCATGTGGCTGGCCGTCTTCTGGTCGATCAGCATATCTGCCCGTCTCGGCAGTCTCGAACCTACCCTGGCAGCGCTGCTCGGACTGGGCACCTTGATCCTGGTCAGCTTCGTGCATCGCCCTTTCCGCGTGCTTCTGCGTCGCTATCATGTACGCAAGCGGCGTACCGAGATGTGGATGCACATCCTCGCTCTGCCCCTGACTCTCGCCTTCCTGATCGGTCTGTTCATCGAGATCATCTTCACGCCACCCAGCGGCGAGCAGAAGATGCTGCTGTTCAACATCCTGGCAACTGCCGGCTGGGGGGTTTTCGTCCTGACGCTGCTCTCCAAGTGGGTCATGCATCGGTTCTCATCACGACAACAGCGAGCTACCTGACGCCTCGATACCGGGGATCAGAATCGATCCGCGCGGAAGGGATGCATGTCGATGGCGGTTGGCTCACCCTCGATCATCTCGGCCAGCAGCTTGCCCGTGGCGGGGCCCACGGTGAAGCCCTGGTGGCCATGGCCGAAGGCACACCAGAGCCCGGGCAGGCCGGGAGCAGGACCAATCACCGGCTTCATGTCCGGCGTGCAGGGTCGAGCACCCTTCCAGGGCTCGGGGTCGAGCCGTTCACCCAGCGGGAAGAGTTGCCTTGCCACCTTTTCGGCAGCCTCCAGTTGACCGTGGCGCGCGCTGGCCTCACGTGGGGCCAACTCGGCGCCCGTCGTCAGGCGGATACCAGCACGCATCGGCGCCAACAGATACCCGACTTCGGCATCCATCACCCAGTGCCCGAGTCGCGCCGCGTCGGTAGAGCCGTAGTGCATGTGGTAGCCACGCATCACGAACAACGGCATGGAGATGCCCTGCCGAGCCAGCCAGTCCCCCGACCAGGGGCCCAGGGCCATGACCAGATCTGGGGCCTCCATGGTTCCCTGGTCGGTTGTGACACGCCAGCCCTCTTTGGAGCGCGCAAGATCACGGATTTCGGCATGCATCAGCTCCCCACCTTCGGACTCGAAGGCCGCGGCATAGGCCTGGACCAGGGCACCAGGATCGTCAACCGTCCAAGGATCCTGCCAGTGGATCGCCCCGGCCAGATCTCCCGTCAAGTGGGGTTCCGCTTCGTGCAAGGCACTGGCATCGAGTAGGCGATGGCTGACACCGAAACGTTCGGCGTTCTCCTCGGCCTCGCGCTTGCGCCGAGCGAACCCTTCCTCACCACGATAGAGTTCCAGCCAGCCTTCCTTACGCACCAGGGACTGGGCCCCGGCCGCTTCGATCATCTGGCCATGGGTATCGAGGGACTGCATGATCAGGGAGGCATATTCCGGCACGATGCGGGCATAGCGTCTGGATGAGGAATTATGCCAATAACCCAGCAGGGAGCGAGTCGCCTGGATGACGCCACCGACGCGGTAGCGAATATCCACCGCCTGGTTGGGCAGGACCCGCAGCAGGGTGGCGAGATCCCGCGGGAAGGGATAAGGCCTCACCGCCTCACGCTGGATAATCCCGGCATTACCGAAGGAGGTCTCCCGTCCCGGGTCCCGGCGATCCACCAGTACCACCGAGTGACCGCGGCGAGCCAGATGCCAGGCGATCGAGACGCCCACCATGCCGGCGCCGAGAACGATGATCTCGCGAGTCATTCGTCACCTCCCTGTCATCAGGCATACGCCATTGGAAAAGAACGAAAGGCGCCGCTGACCGAGGAGACGCCTGACACTGATTCATTCTATGGGGTCGGATCAGGCCAGTCGATCCAGCGTCTGTGCCACCGCATCGAAGAGTCGCTCCAGTTCTTCGGGTGTCGAGGCGAAGGGCGGCCCGAACTGCAGGGTATCGCCTCCATAGCGGACATAGAAGCCCGCTTCCCAGAGCGCCAGATGCGCATCACGCGGCCGGATGGTGGGATCACCATCCCGCGGTGACAGCTGGATGGCACCGGCCAATCCGTAGTTGCGTATATCCAGCACATGGTGGCGCCCATTGAGGGCATGCAGCTTATCCTCGAATGCTGGAGCGATAGCACGTACCTGGGCAGGAAAGTCCTCGCGCTCGAGCAGGTCGAGTGTCGCCAGGGCGGCCGCACAGGCCACGGGGTGGGCACTGTAGGTGTAGCCATGAGAAAACTCGATGGCATGTTGCGGCCCACCGGCGTGCATGAATGTATCGAAAATCTCGCATGAGGCAATCACGGCCCCCATGGGCACGGCACCGTTGGTCAACTGTTTGGCCACGTTCATGATGTCCGGTGTGACGCCGAAGGCCTCGGCACCGGTCATGGCACCGCTGCGTCCAAAGGCAGTGATCACCTCGTCGAAGATCAGCAGGATGTCGTGGGCATCGCAGATCTCGCGCAGCCGCTGCAGGTAGCGGAGCGGCGGCACGATCACCCCGGCGGAACCCGACATGGGCTCGACGATCACCGCAGCGATATTGGAGGCGTCGTGCAGAGCAATCTGGTCAAGCAGAGCCTCGGCCAGCTCAACCCCGGTTTCGGCCTGGCCGCGAGTGAAGGCGAGGTGGGGCTGCAGGGTATGCGGCAGGTGGGTGACGTCCAGGAGTTGGCCATAGTGTTTTCGGTTGCCGCCGATCCCGCCGAGGCTGGTCCCGCCGACATTGACACCGTGATAGCCCTTGGCACGCCCTATCAGTCGGGTCTTCTCCGGCCGTCCCTTGAGTCGCCAGTAGGCCCTGGCCATCTTGACCGCGGTATCGGCGGCGTCGGAGCCGGAGTTGGTGAAAAAGACGTGCTCGAGCCCAGCGGGCATGAGGTTGGCCACCCTCTCGGACAACCGGAAAGCCAGAGGATGGCCGAGCTGGAAGCCGGGGGCAAAATCCAGGGTACCCAGCTGAGCCGCCACCGCTTGCTGGATCTCGACGCGGTTGTGCCCTGCACCGCATGTCCAGAGGCCCGACAATGAATCGAAGAGGCGTCGCCCCTTGTCATCGATGAAGTAACGCCCCTCGGCAGCTACGATGTTCCTCGGGTTGACGCGGAAGTCGCGATTGGCACTGAAGGGCATCCAGTAGTGATGATTGATCAGCCCAGGCGACGCGCCTGCCTCTCCTTGCCGAACAGCGCTCACTGGCTCATGCAGTGACTGTGGATCTGTCCCCAGCATCGACTTCGTCCCCCGAGTTCATGTCATATCCGAACATCATGGCCTGAATTCATGCTTGATAAAAGGATAAAAGAAGACGCCACTTTACCTTCTGGTAAGGTCAACTGTCCACGGCCTGACTGTCCCGGGCCTGGAGCTTGGTCCGAATGAAGTCGGAGTGACTGATGTGGAGAAGATCCGACAGGCGACGAATGCGATGTTCTTCCAGAGGGTGATGCTCGCCATCGGCCAGCGCCAGCATCCACATCAACCGCACCAGTTCACAGCGCTGCTCGTATGCATAATGCTCCTTGATCAGGCTCACGAACTGATAGTGATCAACCGCCGAGTCCGCCTCTTCCCGAGCCAGTTCCATGAGTTCGTCGAGGGCATCTTCCGTCAGCGCGAAACGCCATTTCAGCTGAGCACGGAGCAATTGCATCTCGCGTTCGTCGTACTGGTAGTCGGCACGGACCACCTCGCAGAGCAGCGCCGCCGTCGCCAGCTCCAGGGTAGGCTCGGAACCACTTGACGCATCGGGATCGGCTAACGCCTGCTGGAAGAAACGTTGCAACTTCGCGATCATGTCAATCTCCATTGGAATTCATGGGTGAGACTCACCCGAGTTGCCAGGGTTCAGGCGTCACTGGATCACCACGGTCAATTCCACGATCAAGGACGGATGCCTCATGCTCGTATCCTGCTTGATGATGACCCGGACTCAAGGAAGCTGACAGAAGCTGACCGATGTCCATGGCACATGAACGAACAATTCCCCTCGATGTTCTCAAACTCGGCCTGTTGATCACCGTCGATAGTGACAGCATGCCGCTGAGGATCTCGAGACCTATCGACCACACTTGACTGGGAGTTTGCGATGCCCCGTTTCCCCGACCACCTGAACGGCGACGGCCCCACCAACCCTTTCCCAGGCGTTCGCGTGCTGGAACGCCGGCTGGGTCGCAAGATCCCCCATCAGTTGGGCTCGAACGAGGGGCTGGACATGCCCCACCGTGCCCTGCGCGAGCACTTCGGCGATGCCATGACCGACCATGTCTACAGCTACGGCGACGCCGAGGCCCTGGGTATCCGCCAGCGGCTTCACGATCAGCAAGGCATCCCGCTGGACGCCTTGCTGGTCGACGCCGGCGCCGACAGCCTGATCGCGCTGGCCCTGCGCACCGTGGCCGAGCCGGGGCGCGCAGTGATCGGCACCGCCGGCACCTATCCCACCTTCGGCTACTTTGCCCGGGGTCAGGGCTGCCGGCTGGTCGAGGTGCCCTACGAGGAGGCACCCGGCCGACTGGCACCGGACCTCGACGCCCTGGCCCGCGCCGCCCATGACGAGAACGCCCGTCTGGTCTATCTGGCCAACCCCGACAATCCCAGCGGCCACCTGCACGACAACGAAGCCATCCGCCGCCTGCGCCGCGCGCTCCCCGAGGACTGCTGGCTGCTACTCGACGAGGCCTACCACGACTTCCGGGAGGATGCCGACACTCCCTTCGCCCGGGAGGTGCTGCCCGGGGTGATGCGCCTGCGCACCCTCTCCAAGGCCCATGGCCTGGCCGGTTTGCGCATCGGCTATGCCATCGCCGAACCCGAAACCCTGGCGATGATGATGAAGGTACGCATCCACTACGCGGTCTCGACCCTGACCCAGGCCGCCGCCGAAGTGGTGCTGGATTACCCCGACGAGGTGCGTGCTCACGTGGCCGCGGTGCGGGAGCGTCGCGAACACCTGGCCACACACTTCCGAAAATTGGGCGCCGACGTGCTTCCCAGCGCCACCAACTTCGTTGGCATCCGGCTGCCGAACGCTGATCTGGCCGGCCGGATACACAAGACGCTGCTCGACGAGGGCAAACTGATCGCCCGCCCCGCTCACCCGGACCTTGGCCATGTGCTGCGCATCACCGCCGTGGAGGACGCCCTGGTCCCCGGACGACTGAAGATTCTCGAGGAGGCGCTTCAATGACCTGCCCCGAAATAGCCGCATAAGACAGATGCCGAGAGGGGTTCGCTAAGCTATACATGACCTAGCAGGCTGTCGGGTGCTATTGGCATGAGCGGTGAAACACCACGCTGAGGTTGTTGGCGGGCATGGCCACCACCCGCTCGAGGCCGAGGCCGCACCGCTCGGCCTCGGCCGTCACTGCCTCAAGGTCACGGATGCCCCAGCGCGGGTCACGGGTCCGGAGGTCCGCATCGAAGGCCGCATTGGTGGGTGACGTATGGCGACCTTCCCGCCTGAACGGCCCATATAGGTAGAGCACTCCACCGGACACCAGAGAGGCTCCGGCCCCCGCCATCAGCGTCTCGGTGACCGCCCAGGCCGAGATATGCAGCAGGTTGATCGCCACCAAGGCATCGAAGGGCTCCGCCGGCCAGTTGCCGGTCACATCCAGCCGCAGGGGCTCGCGCAGGTTGGTCAGGCCCGCGGCTTCGCGCCAGGCGGCGATGGAGGCCAGCGCTCGGGGATGAGGGTCGCTGGGCTGCCAGGTCCAACCGGGCCTTGCGCCGGCAAGATGCACGGCGTGCTCGCCGCTGCCGCTGGCTACCTCCAGCACCCGGGCACGTTCGGGCAGTACCTGCTCAAGGACCTCGAGGATCGGCTGTCGATTGCGAGCCGCGGCGGGGCTCTGCAGGCGTGTGTCGTTCATGGTGCTCCTAATGGCTGACGCGGCGGGAGGTGGCTACTTCCTGCCCCGGGGCTTGCGGGACGGGCCACCGGCCTTCGGGCGGCCCCCTTTCGCCGGCTTGGCCCCCGGCTTCTGGGATCTGGACGCCTTGCCGGCCGACACCGGCTTGGCGCTGTGGGCCTTGCCAGTCGCGTCCTTGCCGCCCGCCTTGTGCCTGGCTGTCTTCCCGGTGGCGGGCTTGCCGCCCTCGCCACGGCGAGGGGTGCCGCGCTTCTGAGACCCTGGCTTGCCGGTGCCGACCTTGGCGACCTTGCCGCCCTGGCGACGTGCCGACCGACGGCCGGTGCCCTCGGCCTCGGAGGCGGAGTGCTCCGTCAGGGAGAGGATCGTCGCCACCTCTTTTGCCGTCAGGTCACGCCAGTCCCCAGGGGCCAGCCCCTTGAGCGACACATTCATGATGCGTATCCGCTCGAGCTTCACGACGTCGTAGCCGAACACCTCGCACATGCGGCGGATCTGGCGGTTCAGCCCCTGCACCAGGGTGATGTTGAAGACGAACCGGGACTCCTTGACCACACGGCACTTGCGGGTAACCTCCCCGAGAATCGGCACACCCCCGCCCATACCGGCGATGAAGTCATCAGTGATCGGCTTGTTGACGGTGACACGATACTCCTTCTCGTGATGGTTGCTCGCCCGCAGGATGCGGTTGACCAGGTCGCCGTTGTTGGTCAGGAAAATCAGCCCCTGGGAATCCTTGTCCAGGCGACCGATGGGAAAGATCCGCGCGCCGTGCTTGACGAAGTCAACGATATTGGCCTTCTCGCCGGGCTCCGTGGTGCTGACGATGCCCACCGGCTTGTTGAGCGCGATGAAAACCAGGTCCTCTGCTTCCAGCGCCAGGGGCTCGACGACCCGGCCGTTGACCTTGACCACACTGCCCGGGAACACTTGATCACCGCGGCTGGCTCTCCTGCCGTCGATATGGACGTTGCCTTGTTCGATGTACCGATCCGCCTCCCGTCGGGAGCAGAGCCCGCTTTCACTGATGTATTTATTGATGCGCGTAGAAGGCGTCAGGGACATGAGGTCACTACCAGCAAAGTGAGTGGGTCTGCTGCGTTCGGGCGACAGCCGTAGCCAAGTGTATCGATTTCATGAGGACTTGCACCCCGGCTTGCCCTGGATCACTGCAGTGCAACATGCTATGTGGTACTCCTTGGGTTCTTGACCTCGCGGAGGAAAAGGATGACCGACCACCCCCTGAACGAACCCGTCGACTGGCACGCCCTCTCGACGGAAGAGGCCATAAAGCGCCTCGAGAGCCGCGCCGAAGGGCTTGACAGCGCGGAGGCCGAGCGCCGGCTGGCCGACCACGGCCCGAACCAGCTGCAGCAGGCCCGGGGCCGGCCTGCCTGGAAGCGCCTGCTGGAGCAATTCAACAACATCCTGATACTGATCCTGCTGGCCGCTGCCGCGGCGAGCCTCGGCCTCGGCCATACCCTGGACGCCATCGCCATCTCCGGCGTAGTACTGATCATCGCGCTGATCGGCTTCATCCAGGAGGGCAAGGCCGAGCAAGCCCTCAACAGCATCCGCAACATGCTCTCGCCCCGGGCCCAGGTAGTGCGCGATGGTCGGCGATGCGAGATCCCGGCCGAACAGCTGGTGCCCGGTGACATCGTGCTGGTGGAGAGTGGCGACCGGGTGCCCGCCGACCTGCGTCTACTCGAGGCGAAGCGGCTGCGCGACGAGGAGGCGGCGCTGACCGGGGAGTCCACCCCGGTGGACAAGGCGGTCACCGCCGTGGCGGAGGCAACCGACCTGGCCGAGCGTGCCTGCATGGCCTACGCCGGTACCCTAGTGGTCCAGGGCAACGCCCGGGGGCTGGTGGTAGAGACCGGCGAGCACACCGAGATCGGCCGCATCTCCGAGCTGCTGCGCGGGGTCGAGACGCTCAGGACGCCCTTGCTGCAGCAGCTCGACCGCGCCGGGCGGGTGCTGGCGATCTTCATCATGGCGGCGGCGGTACTCACCGCGGCCTTCGGCGTGCTGGTCCATGGCCCGACAGAGCGCCATCATCCGCCGCCTGCCCGCGGTGGAGACCCTGGGCTCGATCTCCACCATCTTCTCCGACAAGACCGGCACGCTGACGCGTAACGAGATGACCGCCCGTGCGGTCTGCCTGCACGAGGGCGAAGTCCGTATCGATGGCACGGGCTTCGCGCCCGAAGGCGCGTTCCATCGAGTGCGCGATGGCGAGCCGCTCGAAGAGCCCCTCGACCTCGACGACCACCCTGCCCTGCGCCACTTCCTGAAGGTCGGCGTGCTGTGCAACAACGCCGAGCTCGCCCGGAACGAGGGCCGCTGGCAGATCCACGGCGACCCTACCGAGGGCGCCCTGGTGGTAGCCGCCGCCAAGGCCGGCCTCGAGGCCGGCGAACTGCGCGGTAACCACGACCGTCATGACGCCATCCCCTTCGAGTCCGAACGCAAGTACATGGCCACCCTCCACGAGATGGACGGCGAGGCGTACCTGCTGGTCAAGGGCGCACCGGACCGGCTGCTGGAGATGTGCCACCGGGTACGCACCGCGTCGGGTGAGGCCGACCTCGATCCCGGCGAATGGGAGGCGCACATCCATGCCCTCTCCGAACGTGGCCTGCGGGTGCTGGCCCTTGCCGAGAAGCGCGCCGACGGCATCACCGACCTGAACGACGAGAATGCCGAAGATGGCCTGGTGCTGCTGGGCCTGGTGGGTCTGCTCGACCCGCCCCGGGACGAGGCCATCGAGGCGGTGAAGGACTGCCTCACGGCAGGCATCCGTCCGGTGATGGTGACCGGCGACCATGCCATCACCGCCCGGGCCATCGCGAAGCAGCTGGGCTTCAAGCACACCGAGCGGGCGATCACCGGACGGGAGATCGAGGCCATGTCGGACGCCGAGCTCGAAGAGGTCATCCTCGACGTGGATGTCTATGCCCGCGCCTCCCCCGAGCACAAGCTGCGCCTGGTCACCGCCATGCAGGCGCGAGGCGGCATCTGTGCCATGACGGGTGACGGGGTCAACGATGGTCCGGCGCTGAAACGCGCCGACGTGGGCGTGGCCATGGGCATCCAGGGCACCGAGGCCGCCAAGGAGGCCGCCGAGATGGTGCTCGCCGACGACAACTTCGCCACCATCGTTCGCGCCATCCGCGAGGGCCGCAAGGTCTACGACAACATCCGCAAGACCATCACCTTCCTGCTGCCCACCAACGGCGCCCAGGGCCTGGCGATCATGATCGCCGTGCTGACCGGCAGCCTGCTCCCGGTCACTCCGCTGCAGGCACTGTGGGTCAACATGGTAGTGGCGGTGACCCTGGGCATGGCACTCGCCTTCGAGGCCGGCGAGCGTGACCTGATGCGTCGTCGCCCCCGGGACTCCACTGCACCACTGCTCGACCTCTTCCTGCTGTGGCGGGTGGTGTTCGTCTCGGTGCTGCTGCTGCTCGGGGTGTTCGGGGTCTTCTCGTGGATCTTCAACGGCCAGGACGCCAACATCGAGCTGGCCCGCTCCGGTGCGGTCAACATGCTGGTCACCGGCTGCGCGGCCTACCTGATCAACAGCCGTTACCTGACCAGCGGCTCGCTCTCCCTGGAGGGGCTGTTCGGCAGCCGCCCGGTGTGGATCGCCATCGCCCTGGTGATGGCCCTGCAACTCGCGTGGACCTACCTGCCCTTCATGCAACTGGTGTTCGGCAGCACCGCCCTGGGGCTCGGCCACTGGGCGGCGATCCTGGCCGTCAGAGTGGCGATCTTCCTGGTGATAGAACTGGAGAAATGGGTGCTGCGCCGCTTCCATGGCCGACATGACGCGATCGAAGACGCCAGCGAGGACCGGAAGGACCGCGCCGAGGCCCGCTGAGGCTGATGCGCCAGCCGGTCTGAGAATGAGCTAGCAGGCTGTCGGATTTGACCGATCGTCGCGAGAAATACGGATTTCGAGCCAAGTTTATCGATCTGATGAGGCGGATAGCGCGCTATCCGTGGGCGGCGGCTGCTGCCCGGTCCTGGTCGCGGCAGCTCGGAGGGAGCGGAATCGTCACTCGTTCAGAGCTCCTGCTCGGTGCGGTCGGTGGACCAGTTGGTGTGGAAGCTGCCCTCCCGGTCGGTGCGACGGTAGGTGTGCGCACCGAAGTAGTCGCGCAGTTCCTGCAACAGGGCGGCGGGCAGCCGCTCCCGGCGGGCGGTGTCGTAGTACCCGAGTGCCTCGGCGAACCCGGTGACGGGGATCCCGGCGGTCGTAGCGTGGACAACCGCCCGGCGCCAGCCGTCCTGAGCCTCTCCGAGTTCGGTCACGAGACCGGGGTCGACCAGCAGGCTCGGCAGCCCACCGCCGGCGTAGACCTGGCGGATCCGTTCGAGCAGCCGTGCCCGGATGATGCAGCCACCGCGCCAGATCCGTGCCACGGCACCGAGGTCGACGTCCCACCCGAACGTGTCCGAGGCGGTCTGGATCATGTCGAGACCCTGGGCGTAGGCCACCACCTTGGAGGCCCACAGGGCCTGGCGCACGTCGTCGATCAACCCCTCGACGTCGTCCACCTCACCGCCATCGGGGCCGCGCAGGGTGCCGGCTGCGGCCGTGCGCAGCGACTCGTGGCCGGAGGTGGAGCGAGCGAACACCGACGCGGCGATCGTGCCGACCGGGACGCCGAGCTCGAGAGCGATCTGGACCGTCCAGCGGCCGGTCCCCTTCTGCTCGGTGGCATCGGCGACGACCTCCACCAGCGGCCGGCCGGTTGCGGCGTCGACGTGGTCGAGGACCTCGGCCGTGATCTCGATCAGGTACGAGTCGAGGTCGCCGGTGTTCCAGTCACGGAAGACCTGGGCGATGCGTGGCGCGTCCAACCCGGCGGCCACCAGGATGTCGTACGCCTCCGCGATGAACTGCATGTCGGCGTACTCGATGCCGTTGTGCACCATCTTCACGAAGTGACCCGCACCGTCGGGACCGATGTAGGTGGCGCAGGGCTCACCGTCGACCTTCGCGGCGATGTCCTCGAGCAGGGGACCGAGGGCCTCGTAGGCCTCTGGGGACCCGCCCGGCATGATGCTCGGGCCGTTGAGTGCCCCCTCCTCCCCACCGGAGATGCCCGCACCGACGAAGTGCAGCCCGGCGTCCTTGAGCGCCGCCTCACGGCGGCGGGTGTCCTCGTAATGGGCGTTGCCGCCGTCGACGACGATGTCGCCCTCCTCGAGCAGCGGCACCAGTGAGTCGATCACCGCGTCGGTGGGGCCGCCGGCCTGGACCATGGAGATGATGCGCCGGGGCGTCGACAGGCTCGCGACCAGTTCCTTCAGCGTCGGTGCGGCGACAAAGGTGCCTTCGTCGCCGTGGTTGTCGAGGAGCGCATCGATCCGCCCGGTCGAACGGTTGTGGACCGCGACGACGTGTCCGTGTCGGGCGAGGTTCCGGGCGAGGTTGCTGCCCATCACGGCGAGGCCGATGACGCCGACATCGGCGACGGGCTGGGAGGTGGGCTCGGTCATCGTGATCGCTCCTGGTAGGTGGGGTCGGTGGTGGGTGAGGTCCGGTCGATCACGCGGTCGGCTCTGGTGCGGCCGCCGCCGCGCCGCCGATCGCCTGGACGACCTTTCTCGTGAAGGAGAACACGGCGTCGGTGGTGCCCTCGGTACGCACGCTGGTCTGCCACTCGCCGTACTCGATGGTGCCGGCCTCACGGGCCCACATCAGGGTGTTGACGATGGCCAGCGCTGCGCCGATTAACGAATCAAATCGAATGAAATTGGCCGGAAACCCGGGTTTCGCAGTAGATAAGCGTCAAGTCCGACAGCCTGCTAACCCCGTCGCTTGGTACTCGCGGTCGCCTCGGCGGAGAAAGGATCCTCCGGCCAGGGGTGTTTGGGGTAGCGGCCGCGCATCTCGCGGCGCACCTCCGGGTAGCCGTTGGCCCAGAAGCTGGCGAGATCGCCGGTGACCTGCAGCGGACGACGCGCCGGGGAAAGCAGGTGCAGCAGCACCGGTGCACGCCCCTCGGCCACGCGCGGCGATGCCTGCCAACCGAAACACTCCTGCAACTTGACCGCCAGCACCGGCGGCTTGCCCTCCAGGCAGGGACGATAGTCCAGACGATGGCTCGAGCCACTGGGCACCGCCAGGCGCGGCGGCGCCAGCTCCTCGAGACGCGAGCGTAGCGGCCAGTCCAGTGAATCCAGCAGAATGCGCGCCAGCGGCAGCTTCTCCACCGCCTCGAGGCGGCTCACGCCGTCCAGGTAGGGCGCGAGCCAATGCTCCAGAGTCGCGAGCAGTGCCGACAGCGACCAGTCCGGCCATGCCTGACCCAGCTCACTATTCAGCTCACTATTCAGCTCACTACGCAGCAGCGCCACCCGACCGCGAAGCTGCTCGGCGTCGTCATCGAAGGGCAGCCGTTCACGACGCCGCAGGGCCGCCAGCAGCGCCGAGCGCACCGCCTCCGGCGGCAGCTGGCCAAGCGGGCGGCGCTCGAGCACTACGGCGTCGAGTCCTCTCACCTGCTCGCCGATCATCCGGCCCTGGGCGTCGGACCACTCGAGGCTCGCCCGCCACTCGCGGGTCTGCGGGTAGAGCGCTTCCAGGCGTTCCGGGTCGAGGGCCACGGCACGAAAGATACGGGCGCCACTCGCCTCGCCGTCGAGCTCGGCGGCCACCAGCAGTGGCACATGGGCCAAGGGATGTGCCTCGGGCAGCGTGGCCAGGGTCCCACCCGCCAGGCGGAAGCGTCCGGGTTCGATACGCTGCCCGATGCGCTCGGGGTAGGCCAGCGCCAGCAGCTCGCCCAGCGGCGCCAGGCTCGCCACTTCCAGGCCATCGCCGGCGATCCGGGCGAGGCGTCGGGCCTCCTGATGCCACTGGCGATGATCCCGGGGCGAGGCCAGCCGCGACGCCAGCGCACGCTCCAGGTCGCGCTCCTGATCGAGATCACGCCCCTCCAGGGCGGCCACCAGGGCGCAGGCCAGCGGCCTGGCATCGAGAGCGACAGCGCGTTCCATCATCACCGCCAGGCGGGGATGGGTCGGCCAGCGCACGCAGCTGCTTCCCAACGCGGTGAGATGGAAGTCCGAATCCAGTACGCCGAGACGGATCAGCAGATCACGCCCGGCCGCCAGGGGTGCGTCGGGAGGGGACGTCACCCAGGCCAGACGGTCCGGGTCGATGATGCCCCAGCGGGCCAGTTCGAAGGCCAGCGGCGCCAGGTCTGCCTGGCGGATCTCCGGCTCGCCGTGGGGGATCAGCGGTTGCTCCTCGGCCCACAGCCGGACGCAGCGCCCCGGGCCCTGGCGACCGGCACGCCCACGGCGCTGGTCGGCGCTGGCCCGGTTGACCCGTCGGGTCTCCAGCCGGGTCAGCCCGGTACGCGGCTGGAAGACCGGCACCCGCTCCTGGCCCGCGTCGATCACCAGCCGCACGCCGTCCACGGTCACGCTGGACTCGGCGATGGCGGTAGCCAGCACCACCCGCCGCCGGCCCTCGGGGTCCGGTCTCAGGGCGCGCCGCTGGGCCTCAAGCGGCAGACGACCATGCAGCTCCATGATGACGAGCCGTGGGGCCCTAGCCGCCAGCTCGCGGGCCAGGCGGCGAATCTCGCCCACCCCGGGCAGGATCACCAGGGCGTCGCCCGCCTCAATGTCGGCCAGCGCCTCGAGCACCGCCGCGGCCTGCTGGCGGGCACTATCGACACGGCTTTTCAGAGAGCGATAGGTGGTCTCGACAGGAAAGCTGCGCCCCGGGCAGTCGATCACCGGGGTGTCGTCGCCCAGCGCGTCGAGCAGGGCCTCGACGTCCAGGGTCGCCGACATCACCAGCAGGCGCAGGTCGTCACGCAGGCCCTGCTGGGCATCGAGGGCCAGGGCGAGCCCCAGGTCGGCCTCCAGGCTGCGCTCGTGGAACTCATCGAAGATCACGCCCGAGACACCCTCGAGCATGGGGTCCTCCTGGAGCATGCGGGTCAGCACGCCCTGAGTGACCACCTCGAGGCGGGTGGCCGCCCCGACCCGGCTCTCGCCGCGCATCCGGTAGCCCACCGTCTCGCCTACCTTCTCCCCGAGACTCTCTGCCATGAAACCGGCCGCCAGACGCGCTGCCACCCGGCGCGGCTCCAGCAACAACAGCCGGCCATCCCGACACCATGCCTCATCGAGAAGCACCAGGGGCACCCGCGTGGTCTTGCCGGCACCGGGTTCGGCCACAAGCAGTGCTCGGGTATGACTGGCAAGGGTCTCACGGATGGCGAGAAGGCGGGAATCGACCGGAAGGGGTGTCATCGGATCAGGCATGGCGGGGTCTGATGCCACAGCCCTTCAGGATCACCCGTGTGAGGAAAGCGGTGATCTCCTCGACGTCGGAATCGGAGAGTTCGTCACGGCCGGTGATGCCCAGCACCTGGGCCTCGAAGTCGGCGTAGTGCTGGGTGGAAGACCAGATCAGGAAGATCAGCAAGATCGGGTCGACTGGATCCATCAGGCCGCGCTCTGCCCACTCCCGAAACACCGCGGCACGGCTCTGCACCCAGTCGCGCAGCTCGCCGCTCAGGTACTCCTGCAGGAAGGGGGCACCCCCGAGAATCTCGGCGGCGAACAGCCGCGAGCCCTCCGGATGGCGCCGGGACAGCTGCATCTTGCTGCGGATGAAGGCCTCGAGGACTTCCGCGGGGTCATCCTCCACCGAGATATCATCGAGCAGCGCGTTCCAGCGCTCCATCATTCGCTCGAGCAAACGCACATAGAGGCCACGTTTGCTGCCCATGTAGTAGAGCACATTTGACTTGGGCAGACCGGCCCGATCGGCGATGGCCTGGAGACTTGCGCCGCGATAACCATAAAGAGCGAAGACCCGCTCGGCCGCAGCCAGGATCGCCTGCTCGTTGTGCTGGCGAATCATGCCATTGGCCTCACTCTTCTCCTTCGCCCCCGGCTCCTTCGCCCCCTGCCCGGAGGGCGCATTGACCTCTGTCATCGACAACCTCAGTGCACCATGGCGGGTCGAAGCCAAGGATAGTGCCCCACCCCTTTGCAGGGTGCAAATCGACTTGCCAGACGCTACGACATGGACCATTCTGAATATGCCATGACCATTTGGTCAGCTTCTGACGATAGCATAGATACAAGATATCAACAGAGACAAGACGATGATCGACTTCCTGCTCAACGGTCAGCCTCGCCACTGCGAAGCCTCGCCCGACACCAGCGTGCTCGAGCTGCTTCGCGAGTCCCTCGGCCTGACCGGCACCAAGGAGGGCTGCGCCTCCGGCGACTGCGGCGCCTGTACCGTGGCCATCGGCGAGCCGGGCACCTCCGGCGAGCTCGTCTACCATAGCGCCAACGCCTGCATCACGCCCGCACACCAACTCCAGGGCAGGGCACTGGTCACCGTGGAAGGCCTCGCACAGGGAGAGGCCCTGCATCCCGCCCAGGCCGCCATGGTCGAGTGCCACGGAAGTCAATGCGGCTTCTGTACGCCGGGCATCGTGATGTCACTCTTTACCCTCCATGAAGCACAGCAGCAGGCGCCTTCGCCGCTCACCCCCCAATGTCTGGAGGCCGCCCTGGGCGGCAACCTATGCCGCTGCACCGGCTATCGTCCGATCCGCAATGCCGCCCTCTCCATGCACGAGCATCCCCATCAGCGACCGGTGTGGCTGGACGCCGCCGCCTCCGTCACGAGCAGGACGAGACTCGCAGAGGATGCCTCCTTCGCCCAGCCGATAACCCTCGCCGAGCT